>NZ_KB235914.1:69965-419544 GCF_000332175.1 Pseudanabaena sp. PCC 6802 | reverse complement strand
AACCGGAGCGCGTGGCGCTCAAGGGCAGGCTGCAACCGGGGCGGATGTTCCTAGTAGATATGCAGGCAGGGCGGATCGTTGCAGATGAGGAAATCAAGCAAGCGATCGTGACGCAGCAGCCTTATCGCCAGTGGTTGGACGAGAATTTGGTTAAATTGGAGGATCTGCGCGAGGGCATTCCCCCTATCCCCCACGCACGTATGCCACTGCCCCCCGAGCTAGATACACGGGAAACGCCTCCAACTTCCCAACATCCAGGTCAAGAGGATATATGGGAAGCCGCAGGATTCATCTCGCCAACTTCCCTGAACAAGTGGGGATTAATTGCCCATCAAATGGCGTTTGGGTATACATTTGAGGAGTTGCGGTTGTTGCTGACTCCGATGGCGCGGGATGGGGTGGAAGCTGTAGGTTCGATGGGAACGGATACGCCGCTGGCGGTGCTGTCCGATCGCCCGAAGTTGCTCTACGACTATTTCCAACAGTTATTCGCCCAAGTCACCAATCCACCGATCGATTCAATTCGAGAAGAGATCGTTACCTCTGCCCAAACGACGATTGGGACGGAACGAAATTTACTCAAACCCGAACCCGAAAGCTGCCACTTGATTTCGCTCAAATCACCGATTCTTACTAATGAAGAGTTGATGAAGTTAAAGTATGCAAACGAACGGGGATTTAGTTCGGCAACCATCCACATACTGTTCGATCCTAAAAAAGGTGTGGCTGGACTCGAAGCAGCGTTAGCGGCGATTTTTGCCGAGGCAGATCGAGCAATCGCCGATCGCGCGGCTATTATCATTCTGAGCGATCGCGGTGTCAACCCCGATCTGGCACCGATTCCTGCACTACTGGCTGTTTCGGGATTGCACCATCATTTAATCCGCAATGGTACCCGCACGCGCGTCGGTTTGGTGTTAGAATCTGGCGAACCTCGCGAGGTGCATCATTTCGCTACCCTGATCGGTTACGGATGCGGCGCGATTAATCCCTATCTCGCATTTGCGACGATTGAGGATCTGATCGACCAGAATATTCTGCTCAATGTCGATTACTCGACAGCGGTTAAAAACTATATCAAAGCCGCAACCAAGGGGGTAATCAAAGTTGCCTCCAAAATTGGCATCTCCACAATTCAGAGCTATCGCGGCGCTCAAATTTTTGAAGCGATCGGACTGAATCAGTCAGTCATCGATAAATACTTTACCTGGACGGCCTCTCGCATTGAAGGTGCGGATATAGAGGTAATTACCAAAGAGGCAGTGTTGCGACATACACATGCTTTCCCAGATCGACCTACGAACGGACATACATTGGGACAAGCATTGGATGTGGGCGGTGAGTACCAGTGGCGGAAGGATGGAGAAGCGCACCTGTTCGGCCCAGAGACCATCCATGCTTTGCAAAAGGCCGTGCGCACGAACAATTACGAGATCTACAAAACCTATGCAACGCAGGTCAACCAGCAGAACCGCAAGCATTTTACGCTAAGGGGGCTGTTAGAATTCAAACCGCGCCAGCCAGTTCCAATTGAGGAAGTGGAGCCAATTGAAGCAATTACAAAACGCTTCAAAACTGGAGCCATGAGTTACGGTTCTATCTCAAAAGAGGCACACGAGGCGCTGGCGATCGCCATGAATCGCATCGGTGGCAAATCCAATACGGGTGAAGGTGGCGAAGATCCGGAACGCTACACCTGGACGAACGAGTTGGGCGATTCCAAGAACAGCGCGATCAAGCAAGTTGCCTCCGGTCGCTTTGGCGTGACCAGCTTGTATCTATCTCAAGCGAAGGAACTCCAGATCAAGATGGCGCAGGGAGCTAAACCGGGTGAAGGCGGTCAGTTGCCTGGGAAGAAGGTTTATCCGTGGATTGCCAAAGTGCGGCATTCTACGCCTGGAGTGGGACTGATTTCGCCACCACCGCACCACGATATCTATTCGATTGAAGATCTAGCGGAGTTAATTCACGACTTAAAAAATGCCAACCGCGATGCTCGGATTAATGTGAAGTTGGTGTCTGAAGTGGGAGTCGGCACGATCGCCGCAGGAGTTGCCAAAGCCCACGCTGACGTGGTACTGATCTCCGGTTTTGATGGCGGTACGGGAGCGTCACCGCAGACTTCGATTAAACACGCCGGACTGCCCTGGGAGTTAGGCTTAGCCGAAACCCATCAGACCCTGGTTCTGAATAATTTGCGCAGCCGTATTGTGGTAGAAACCGACGGACAGCTTAAAACCGGACGCGACGTAGCGATCGCTGCCCTCTTGGGCGCGGAGGAATTTGGTTTCTCTACCGCTCCTCTAGTGACGCTTGGTTGCATTATGATGCGCGTCTGTCATCTTAATACCTGTCCCGCAGGCATTGCCACTCAAAACCCCCTCCTGCGGGAAAGCTTCGTCGGCGATCCCGCCCATACTGTAAACTTCATGCGATTCGTCGCCCAGGAAGTACGGGAAATTATGGCGCAGCTTGGCTTCCGCACGTTCAATGAGATGGTGGGACGCACTGATATTTTGGAACCAAAGCAGGCGATCGCGCATTGGAAGGCTAAAAATATCGACCTCTCCAAGATCCTCTATCAACCGGAAGCTGGCCCCGAAGTCGGGCGCTACTGCCAGATTCCCCAGGATCACGGTCTGGAGAAATCGCTGGATATGGCGGTGCTGCTGGATTTGTGTAAAGGTGCGATCGAACGCGGCGAACCTGTCAGGGCAACTCTACCGATTAAGAACGTCAACCGTGCTGTTGGTACGATTCTCGGCAATGAAATTTCCAAGCGGCATTGGCAGGGGCTACCCGAAGATACCATTCATCTGCATTTCCAGGGCAGCGCCGGTCAGAGCTTTGGTGCTTTCGTACCGAAAGGCGTGACATTGGAATTGGAAGGCGATACCAACGACTACCTCGGCAAAGGTTTGAGTGGTGGCAAGATAATTCTTTATCCACCCGCCGTTTCTACTTTCATTGCTGCCGACAACGTCATCGCTGGGAACGTGGCATTTTACGGCGCAACGAGCGGTGAGGCTTACATTTGCGGCGTTGCAGGCGAGCGGTTCTGCGTGCGCAATTCTGGCGTGACCGCCGTGGTGGAAGCTGTTGGCGATCACGGTTGCGAATACATGACAGGTGGCAGGGTAGTGATTCTCGGTTCTACCGGACGCAACTTTGCGGCGGGTATGAGTGGAGGCGTTGCCTATGTTTTGGACGAAGCAGGGGACTTTGCCACGCGCTGCAACGTGCAGATGGTGGGCTTGGAACCTCTAGACGATCCATCTGAAGTTGCGGAAGTTCGTCAGATTATCCAAAAACATGTCGATTACACCAGGAGTGACAAAGCGAAGACAGTCCTCGATCGCTGGGAGGAAATGGTACCGAAGTTCGTCAAGGTGATGCCGAAGGACTACAAGCGGGTGCTACAGGCGATAAACAATGCCGTCGCATCTGGTCTGAGCGGCGACGACGCGCTCAATGCTGCATTTGAAGAGAACGCCCGCGATGTTGCCCGCATTGGTGGCAGCTAAGTGGAGGATTCCCTAACTCTAGGGAATTGCAGACATGTCAACTGAAGAGTCCGATCGCGATCGCCAACCAGACAGACTCAAGACATTTGTCTGGTTGGGTCATGTGTTGATTATCTTGGTAATTCACAGTCTGTTGGTGGCATCAGAATTAGAAAATAAGACCGAATTGCCTCCCGATCCTGAAAAAATTCTTAATGAAGCTCTGGATCGACAGCAGAGAGTAATAACGGAAATTTCGCAGCGATCGCTGACTCCAGAGGAAATTACCAAATTTGAAATTGACGATCTAATGCGCGATCGCCTGCTCAAGGAGCCGGAGCTGATTCCGATTGTGGAAGCAGTGCGGAATGACTTTATCGCGATTAAGTGGAAGGGAGGTATATCTACTCCAGCATGGAAGAAGTATGGTGTCAAAGCCTATCCGCTACTCGACTACTATACGCGATCGAACGACCCGATCAGGCAAGAATATGGAATTAACGGCATTCGCAGTTTAGGGAAGCCATACACGACTATTTGGCTGATTAAGCAAATTGAGCGAAACCCCTCATGTAGGTGCGATCCCTTCTTTGAGGTGGCTTTCAAAGGCTCAGAGTTTGAATTGGATAACCCAGTTATGCGCGATCGTCTGATCGAATTAGCGCGAAAAAGTGGCGATCGCGATGATTATGAAAGTTTCAATAGACGCTTTTTAGAGCATTTAGAATCAACCATATATATGGAGCAGTTGAATAAAAAATATCAAGAGAGCATCAATCGGGAACCGACTGAAAAGGAAAAGAAAAGTGAGAGTATGGTCGAGCGGTGGCGAAGAAAATATGAGAAGCTGGTCAAACCAACTGCAGAGGACATAAAAATTGGCTATGAAACTTTTCAGCAGTTCCAAAGTAACGATCGGCATGAAATTATGTGGGACTATCAAAGTGGGAGATTAAAAAAAGGAAGTATTTCTAGTTTTCAAAGGGAGTTTCTACGCCAAATAGCTGGAGATCGAAAATCTGAATATCGGTCATTGGCTATTATTGAGCTAGAGCGACATGACGATTCTGTTGGGAAAGAGCTTATTAGCGACCTAATCGACCGCGATCTCAGCCAAATTCCAGAGCTTGGTATTTACTTTTTACTCCCCTTAACTACAAGATATCCAAACTCAAGATTTACCCGTGGCTGTCGCGAGTATGGAGAATTAATCGGGAGACCTTATTTCTCAAATTCTTGGGATAAAGAAATAGAGGAAAAATATGGGGCAACCCGAGACAAAGCCTTAAGAAAACCCGCAGAGCAAAAGGTTAGAGAATGGCAAGATTGGCTGAGTCGTTATCCAGATCATCCAGGAGCTGATGATGCTTCTTTTCGCCTGATTCAGGCATACTATGCAACTAATGATGTCATGTCAGCCACTAGACTTTGGATTAAGATGTTGACTGAAAAGGTAGGAGATGGGGATGTATCTTTTCGCGCTTACGAATATTTGCGTCCCCTTTTAGATATTGGCCTATCTATTCAGCAAATCGAGATATTGCTGGATGAGCCTCAAACTAATCCCATAGAAGCGCTACTTAAATATGCTCTAGCTGTCAAACATGCTCGAGTACACGATTATCGTCAAGCATTAGAAATATCTAAAAATCTGGATCGAGAACTTGAGAGAATTTCCGAGAGGACAATACATAATTTACGGGATCTACCATGGAGAATAGGGAGCTTAGGGAAAGAAGCACGCAAAATGCTGATAGAGCAACGGCAACGTTGGCAAAAACTTCTGGTATTACAGGAACAAAATACACCTGAATCACTTTATCAAATTGCTTCTAGTTGGGCAAATGCTGGGGGATATAAAAATGGCTATCTCCCGATCTGGAATGGGGGGCGATTTGCATATATACCTACTGGAACAGGGCGGACGGAAAATAGGGATGTATGCGAGCGCTTTTGGGTTTGCGACCTAAATCATAGAAGTACTTCAGAAGTACGCGAGGCTTATCAACTAGGTAATCCTAATGCTATTGCTGTTTCGCTCTATCAGAAACTACTTGAAGATCCTGCTACACCTCCCCAAATCAGAGAAAAGACGCTTTTCATGACTGCTTCAACTCTTCTAAAACAATTTGAAAAATTCCTTAGCGATGAAAATCTGCGTATTCATCCCCTAGCAGGAGTTAAGACAAGCATAGAGTTTTGGGAGAAAGGCTATCGACCGCCAAATCTCAACAACCCCAATCTTCCTCAGGAAATTTGGGCTGGGACTTTCTCTTATTCTCAAAATGTTTGGGAAAAGGTGGGAAAAGAAGATTCTGATTATGCGCAAAAGGTTGACGAACTTGTTAAAAACGATACGAAAAGGCGTATTGCGGAGATTACGAATGAGTTAAAAGCAAAGTTTCCTCGGAGTGTATATATCGACGATCTGCTTTTTGCTCAATATTTCCTGGGCGATCGCAAGGATAAAAGCTACCTGCAGGAAATTATTAAAGATTACCCCAATGGTGATTTTGCTGCCGAAGCAAGAGTTGTGCTCGAACTAAATCAAAATTAAAACTTTTAGGAGTTGTTTTATTCCCCTCTTCCTGAGGAGGCCTAACAGTGAGGGTTTCAGGATATTTTGCTTAAGGACAGGGGGTTTGAAGGGGTTCCACCCTTTCACCACGTCAATAAAATCTGTTCTCAATTGAAAAAGGCTATAACACGGCAGGAGTGTTTTATGGCTGCTTGACTTCAGTTATATAATAATGATAATCGTTTTCAAAATATTTCAGAAACTAAGCATACAATGGCGCGAACATTATTTAAACAACTTAGCGATCGCCTTCCCATCAGCAAAGGCATTACCAAAGGAACCGCACTGCTGGCAGTTACAGTAAGCCTGGTCAGTTGCAGTCCCACAACACAGACTACAACCACAACGACTCAAACGACTCCTGTCAGTTCGCCTGTGGCACAAACTACACCGCCAGCCAATCGCGCTCAGGTTGTGGCAACTAACTCCGTGCTTTGCGGCCTCACCCAGCAAATTGCCGCCGACACCATAGCTCTTAAATGCTTGATTTCCCCAGGGTCGGATCCCCATGTTTACCAGCCTACACCCGAGGATCGCAAGGCAATTGAAACATCAAAGCTAATTCTCTACGGCGGCTACGATTTTGAGCCAAGCCTAATTAAGCTAATTAGCTCAACATCCAATCCCGCCCCTAAAATTGCCGTAAACGAGCTAGCCGTAACTAAAACGCTAGAATTTGAAGATCGCGGCCAAAAGGTTGCCGATCCCCATGTCTGGAATGATGCCAAAAATGGAATTGCGATCGCTGAGGTTATCAGCGAGAAGTTGAGCGCGCTCCAACCCGAACAAGCTAATACCTACAAGCAAAATACAACTAGAATTACAAATGAACTCCAACAAATTGATGCGTGGATTAAATCTCAAGTTGAGACTATCCCTCCCACATCCCGCAAGCTAGTTACAACGCACGATGCCCTAGGCTACTACTCCAAAGCCTATAATATCCCAGTAGAAGGAGCATTAGGAGGCATCAGTACAGAAGAACAACCCACTCCAACAAGAGTTAAAGAGTTGGTAAAAGTAATTACAGATGCCAAAGTTCCCACCATTTTTGCCGAAGTAACGATCAATCCCAAACTGATCGAGACGGTTGCGAAAGAAGCGAAAGTTAAGGTGTCAGAGCGAGAGCTATATGCTGATGGCTTGGGTGAAAAGGGCAGCGAGGCAGAAACCTATGCAGGTATGCTAATTGCCAATACACGCACTATTGTAGAAGGTCTAGGTGGGAAGTATACCCCTTTCACGCCTAAAGCGCCATAAAACTCAATTTTTGCACCTAAAACACCAAACTCAATAGGCTAATTGACTAAATCGATCGCCATGTCGGCAATCTGAGCAGGGGAGAATGGGATAGGAGCGATATAAATGGGAATGCGATCGGCATAGAGAGATATTTGTTTGGCGATCGCGTTCATAATTTCTCCTGCAAACAGGAAATAAGGCATGACAACAATGCTATCTCTCCCTTGCGCGATCGATTGCTCGATTTGCGCGTCTAAGGTGGGTGTGCCAGTCCAATGAGCAGCGATCGCGCCCAATTGACTCGCTAAATTTTCAATACTTTGAACGGCTTCAGGTCGGCGGCTACCATGAGATAGCAGAATTAATCCAATGTTTGTATGCTCGAACTGTTCTTTGAGAGATGAAGTTTCCATCTCAAATATAGATTTGAGCAAAGCGGGGATGTCTGGATGAGTACCTAAATGGGGCACGATCTCCAGGGTAATTTGTCTATCTAAATGAGCGAAGGAGCCAATCAATTTTTGCCGAGCGATCGCCACCTCAGATGGAAGATCTGCCATGACATGCACGCCAGACAAGAGGAACAATGGCACAACTGCTACATTAATATCTTCTGTATCGCCTTGCTCGTATATTTCTTCGCATATTTCTGCACAAAAATCCTGAATTTGCTGGGATAGTGAACTTGGTTGTCCTTCCAGGCATCCACCCCCAACTACAACATCGCCTATGGCATTGGCACACTCGATCAGTTCTTGCAGAACCAACCAGGAATGCAGATCCTGACTGCCATGCACGACCAGGAAATAGGCATCATAGGATCGATTGAGTTGAAGATCTTGCTGCTCTAGGACTACGCTCATAAAATCTTGTGTAAAAATGGATTGCATCCTGCATATTAATCGTAGATTGACTATTTTGACTATTTGGTCGTTATAACTCTCGTAATTCTACGGTTTTGTATTACTCAGATTATAATTACGAGAGCTTTCTTACATTCTCAAACAACCTCCTATACGCAAATTATAGCTGCTCTAGAACGAGATGGGTGGGTAGCAGTTCGCCAGCGAGGCAGTCACATTCGATTAGAGAAAGAACTACCTGAACAGACTATTAAGTTAACTATTCCATCTCACCGATCTGTTAAACGTTCGACTCTAGCTCATATTTTAAAACAAGCCCGTGTGGATATAGACAAATTTCTTAATCTTTTGTAGAAAGCATTTGGACAAGCGGAGGCGATCGCTGTTAACTCTCACCCAATAACCGATCGCACGGGCGATCGCCGTATGACATGACTGCGATCGCTTTGAACTACTTTTGTTTTGCGCGAGCTTGCTTGGCGGAGGCGATCGCTATTTTGACTCTCAGGTGGCTATTTGCTATCCTGCGTTCCCAATCGCTTTAAAAGCTCTTGAATTGATAGCACAGGAACGGATGAGTTTGCAAAGCCTTGAGCATCGCGGGTCAAAATCGCATCTAGTCCCTGTGCTACAGCACAAGCAATTTGAATAGCATCTTCAAAATCAGCTATATTAGAGATGAAAGCTGATTCCAAAACTGCTCTACTCACTGGGCAAATTTCCATAACTGTCAGTGTCTCTGAAACTGCTTGTCGCGCTTGCTCAATGCTGCTAGTGTGTCTTCGAGCAATGTAAAAAATATCAGTGAGCGTTGTAGCTGTAGCATATCCAACAACTTGACCAGAGTCAATTGCTTGAAACAGGGATTCTGCATCTTTTAGGAATTGCTCTCGCTGCAACAGGAAATCCAAGATGATATTAGTATCAATTAAAACTCTCACTAAAAATACTTTTCCCTACGTCGTTCTTCTAACATTGCATTCACTTCTCGATCTGTCGGTGCGGGTCGGTCAGTTTTTAGCAACCCTCGCATTCGTCGAATTGCTTTAGAGCGATCGCTTTGTCTAAAATCAGGCTGGGTAATTAATGTACCTTGTAGAGACTCAATAATCGCACCCATTAGCGCAAGGCGATCGCTGGGTGATAGCTTAAAAGCCTGTTCTTTAAGTTCTTGCAGCAACATAGAGTCCGATCGCCCTCATTATCATCCGTTACTTTTACATTTTAACCTGAGCGATCGCAGCTAACTCTTACCCAATCACTACATATACGGGCGATCGCGGTATGACATGACTGCGATCGCTTTGAACTACTTTTGTTTTGCGCGAGCTTGCTTGGCGGAGGCGATCGCTATACCCATCACAGCACTTAACTTTATACGCTAGAACTTTTGAGTTTGCCTGCTAAATGCAAAATTCCACATATCTGGAAAGAAACACCCTAATCCAAAAGCTAAGAGCACGCACATGGCAATCTCCTTAGCAGCTAAGTCATTAAAAACATAATGCACGCCAATACCACCAGGAGATATAGAAACGTGAGATTGCAGTTTAATCTTGCGTTGTCCTCTATCAGCTACAGATAGGATAAGCAAGTGTTGATAATTCAGTATAAAATTTGGAATCTCAAATTTAATCCTTACTACTTCACTATCGTCATTACATGATGCTTTTGGGCCATGTAAATTGCCGCTCTGTATAAAATCTGTATTAATTACAAGAATCTTCCATTCAACATTGGATGACTGAACAGTATAACAATCAAGAGATGTTTTTTGGGCTTTATCAAAAGTTAAACTAACCGTATAGGGAGCCTCTTCTAAAACTGGTGTAAATGCCAGTGATACAGTTTGTCCCCTTTGTAAAATAAAGTCTTGCTCCACAGGAGCAATTTGATTAAATGAGTTATGCCACATCCAATACGTTAATAGAGCACATCCGATTAAGCATCCCCCCGTAATTCGTAAGCCTTTTTTTGACATGAGCTAGTAAAATTTTGATGAAATTGAGTGCACCAAGCAGATATTGGGATGGCACTTGCATAATAATCCCAAGCAAAATTGCTAAGTTTTATGTAGAGAATTGCAACTCGAAAGATCGCAATTTAGATAGACAATGTCAGCAAGCCATTGGAGTGCGCCCTCCAGGTTTTCTATAGTACAGGAGACCTAAAGAGCCTTTGAACATTTCAGCTTTAAAATAACTATTAATTGGTAAACTCTCGTAACGATCTCGATCTATGCCAATTCTGATTAGTCTATTCTCACTTACATCGTTAATCTCAATAATATACGATGTTGCTCTATTGCCGGAAGTAAACTTACTTACAACATTACCGCGAACGCAAATTTCTTTCTGAACTCCCACTATTGCATTATATCCTGCGACATATCCTGCCGAGCCAGCTAATATAAATGCTGAAAATACTAAACTCAACAGCAAAGTAGCGCATACATCAATAATATTAATTCCGATCTTTCCGTAAGCGTAAATAGCGCTTGTAAGAACCTGTTTGAAAAGTTTTAGGATAGCCTAATCAGTATGAGTTTTAGGCTCTAATCGGCGCACCATCAAATGTACCATAGCTGCAAACAGCATCATTTCGCTAGTGGTGGGCAAAAATTCATAGTCTTTACTTAAGCGCCGATAATGTCCAAACCAAGAGTAAGTCCGCTCCACCACCCAACGCTTAGGAATGACCTGAAAACCAGACTCCTCATCGGTTCGCTTAAGATGTTCTAACTTCCAACCAAACTGTTGTGCAATCTTCGCCATAAATTCCTTGCCAGCAAAGGTGCTGTCTATCCAAATCACTTGCAGGCATTGCCACAACCAAGCCCAAAACGTGGCGATTAAAATCATCCCGGCATGGTCAGAACGTCCCGCACTATGCACACAGACCCCCAGCAGCAGTCCCATCGTATCGACCAAGATAGTGCGTTTGCGTCCTTTGACCTTCTTGCCGCCATCAAATCCGATTTCCTCACCCCCACTGGCTGTTTTGACCGATTGACTGTCTACACTGCCTGCACTCGGCTGAGCGTTGCGTCCCGCTGCCACTCGGAGCTGGATGCGTAAAACGCTGTTGAGTCTCTCCCAGGTGCTGTCGGCTTCCCAAGCCCGAAAATAGCTGTAAACGCTTTGCCAGTTGGGTAAGTCGTGGGGCATCGCTCGCCATTTAATCCCATTGGCCAGCAGGTAAAAAATGGCATTGAGGACTTCTCGCATGTCGAGTGTACGAGGCCGTCCGCCGGGTTTAGCTTCAGGAATCAGGGGTTTGAGAATTTCCCACTGGGCATCGGTGAGGTCAGTGTCGTATGCTAGTCGTGTCATTATGAGGGTCTACGAGAAGACCCTCTTACCTTACAATAGCCTTGTCACAGAGGCTCAAAGGCGTTCTGAATACTTTTCAAACAGGTTCTAAAAACCCCAAGAATTAGTGAGAAACTCCAATATGCCAGCAAGAATAAACACTGTTCTTGTATTTCGATCGCACCGGAATACATGGATAAGTTGATACCCATTTGATAGCATCTGGCATACTCTGACGCAGGCAAGAGCCTGTTTCGCAGTAGGCATACTTTTATCTATAATAGACGATAGCAAGTCACAACATACCATGCCAGGTCGGGACTGTGCCTCTGCTTTTGTATAAAGGTACTTACAGGTTAAAGGAGATAAGGATTCTGCGTTACGCCTGGCAAAAAATAAGGTAATAAATAATTTTTGAAAATCGCAAACATCTCATCCATCGATATCAAACAAAAGGCACGCGAGTTAGGTTTTAATCGTGTCGGTATCGCTGCGGCTATTCAAGATTCGGCACTAACCGAAGCAGATCGTCGCCTGCAAGCGTGGCTCGATCGCGGTTTTCACGCGGATATGGATTGGATGCAAAATCCCAAACGGCAGGATATTACTCAGGTGATGCCCGACGTGCGATCGCTCGTTTGCCTTGCCCTCAACTACTACACCCCCCATCAACATAGCAACGATCCTGATGTGGCTAAAATCTCCCGTTATGGTTGGGGACGAGACTACCATCGCGTTTTGGGTAAGAAGTTGAAAGCTCTCAGTCAGTGGTTAGAAGATCGGGCTGATGGAGTTCGCACCCGCTTTTACGTAGATACCGGCCCGATCGCGGAAAAGACATGGGCAGAACGCGCTGGCATTGGTTGGATTGGCAAACACGGTAACCTGATTACCCGCGACTATGGCTCCTGGGTATTTCTCGGTGAAATTCTCACCAATCTGGAGTTAGAGCCAGATCGCCCCCACGCTCAACATTGCGGTACCTGCACGCGCTGTATCGAAGCTTGCCCGACGGGCGCGATCGCGCAGCCGTTTGTCGTCGATGCCAACCGCTGCATTGCTTACCACACGATTGAAAATAAGGCGGAGACTTTACCTGCAACCATTAGCCATAATTTGCATAACTGGGTAGCAGGCTGCGATATTTGTCAGGATGTTTGCCCCTGGAACCAGCGCTTTGCCCAGGAAACAGATGTGGCAGATTTTCAACCCTATCCCCACAACCTCGCGCCTCAAGTAAGCGAATTGGCCGAACTTAGCGATCGCGACTGGGATCGCAATTTTACAGGTTCGGCACTGCGGCGAATTAAACCTGCTCGATGGCGGCGTAATGCCAAGGCGATCGCAGACATGAATTCATGACCTTCTATCATGAATAGCATTCATGTAAACCTGAGCTAATGGACAGCTTCATAGATCATAATAATTTAGGATGCTTTTGAAATACGTCTTATAGCAATTTGTCAGTAAACACCAGGAGCTTCAAAAAGCTAACCGCTGAAAGCTGACTGCTGAAAGCTATAGCCCTATCCACCCTACTAACTATTTATTAATGACTACCGTTTTACCGAATCTACCACTTTCAACTCTGACAGAAACGCGATCGCCAAATCAACAACTATTACCCCTCACAGCCAAAATTAACGATGCCGATCGCCTGGAAATCGGTGGCTGCGATGTGGTGGAATTAGTAAAACAATACGGTTCACCTCTTTATATCGTCGATGAAGTGACGCTGCGGACTGCCTGCCAGCAATACCGCGATGCCTTTAAGCATTACTACAAAGGAGCGTCGCAGGTGTTGTATGCCTCTAAAGCCTGGAATTGCTTGGCAATCTGCGCGATCGCGGCCTCTGAGGGCTTGGGGATCGATGTCGTTTCTGGGGGGGAACTGTATACTGCTATAAAGGCTGGAGTTAAGCCGGAATTGCTCTACCTGCACGGTAACAATAAATCGCTGGACGAGCTAGAGTACGCGCTTAATGCTGGCTGCACGGTGGTAGCGGACAACTGGTGGGAACTGCACACCCTCAACCGCCTGGCTACCGATTTTGGCATACCTCCACAGATAATGCTGCGAATTACACCTGGGATTGAATGCCATACCCACGAATACATTCGCACGGGGCACCTCGACAGTAAGTTTGGCTTCGATCCTAATGATATTGATGCCGTCCTGGAGTTCGTCGCCAAATCTCAACTCAACTGTATTGGTTTGCACGCGCACATTGGTTCGCAAATCTTTGAGTTGCAACCACACAAAGACATCGGCCAGGTAATGGTGCAATGGTTTAAATCTGCTCGTAACGAATACGGCCTACATCTGACTGAATTAAATATCGGCGGCGGTCTCGGAATCCGCTATACTGAATCCGACGATCCCCCAACGATTGAGGCATGGGTGCAAGCCGTTTGTGATGGCGTGACCGCAGCCTTTGAGAGTCATGGATTGCCTTTGCCTAAGCTATTATGCGAACCAGGGCGATCGCTAGTTGGCACCTCTTGCATTACGGCATACACGATTGGTAGCAGTAAAACCGTGCCGGGCGTGCGTACCTACATCTGCGTGGATGGTGGTATGTCCGACAATCCCAGACCAATTACCTACCAGGCTCAGTATCGAGCTGTAGTAGCAAATCGCATGACTGCAAATGCCGATCTATTGGTCACTGTAGCTGGCAAGCATTGTGAATCGGGCGATATCCTGTTGAAGGATATCTATCTGCCACAAACCGAGCCAGGTGACGTACTGGTAGTATCGGCTACTGGCGCTTACAACTACAGTATGGCTTCTAATTACAATCGATTGCCCAAAATTGCCGCTGTCTTAGTACAGGATCGAGAAGCTAATTTAATCCTAAAACGCGAAACCTACCAAGACTTAATTCGTCAGGATTGCTTGCCGTCAAGGTTAAAGTTTTAGGTAATCGCCATGAATTGAGAGGGCTATGGATGCCGTGGTTAAGCATCAACTCAGTTGTAATATGGCTAATAGTAGACGCGCTATTCGTGCTGCTATTGGTCTACTTGATCTTAGCGCTGAGCAGCGATCGCCGTACCCTGTTAATGGTGCGCGGCTTTATTATCTTGCTGATCGTGAATATCTTAAGCAACCGTTTGGGACTGCAGCTACTTAGCTTTGTCCTGGATAAATTGCTAGTAGGGGCGGCACTGGCAATGGCTGTAATTTTTCAGTCAGAATTGCGGCGCTTCCTGGAACAGTTAGGGCGTGGTGATGTCTTATCACTTCTGAGTCCCGTGCGCAGTCGCCGCGCTTATACAATTGCACCTAGTGTCATCGATGAGTTAGTCGAGGCTGTGGTCGAACTTTCCCAAAATCGCACTGGGGCGCTGCTGATCGTTGAAACCAGCGAGCCAATCGAAGAGCGGGATTTCCCCGTACCTGGAGTGCGCATTAATGCGGAGCTATCGAAGGAGTTATTGCAAACGATTTTTCAAACTTCTACTCTGCTGCACGATGGAGCCGTATGGCTGCGAGAAGATCGGGTGATTGCAGCGGGTGTAATTTTGCCACTTTCCGATCGTGCTGCTTCGCGGGAGATCGGTACCAGGCACCGTGCTGCCATGGGGATTACCGACCGGATTAGAGCGTGTTTTTGTATTGTGGTGTCGGAGGAGACAGGCTCGATTGCGATCGCCGAAAATGGTAATTTAGATCGTCCGATTACAAGCGCCAGGTTGCGCGAAATTCTTGAAGAAAAGTTTGCCTCTCCGGCACCGACTACTCTAGTAGGAACGGTTCCCCGTTTTGATAAGTTATGGAAATGGGTTGGACTGGGGAAAATATTAAAACGGAAATCGTCACTAAAGAAATGACTGCTAAGCTACTGCAAACCCTACCTGCCGATTTAGATCGTCAACGCCTACCCAGGCATGTAGCTGTAATTATGGACGGCAACGGTCGCTGGGCCAAAAGGCAAGGACTACCTCGCGTCATAGGGCATCGACAGGGGGTCGATGCACTCAAAGATTTGCTACGCTGCTGCAAGGATTGGGGGATTGAGTCTCTGACTGCCTACGCCTTTTCTACGGAGAACTGGGGGCGACCGGCGGAAGAGGTCGATTTTCTGATGGTTTTGTTCGAGCGGATGCTGCGGCAAGAACTCGAACAAATGCACCTGGAGGGCGTAAAGATTCGCTTTGTGGGAGATCTCGACCCTTTACCCAAATCCCTACAGGCAGAAATGCACCGCTCTATGGTCGAGACCGCTGATAATCGTGCCATTCAGTTCACAGTGGCGATTAACTACGGCGGTCGCCACGAAATCGTGAAAGTCAGCCGCCAGTTAGCGGATATGGTGAGGCACAACCAGTTAAACCCAGAAGAAATTACGGAAAAATTATTTGCCGATCATCTCTACACGGCTGGGGTGCGCGATCCCGACCTGCTAATTCGTACTAGCGGGGAAATGCGCCTGAGTAATTTTTTACTGTGGCAGATTGCCTACACGGAGATTTACTTCACCGATATTCTGTGGCCGGAGTTCAATAGAGTGGAATTTCATCGCGCCCTGATGGCTTACCAGGAACGCGATCGCCGCTTTGGTAAAATTTAGACTTCAGTTAGATTCAGGTCGTAATGGGAACAAATCGAGAGCGATCGCGGGGTAGTTGGCGCACGGATACGCGTTTTAAACCTAGTTTGCCCTCAAACTCTTGAATATAGTCAACTCCTTCACCACGTTCCTCACGCCGATCCAGATCGCGCAACAATTCCAGAATTTTGGTATCCAGACCGGGTTCTCCACTAAAGAGATGCATCAAGGTTTCACTACAATCATCATCCGGGTAAATCGGGATGTAATAAATGTAAGGAGTATCCATAGGGTTTAGAAGCGAATTAGCTCATAACTTTACACTCAACTACACTATAGATCGCTTGGCTATAATTAGCAGTTGTACAATGTTAAACTCAGCCTAAGAAAAGTTAGCCAAGTTACAGACCGTAGGCATCAGCAGTAATTACTCGATCGTGCTAAATCATGCTAAATCCCGACCTTAACTCTATTCAACTTAACCAGGACGAATACGAACGTTACTCTCGCCATCTCATCCTGCCTGAAGTTAGTCTCGAAGGGCAGAAACGACTCAAAGCCGCCAGCGTACTTTGTGTGGGTACGGGTGGGTTAGGCTCTCCCTTGTTGTTATATCTAGCTGCGGCTGGCATCGGACGCATTGGGATCGTCGATTTTGATGTCGTCGATACTTCTAATCTCCAACGCCAGGTCATTCACGGCACATCATGGGTAGGTAAACCCAAAATTGTCTCCGCTAAGGATCGCATTCACGAGATCAATCCACATTGCCAAGTAGATCTCTATGAAACAAGGCTTAGCTCCGCAAATGCCCTAGAGATTTTTGCACCCTATGACATCATCGTAGATGGTACCGACAACTTCCCAACCCGCTACCTGGTTAATGATGCCTGCGTTTTGCTGAATAAGCCCAACGTCTACGGTTCGATTTTCCGCTTTGAGGGGCAGGCAACTGTCTTTAACTACGAGGGCGGGCCCAACTACCGCGATCTTTATCCAGAGCCACCGCCTCCTGGTCTGGTGCCATCCTGTGCCGAAGGTGGAGTATTGGGGATTTTGCCTGGTGTAATCGGTGTAATTCAGGCAACTGAGACGGTTAAAATCGTTCTGGGAAAAGGGACGACTTTAAGCGGTCGACTTCTACTTTATGATGCCTTGAATATGTCATTCCGCGAGCTAAAGCTCCGACCGAATCCCGTCCGACCTGTAATTGAGAAATTAATCGACTACGAGCAGTTCTGTGGCATCCCGCAGGCAAAGGCAAGCGAATCGCAAGCCCAACAAGATATCCCTGAAATTACCGTACGGGAGTTGAAGGCAATCATTGATGCTAATACTGGGGAATATGCGATCGTTGACGTGCGCAATCCCAATGAGTGGGAAATTGGGAGAATTCCAGGTACGCACCTCGTACCATTACCTGAGATTGAGAATGGCAAGGGAGTTGAGACGGTCAGATCTTTGCTTAACGGCCATAAGCTAATCGTCCATTGTAAGATGGGTGGTAGATCTGCTAAGGCTTTAAGTATTCTCAAACAAGCCGGGATTGAGGGTATCAATGTCAAAGGTGGTATTAACGCCTGGAGTCAGGAGATCGATCCCAGCGTGCCGAAATACTAAATACAAATACATTGGGGGCGTGGGGGTTGCGCTCCCAGAAGGGGGTTTCACCCCTTCTACCCCCTCAAAACTTTTGTTTCGGTCTACTCTAGCCAAAAATCAAAATATAGATTAAAAACAAGGGGAGGCAAGACGCAATATGTTGTGCTTCCCTTAGTAGTTAACTAATGTCAGTTCAAGGAATAAAGTCATTGAGAGTTGAGGATCTTCTTGCAAGTTATAGCCGTGGAGTAAGGGACTTCGCTGGAGAGGATTTAAGTGGTGTGAGCCTTAAGGGTGCCAAGCTAAATGGAATCAAATTCCAGGGGGCAAATCTATCTAAAACCGATTTCAGTGGTAGTTACCTAAGTGAAGCCGTTTTTGACGGTGCTAACCTCTATGAAGTTAATTTAAGAGGGGCAATGGTAAAAGGCGCTAGTTTTGTGCGAGCCAACGTTAGTTGGGGTAACCTGACCTGGGCCAACCTGACTAATGTAAACTTTAGCTACTGTAATTTGAACGTAACTAATTTTAGCGGCGCTAATCTAATTGAGGCGGATTTTAGTTTAGCCAACCTCAAAGGGGCTAATTTACGGGGAACTAACCTGAGGGGAGCCAAACTGCTCAACGTTCAAACTATTGTCGATGCTGAATTCACAGGCGCTAAAAATATGAGTGATGCCGTGAAGGCTTACCTATGCTCGATCGCTTCTGGATCTCATCCTTTCACTAAACACAAAACTAAGGAATCCTTGGGCTGTCCGTAGTATCTCGATTGGCTAGCCAAAGCGATAGCCCTTGCCATAAACAGAGTTAATCAGTGACTTGCGATCGCTGGGATCTAGATCGATCTTGCGCCGTAGTAGTTTGATCTGCGCTACTAAAGCATTGCTAGCTGGAATGTCTTCTGTTGTCCAGAGGTGCTGGTTAATTTGTTCGTGGGTCAGCAATTGGTTAGGATGCTGCATAAAATAAGCCAGCAGTTGGCACTCCTTGTCCGAAAGAGGGATAGTGCGTCCATCTCTCAAGGCAATTTGATTATCCAGGTCGAGTTCGAGATCGGCGCATCGCAAGCGTCTCGGTTCCGCTTCTGCTACGACACGAGCGCCCATTGAGGGCGATCGCCGCAGTAGGGCCCGCACCCGTGCCAACAGCTCGCGCAACTCGAATGGTTTGATCAGGTAATCATCTGCACCGCTGTCGAGTCCGACCACGCGATCGTCGAGGGTATCTCTAGCCGTTAGTAACAGTACTGGCGTGCTATCTGATTTTTGCCGAAGTTGCCGACATATTTCTACGCCCGAGCAACCCGGCATTACCCAGTCTAAAATGAGCAAATCGTATCTTCCCGCTAGGGCTAGATCCAGTCCGATATCTCCGCGATCGGCAACATCTACGGTATAGCCCTGATTGGTTAGCAGTCTTTGTAAAGGCTGTGTTAGCTCTACTTCATCGTCAACTAAAAGCAATCGCATAAACCCTCACCCCTCACCCCTCACCCGAGGGAGAGGGGAAACAAAACCAAAGCGGGGGCTGCGCCCCTGCGACTCTTAATTTAATTATGATGGTGCGTGCATTGCAAACATCGATCAACCAGCATTTTGTTGCGGGAATTTACCTGCTTCCAGGCTGACATTCACGACCTGTCCGTTTCGCTTTAGCTCGACTCGCAGGCGATCGCCCACAGATTTGCCTTCTACAAACTGCTGAATTTTATCGGCTGATGTGGTATTTTCACCATCGATTTTGACAATTACGTCTCCAGGACGAATACCGGCTGAGGCAGCAGGCGAATTTGGTACGACCCGCGTTACTAAAACGCCGCTTTCCTCCGTAACTTTGATATCAGAATTTTGGTCGTCGTTGATCTCTTTCTTGACATTGGGATCGAGCGTGAGCATTTGAATACCTAGATAAGCTCTAGTGACGCTGCCTTTCTCGATCAACTGCTTGGCAATCCGCTGAGCTGTTTCGATCGGAATGGCAAATCCCAGACCCTGGGCACCTTGAATGATCGCTGTATTAACCCCAATTACTTCCCCTTTCTGGTTGAGCAACGGGCCTCCCGAATTACCAGGGTTAATCGCGGCATCAGTTTGAATGAAGTTAACTCGCTTATCTACCCCAATTTGACCGCTGCTGCGACCAAGGGCGCTAATGATACCAGCGGTGACGGTGCTATCTAGCCCCAGAGGATTGCCGATCGCGATCGCCCATTCACCGGGTTGCAGATTTTGAGAGCTACCCAGACTCACCACCGGTAAGTTGGTTTCGTTTACCTTCACCACGGCAATATCGGTAAGCGTATCTCGGCCTAAAACTTTACCTTCGAGCTTTCTACCATCTTTGAGGATAACCGTAACGCGATCGGCACCGTCAACCACATGGGCGTTGGTGATAATGTCACCTTCTTTATTAATAATGAAACCAGAACCAGTGCCTCGTTCTACTCTTTCTCGTGGCAAGCGCCTTTGTGTAAATTCATCGCCAAAGAATTGTCGGAAAAATGGATCGTTAAACACGTCGGGCAACGGCTCGTTTGCTACCGTGCGGGAGGCGTTAATCCTAACTACAGCAGGGCCGGTGCGGTTGACAGCTTCGGCAATAAAGTTGTAGTTGCCATCGGTAATGGGGGCTTTTGTCGTTACTTTATCTTTCGTATTATCCTGCGCTATCACCGGCGTGACCGAGGTTACTTGAGAAAGACTGGGAGCCGGAGCATTGGGGGGAACAATCCTAGCAATTACCGCCCATGCGCCAATGCCAGCCCCCAGGCATACTAGCACCACATACAACAATGTTTTCTTGAGAGGATTAGCTTTGTTAGGGTCTTTCATAGCCTCTAGTTTTACCTTAGTTGTTATCGATAGCAGCAACCAAGCTGGTTCGAGCCGATCTGGGCTTTCCTCCATGCAGGAGTTAGCCCCTAGTGCTACGTTATACCCAATTTTTAGTTGCTATACAATTATTATCCGAAAATTCCTGGCGTGATGGTAAAAAAAATGTACGGAAAACCGCAACTTAGGATGAGTTAGTAGCAAAATACAAAGACATGTATAGCAATCCTACTTTATTTAGCTATGAGGCGAAAGAATTTAGAGGCAGCGATCGCATTATCTCGGTGATGCTTCCAGCATTTCAATTAATATCAAATCCGCATTAATTACTCCCCTTAAGAAGATAAAATTGGAGAATGACAAGAACAGCACACCTAGAACAGCACACCATGTCACTAATCTGTTGTTTGACCTCAGCTAAATGACCTCAGTAGGTGTAGTTCAGGATCGAGGTGCAACGATCGCACTCTGGATTACGACATTTATAGCGAGGTTTCCCCTCAGCAATCGATGCCGCCACAGACAAACGCACCGAGCTACTCAACGCACTAATGGCGCAGGTATAAAGGAGATGCCTCTACGATCCAGGTCGTGCTCCAGTATAATCTGATAAACTGAAGCCAAGGCTAGGATAGTAAAAGGTGACCCAGTGGCTGAGATTCTAACCCTAGAAGAAATGGCAAAGCACTACGACGGTGAGTGGCTTTTGATTGCCTACACAGAACTGGATGAGGATTTAAATGTGGTGAGGGGAGAGGTATTGGCACACTCCTCTAGCCAAGAAGAAATTTATCAGGCTTTACCCCTAGCAAAAGGGAAAGCGGTGGCGTTTGAATATGTTGGGAGAGTCCCAGACGACTTGGCTTTCATGGTATGACAAGGCGCTTTTACGCTCTCCAGCGTTACGGTAATCTTTTTTGGCTAAAAGCAGTCGTGATGGGCGAATCTAGAGATCCAAGAGTAGTCCGGCTGCTGGTTGACACAGGCTCAAGTTATACGGTAATGCCACCCAAGGTGTTGATGGAAATTGGTTGTGATGTGTCTGCCCCCAATCGTCGGGTTGCGATTATGGCAGCAGGCGGAATGATGCAGCCTCCTGTGGTGAATGTACCTTTTTTTAACTGTTTGGGACAACAAGTGGAAAACTTTTCTGTGCTTGCTCTCAATCTCCCGTTTAATCCGTTGGTCAATGGTCTTTTGGGAATGGATTTTCTGAAACACTGTGGCGCAACGATTCAGATACGAGAATCAAAAATTATTTTGGAGTGAGAGACGTAAAATTCGATGTAGCGACATCCAGGAACCTGCACCCGTAATGCGATCGCCTAGAACAACAAATCGATGCTGCCACTAGCAAACGCACAGAACTACTCAACGCATTAATGGCGCAGGTGTAAGAATCTATGTTTCGGAAACATCCTCTGAAGACGACATAGGCAGAGGCGTAAACACGATTCCAATCCCCACAGAATTGAGAACATTATTGATGGTTGATAAACCCGGATTGCCGTTTTCAGACAGACTCTTGTAGAGGCTTTCGCGCCCGACCGAAAGTTCTTGGGCAACTTCGCGCACGCCTTTATTCACCTTCACGACCTGCCGTAACGCCACCAAAAATCCCTCCATCCCGTTTTCTTCCAGAGCAGTTTGCAAGTATCCAGCAACAAATTCAGGATTGGTCAAGTCATCATGGAGCATCTCTTCTAACGGCTTTGTGTGTAGCGTTCCCATAATTCAGCTGTACAGTCATAAATTTCCAGGGCACAGCCCCTCAATTATAACTTTCTTAGCTCCTGCACCCTGTCCTAATCCTTTTTGCTATAGCTATAATTCTAGATTAGGGGATCGCTGTGTTTTGCCAGCAAGGAGGCAAACATCATGACGACAAGGTTTCGCGATCGCACAGAGGCAGGACGACTCTTAGCCCCACATCTGGCAATGTATGCTAACCGCCCTGATGCGATCGTCTTAGCACTACCGCGTGGTGGTGTTCCCGTTGCTTTTGAAGTCGCTAAAGCACTGCACGTACCATTAGATATTTGTCTGGTAAGGAAGTTGGGCATCCCTGGTCATCAAGAGTTAGCTATGGGAGCGATCGCCATGCACGGCATTCAGGTATTGAATCACAGCATCATCAAGAAACTAGGTGTCGATCGCGCCACAATTGAGCGGGTAACGGCCTCGGAAAAGCAGGAACTAGCAAGGCGCGATCGCCTGTATCGGGGCGATCGCCCCTTCCCCGATTTACACGGGCAGACAGTAATCCTGATAGATGACGGCATTGCCACTGGTGCAACTATAAGGGCAGCGATCCAGGCGATCCAGGCCAGTCATCCCCACCAGATTGTCGTCGCCACTCCCGTTGCACCTGCCTCCACCTGCAAGGAGTTGAATGAGGTATGCGATCGCGTAGTATGCCTGATGCAGCCCGAGCCGCTTTATTCGATTAGCAACTGGTACGATGATTTTTCGCAAACAACCGATGCTGAGGTAAAGTATCTGTTGGCGCAGTCTACCAGAGAACTGGAAGGGGAGATATGAGTGTAGTTATCAGTTTTAGCTGTGATTATGGATTCAGATTTACAAGATCGGCTAACTTTGCTCGCAACCGCTGATGGTTCGACCACTTTTTTTAGTGATGTTTTTGGGGAGGCTTTTCACAGCATTCACGGTGCCAAGCAAGAAGCCGAAGCTAAGTTTGTTCTGCCCGCCCGTATCCGTGCCAAAGCCGAACGAAAAGGTTGCGTCAATATTATCGATGTTTGTTATGGCTTGGGATATAACTCCGCCGCCGCGATCGCCTGTATCGACGAGCTGGGATCTGGCAAACCACAACTACAGATCGTTGCCCTGGAAAATAATTGGCAAGTACCAAAAGCAGCGATCGCCAGCGGTTTACTGGATATTTGGCCGCAGACATTAGTCCAGCACCTGAAAGTCCTGGCCGAAACCAAAGGCGTGAAAACAGCCAACCTCAATCTAAGTTTGTTAATTGGCGATGCCCGTCAAACGATGCAAGACCTACCCAAGACCTGGGCAGACGCGATCTTCCTCGATCCTTTTTCCCCACCCCGTTGCCCGCAACTATGGACGATGGAGTTTATCTCTCTGTTGGCGAGTTGCCTCAAACCCGATGGTTATCTCGTCACCTATTCCTGCGCGGCAGCAGTGCGATCGGCGATGTTAGCAGCAGGCCTGGAGATTAGCTCTTCATCTCCAGTGGGCAGAAAAGCGCCGGGAACAGTCGCCGCCTTCTCCAACAATGACCTACCACCCTTAACAGAAGCAGAAAAAGAAATTTTACAGACACGTGCGGCAATACCATACCGAGATCCGCACCTGAGCGATCCTGCGGCTGCAATTATTCAGCGGCGGCAGTTAGAACAAAACCTGAGCGGGTTAGAGTCAACTTCGGCATGGAAGCGTCGGCAAAGGGCTTAAACAGCCTGATTCTTTTTATCGAATAACACGAGAATGGTTCTGAGAATTAGCCACAGGTCGTATTTGATGCTCCAATTTTTTTGATATTGCAAATCTAACTTCACCACGTCTTCAAACTTGCGAACGCTGGAACGTCCGCTTACCTGCCACTCACCCGTAATTCCAGGTTTGACATCAAGACGACTCCACTCATTGATTAAAGTATTCTGGTCGAGCTGGTATAGATCGAATCTGTAGTTATCTACCTCACTGGTTAAGGGCGGTCGCGTGCCCACCAGACTCATATCGCCGAGCAAGACATTCCAAAATTGTGGAAACTCATCCAAACTGGTCTTGCGCAGGAATCTACCCACACTCGTAATCCTGGGATCGGTTTCGTTCTTAAAGAAGTTGCCATCTGCTTGATTTGCAACCGTATTTTTCAGCGCTTCGGCATCGGATACCATGGAGCGAAACTTCCAAATCCGAAAGCGCTTCCCAAACAACCCGCAACGGATCTGGCTGAATAAAACTGGACCTGGGCTGTTGAGTTTGATGGCGATCGCGATCGGAACAAACAAAATCGCTGTAAATGCCAATCCCACCAGCGCGCCCACAATATCAATCGCGCGTTTTAATCGACTCTGTACGGAAGGGTGGAAAGACATAGCACCCGCTGTATCTGCGTCATCGATAGTACGTGTAGAGAAAGTAAGATTCTCAATCTTAAATACTTGCTGTAGCTTGGTCATTTCCAGTACGACCGTAACCTGTGGTTGCAGGCTCCATAGCACTAGTTCATTGCCGGAGTTTTGAGCAAATCTCAACGCGCTCACCAGAGCGCCCACACCAGAGCTGTCAACAAACTGCGTCGCGCTCATATCTATGACAATCTTGCGATACTGGATGTGGCAAATTTCCTCCAAACTTTGACTAAATTTTGCTGCTTCCATAACAGTCAGGCGTTCTGGAGTGCTAACAAGTATAGTATCTTTGAAGCTCAGGATTGTGGTAGCCGATGAAGGCTCTTCTTCTTCCTCTGTTGTTTCGGCCTCAGGGGAGCTGACATATTTTATTTTGGATTTTAATTGGGGGGTTTGCAGAGCCAGTTGCTCTGATTGCACTATTAAGCAATCGACTGCCTTAAAAAAGTTGAGCAACCTGGCTGAGAGACTTAAATCCTTAACTCGGGTTTTTGCTTCGATAAAAACCGTGCGACTATGACATAGATACTTAGCGACAATCAGAAAAGGAACTGCTACACCTGCTCCAGTTGAGATCGCAACTTCTGGTTTTTCCTTGCGCAATACTTGAAATGCCAGCCAGAAATTCCGAATTAGATTGGGCAAGTTACGGTTGGTAGGACTATATGCCCAATAGACCTTGCAACCTTGCAAATCTGCCATTGTAGTTGGCGTGCGGAAGGTTACCCAAGTGGTATGCGGGTGGCTCGACCAGAAAGCTTTCAATTCCTGCATGAACTTGTAGTGTCCACCCGAAGAGCAAATCAACATTAGCTTGCCTTCCGTACTATATCGATCGCGTAAATACTCAGCAATAAAGTCGGGTTCTGTTAGTTCCTTAGCAATTAGGTCGGAAATTCCAGGTACATCGTTCAGGAACAGGTTTGGAGAAGTAAATTTGCTCAGATCCGTTGTCTGCAAAAATTTAAGAACTTCAGCCTTGCGGTTGTAATTCTTCAAATCGTTGGGGGTAAAGAGTACCCCGGCCAGGTTTTTAATAGAGGTTTCTAACCCATGCTTGGTTAGGAAATCGATTAAATTTATGGCTGTTAAAAACTTAACTAGATCGGCTGGCGATCGCGCGATCGTCACCCCCTGTTTTTCCAAAGCATCGGCCATTTCGACCTGGTGATCGTCGACATGCTCGCCATACTTACGCATGCGCGGTACCAGTATGTACGGCTTAGCCAGATCCTCTAAAAGCAATGCCGTCCCTTCACCGCAGTGGGCAATAACCAGGCGCGATCGCTCGATTAAAGCGCGAAAGTCTCGCTCTGGCAAAGATGGAAATCCCCTCACCCCTTGGGGCAAGCTAGTGGAGGAGCCATACTGGACAACGACCTCTTCGTCTATATAGCCATAGTCCAGGAGTACACCAATCCAGTCGAGGAGAGCATTAAATTGATATTGCTCGGTGCCAACAGTTACAAAGATCATGGTGTTGAGGCTTATCCCCAGGATTTTGTATGGGGTGTTGCTAGTGCCTAGTAAATTAGTTTAAGCAACTATCTACTGATAGGCAATCATCTCGATCGAGTTCTGGACATCTAAATCGGACGAATCAACAACAACAACTACGATTCATCAACAATTATTGTGCGTACGACACTTCCCTCAGTAATATGCTCTTCTACCGGATAGGTATGACCGCAGCAGTTTACTACCACTACGTCATTTGGTTTAATCGCACCTTGCTTTGCTAACTTAATGGTTCCAGCAAAGGCTAGAGCCGCCGCAGGTTCTACCGATATGCCCTCCGTTGTCGCTACTACCCGTGTCGTCGCATAGGCATCCTCATCGCTTGCATCTTCCATCGTGCCACCATAGCGATCGACCAGTCCTTTCAGCAATTCGTATGCTTGGCCGGGTGTGCCAGTTGCCAAGGGCATAATATTTGTTTGTGGGTTTAGTACTGGGGTAGCAGTCGCTTCACCTGCTTTGAATGCTTTTACCATTGGCGCGCAACCAGAGGGCTGAATTATGCCCAGGGCGGGTACTTTATCGACAAAGCCCAGTTCTTTTAACTCTTCAAAACCCTTTGCCACTCCGGCTGGCCCCATGCCGCCACTGACTCCTTGAATGTACCAATCAGGAGAACGCCAGTGCAACTGTTCGGCGAGTTCAAACGCTAAGGTTTTCATACCGGCGACACCGGCCATATTCTTGATCCCCCTATCCAGAAAGATACCTTTTTCTTCCGCGAAATTGGCTGCGATAACCTTAACCTGGTCGTAAGTACCTCTAACTTTGATTACTTCTGTGCCAAAGAGACAGATCTCGCGCAGCTTGGGATCGGGTATATTTTCGACTACGAACGCCCACATTTTAATTCCAGCTCTCGCGGCATAGGCGGCATAGGCAAGCGCCACATTTCCAGTGGAGGCAAGCGCAAATTCTGTGATGCCTCTTTCTTTCATCACTGAGATCGCCACTGATGCCTGTCTATCTTTGAACGACCCGGTTGGCCCCTGACGCTCATCTTTAATGTAGAGGCGCTCTAAACCCAGCATTGCCCCAAGTTTCTTCGCATGTAAGAGCGGCGTTACACCCTCGCCCATACTGACAATATTTTCAGGATTGGCAACAGGTAGCAGTTCTCGATAGCGCCATATGCTATTTTCGCGACTGCGCAAATGGTCTTGCCACTTGAGGCGCATTTGCCTGTTGAGATCGCGCCGCGATCTAAAGAAGTTAGCAATCAGGTTGCTACCACACTTAGGACAAATAGATTGAATTCTCTCGCCCACCGTTTGGGTATACCCACAGTCAAGACACTGTAAACTTATCTTTCTAGACTCCTCTAGGTCATCCATTTTGTTGGGTTTAAGCATTGAGATCGTTGCCATTAGCTTGGTTGCACTAGGTATTGTCTGAGCTAAAACTTACATGCCAAGACGTAGTGGAACTACTCCAGGGGTGATGAGTCCAACTTCTGTCTTTGCCTGCGTACGATTTAGCTGATATAAAGAAGTTACCCAAGTGCACTGAGAAAGTATACTCGATCGCCAAAATAACTAAGCCAGGACTAAGCCAGAGCGGGCTGGAACTAACAAGCTAAGTATCGGCGCGATCGCAGTAAATTCCTCACTACCATCCCTATTCTGCCATGAAAAGGTTATACCAACCCCATATACTATTCGCTCCGGTAGCTGAGGGTTGCCTTCTAACTTAACCTCACAGCTAATTTGCTTCGGTTCAGTGCTGACATTAACTGCGACGATCGCCACTTCATTCCCTAACTGACGGGCAAACGCATAGACTCCCCCTTCGGCAAACAGAGTACGATACTTGCCAATCCTGAGAGCAGGGTATGTATGGCGCAATTTAATTAATTGATAATGATAGTCCAGCGTGACTCCGTGCCATTCCGCCTCGGGGGGAAAAGCACGGCGGCAGTCTGGGTCGATGCCACCTGCTAAACCCACTTCGTCGCCATAGTAAACGCTGGGAGCACCAGGGAAGGTGAATAACAACAGCGTCGCCAATTTCACACTAGATCGCGCTTCTTCTAGAGAATCTTCCTTCTCACCACCTGCGATCGCCAATAATCTCGCGGTATCGTGACTATCCAACAGGTTCAGTTGTGTAAGTTGAATTTCCCAAGGGTATAGTGCTAAAAGATGTTCGATTTTAGCGGCATAGCCAGCCGCGTCAAGGGCGGGATAGGGTTGGAAGCTGCTGTGATGGCGCACGTATTCGATCTGTACGCGATCGCCCGCCGTAAATGCCACATTCGCTTCGGTAAATCGATAGTTCATCACGCCATCAAACTGAGTGCCATCCAGCCATTCACTGGCATCATCCCAAATCTCTCCCACGATGTAAGCTTCGGGATTAATCGCTTTGACGCGATCTCGAAATTCTTGCCAAAAGCCCGGCGTTTTAACGCAATTCGGTACATCTAGCCGCCACCCATCAATGCCTTGTGCGATCCAATACTCGCCAACGCGCATGATGTATTCCCGCACGTCCGGGTTGTCGTGGTTAAACTCTGGCAGAGCGCGATTCCCCGCCCAACTGACGTAGTTGGCAGGGCGATCGCCATCATAGGGACATAGCGGCCAGTCTTCGATCTTAAACCAATCCACCCAAGGGGAATGCGGGCCATTTTCAAGAATGTCATTAAAGAAGAAGAAGCCACGACTGGCATGGTTGAACACGCCATCGAGTACGATTTTAATCTGACGTTGATGCGCTGCGGTTAATAGTTGCTCGAATGCCGCATTTCCACCCAATAATGGGTCAATTTGATAATAATCGTGGGTATGGTAGCGATGGTTGCAAGCGGACTGAAAGATGGGCGTAAAGTAAATGGCGTTAATGCCCAGGTTCTGCAAATAATCGAGTTTTTCGATTACGCCCCACAGGTTGCCACCCTTATATCCCTGTAGGGTGGGCATCGCCTCCCACGATTCCAGAGATCTCGATGTAACTGTTCCTGACGGTACTTTTCCTTTGGCAAAGCGATCGGGGAAGATCTGGTAGAAAACCGCGTGTTTAACCCATTCAGGCGTGCGAATCTGCATATTTCACCTCATGCAAACCAAGAACAAGCGATCGATTAGATGGCTACGAGCAATCAATGTTACAACATTTGTTGTAACATTATTATATAGCTATAGCCAACAGGCTTAGGAAGGGGTGCAGGGGTTCCACACGGCAGTGGCTCTAGCGGGGAACCCCCAAGACCGCCCTGCCTCCCCTGCGTGGGGGCGCAACCCCCACACCTCAATGTCCTAACAGATCTGTCTATGGCTATATAGCGAGTTTCCAATCGGTATGGAAAGGGGCTATCGGCTGCGTTCCGTACGCACCTCTAAGCAGGGGTAGAACCCTATTCGCCCCCAAAATAAGACTTTTCTTGATTGAAAAGCACTATACGTATGCGGATTAACTGAGGATCTCAAGGAGGTTGTGATGCTTCTCAATGTCAAGAAAAGAGGTAACTCATTGAGCGTAATTATTCCAAAAGAAATGGCATCCAGTATGAATGTTGAAGATGGCAATCATCTCTTCGCGACTAAAACCCCTTTTGGGTACGAGATTTCTGCCTACGATCCTGAATTTGCCAAGAAAATCGAAGTTGCCAGGCGTGGTATTAGAAAGTACAGAAACGCATTAATTGAGTTAGCTAAGTGAGCGAACCCTACTGGCTCGATTTACATGATGTTTACGCCATACATGGAGAAATTCTAGCAGAATCGGGTGGTGCCACTGGAGTCTTGCATGAGGGGGCAATCGAATCAACCCTAAACAAACCTAGAAATCTATATTACTACAGTGAAGGCAATGCCACCCTATACGAACTGGCGGCTGCTTATGGTTATGGATTTGCTAAAAATCACGGCTTTATCGACGGCAATAAAAGAGTGGCGCTTATTGTTGTTTATACATTTTTAGCAATTAATGGCATTGAACTTATAGCTTCTGAAGTCGATGCCGCCAGTTTTTTCCTGGATTTAGCTGCAAGTTCGGAAACACAGGCAGAAAGCACGAAAAAACTGACCGATTGGTTGCAGGTAAACTGCGAACCAATTCCCTAAAATTCATTGCGCGAAAGGGGCGCTCCAGAGTGCCCAGTTTTCTTTGTTAAATGGCGATCGCCACTTCAAAATCTCGTTCAACTCTAACTGTCGCCTTAAGCGATCGTCCTGGGGCACTTCCCAATAGAATGCGATCGCGATCGCCTCAGGCATACCATGCGTAAAGTGCAACTGTTTGTAGTTATCCACATACCGTTTGCAATCGTGCTGATTTGACCAACGACGATCCACTTTGCAGGTTTGCCCAATATAGAGGATTATTTGCGCTAATGTATCGATCGCAAAATACAGACACGAGTCGCTACCAATGTCAGAAGGGCGATCGAAGAAAAAGAAGTTATGTAGCCTCAAACAGAACGGATCGATTTCCGGCGATGGCATGGAGGACAGGTAGGTTGGAGCAACCAGGTCAAATAATTCCCCTTGCTTGGTGCATTGTCCCTGACGAACGCCATGCTGATATTCAGCAATACTTACTTTCCATTTTTCCAGTCTCGATCTGTCCATCTCCCAAATGGGTTGTGCGCTCGGTGAAGGCTTGACTTGATAATTAACTTCTGCATCTGAAAATAGGAATTGCTGTTCGTCTTTTCGTTTCGGCATGTACTGGCGCTCCTATGTAAAATTTCGCAGCTTCACTATAAGCTATGCGATCGGCTATAGACTATGACGCACGGCAAAGATATATCTCATTCGATCGGGCGATCGCTCCAACTCCAAGCATTTAGATTGGAGAGAGATTGGTTTAAATAGATATTCAGTTTCGATCTAAAAACAACAACGCGAACCCTTAAAAGACGGAGTTTAGTGCATCTAAGTTCCCAAACTATGATTCATTCTTTTTATGATTCCAAGAGAGCTTATTTATGTGCTAATAAAGAATTTACTTGGACATAAAATAACTTCGACTAAAACTGCATCTAAGCCCGTCAAAGCAATATTTTGAGGTTAACACAACCCTTTAGTGACGTATCTCTCTTGAAAAAGATCCCGCGTTGTAACGATTTGTAAAGAAAAGTGTTCGATGAGTTCCTTGTATGTCCTTCTCTAGTGCATGATAGAACTGTTTTAGAATCCGCAAGAGAAGCAATTTTTGATAGTCGCTATCTACGCCTTAAGAGAGATGAAAGACCTCAACTACTTCGCAACAATGACCCGTAACTTAATAATTACTTAAGTTTCCGCACACATAGCGAAAATGGAGATTATGAAAGTGCAAAGCTACTTGTCAAAAGTTGTTAGTTTGACTAGCCTGGTAGGCATCATTGCTGTTGCTAGCCTTCCTGCTGTTGCAGAAACTTCTAAGAAAGTTGGTGCTGAAACAAAGCCTGTTGCTACGCCTGCTGTAAAGAAACCCACTGTTTCGGAAACTGCTCCAGCAATTCCCACAAAGGTACAGCCTGCGGTTACGGAGACCGTGCCTGCAAGCATCACTAACAAGGTAAAACCTGCTGTCTCAGAAACTGGAGCACCTGCTAAGCCTACGACTGAAAAGCCTGCGACCGCAGAAACCACTCCTTCTGAAAAGCCAACCAGCACTGAAAAACCTGCTTCTCCTGCTACTACAGAAAGTCCAGCGGCACCTGCACAACCTTCTGAGTCAACCGAGAAACCAACAGAGAAGCCCACCACCGCAGATTCTGCTACTACCGTGGTTGGTATGGTAAGCTCTAGTAACTCTTTCAAAACTTTGGCTGCTGCCATTAAAGCCGCCGATCTCGATAGCACCCTAGCTGGTAAAGGGCCATACACTCTATTTGCCCCTACAGATGGAGCTTTTGCTGCTCTTCCCAAAGGTACGGTAGAAGCCTTAATGAAACCTGAAAACAAAGATAAGCTAGTTAAGGTTTTGACGTATCATGTAGTGCCTAGTGAGGCTACTACTTCTAGCCTCAAACCGGGGAAAGTAACTTCTGTGGAAGGAAGTGCTATTGATGTTAAAGTATCTGGGAAAGAAGTGATGATTAATGATGCCAAGGTACTTAAAGCAGACGTTAGAGCCAGCAATGGCATCATCCACGTTATTGACAAGGTAATCTTGCCCCCTGACGCTGCTAAATAATATCGGTATCATTTCATTAAACCTAAAGGTTTACTACTAGATCGCTAAGCTAAAAATCCCGCAGCAAAAGCTGCGGGATTTTTAATGGAACCGGGCAGAGTCGAACTGCCGTCCGTAATAGCTCATAACGCCCCACTCATTCACAGGTTTATCCACGCTTATCCTTGTGGAGGGAACTACCTATTGTCCCAGGTAGCGGGATGCTCTAGTAACTTGCTTGGGCTAACAGATTACCAGAGAAAACTGCTAGCTGCATCCGTTGGGGTTATCTAATATGCTTAACGGAGTGACACATTAGAGCTCGAAACCGAAATAGGGGTTCTTAGGCAGCTACGAGAGCTGATTTACGAGCAAAAGGTACGATGTTGTTCGCATGTACTTGTTTTGAGCCTTGATTAGCGAGAGATGACTCAATCTCGACCTGCATCATAGGATAGTTTCCACTAAAACGTCGAAACCGTTGCGGTCCCATACACAACTATTATAGCTTATAGCTCAATCAATTGAGATAGTTTGAGGCCCGCTATTTTTGTTCTGACCGTTGCTATTGGTAGCATTGCTAGCAGGAGATGCACCCTGCTTTTCTAGCCATGTTTTTAAGGGGTCTTCTTTAAGATCTAGGCGCAGGAATCCTGAGACTAGCCCGCCCATAAAAGCCACTGGCTGTACGAATAATTCTTGTAATATGGGTTTTAGTTCGTCCATTACTGTCAATAACGATTAGGTTAGCATTAGGCTTTGAAAGTGGTTGATTCCTTTTCTGCTGTTCAAATTATACTTTATGCTTGAAAAAGCTGTCCTAGAAAGACGGGGTTTAAACCCATTTTTTGATAAATCTGAGGAAAAGCTTGCCCCCCAGACACCGGGCGCAAGCTGTTTCAATTTCTCTAGTGTTGAAGCTAGAGGTACGTATGGAGGTTTGAATGACCACGCTCAATAGTTCCACTCTGCGCCGCTTAAAAAAACTAAAGCAAGCCCCGACTGTATGGGAGGGTGATTGCCGTCCATTGCCGCGATCGCGCGGTCAACATGAGGGGACTAATTTGATCCATATTCACCAAAATGCGATCGAAGAAGATCGTCCTCAATGCATTATTTGGGTGGACGGCAGCATGGGCATGGTACGCTCTATGGACATCGTGGAACCAGAGGTCGGGCAGGAAGCCTTCGTCCGTGCTTTGCTACAAGCAATGGAGCGTCCTCAAAGCCCTGCTCAAATGGGGATGCCACAAAAGATTCTGGTGCGCGATCGCTCGATGCAATTCTATTTACGCGGCGTGTTGCAGGATTTAAATATTACGGTTGAGTATGTCGAGCAGTTACCTTTAATTGATGAAATTTTTGCAAACATTATCCAACACACCAGTGCTTCTCCTCCTACCGTACCTGTAGAACAAGCTCCGGCTCTGTATCATCAAGCCGATCTACTGTGCTGCCAAGCGCCTTGGGAATATCTCTGGGATCATGAGGTAATTGCGGTAGAAGTTAATGGTTGGGACTTGGGTACGCTTTATGCTGTAGTAATGGGGCGGTTGGGCTTAGAGCAGGGTGCGATCTTTTATCGTTCCAAAGAGTCGCTGATGCAGTTTCGCCAGCGCATAGCAGAAAATGAGTCCGAAGACGATCTAGAGGAAACTTTCCTGCACCAGGACTGTCTGTTCGTGCTATTTGAATCGACCGAGTCGCTGACTGAGCCGGAGTTAACTTCACTGCGCTCCTACGGTTGGCCGATAACGCAGGATAGCGTCTACCCAATTTTTGGGATGCTGCATCCACTAGAGGGTGGTAGGCCATTCTTGTACGACGAGGAGGCGATCGCTCTTACTGTTGCTATTGACAGTTTCAACCAGTTTTTAGCACAGCACGGCAATAAACTCAAATCTGGCGACCTGCCAGCTTTACAAGGCCAATATCCGATTCAGGTTACTACTGGCGATCGAGAAACTACTAACCTGAGCGTAACTGTAAAGACTATGCCAGAGCTATCTGAAGAAATTCATGGCTTGGTGGAAGCATATGAAGATAAAGCTCCTCTCATTCATGAAGATCTATGGCCGGATAAGTCATTATTTCAACTGTTAGCTATGCCGTGGAGCAGCATTAAGACTTTACGCTCGTCTGCCCCTCACCATTACAATGCCGATCTAGCTTTCCCGGAGAAAGGAGATGCTCTTTCGGGTTTATTAATCCAGACATCTCGGCCTAAAGCATTAGATCTGATCCGCGAGATCGAAAAGCTGGGCGGAATTAAGGGGATTTGCTTTAATCCAGCCGAGTCGTTTTTGGGTGAAACCTGCGAGCTAGGCTTAGTCGTGATGGGTAATGGCGATCTGCACCTGTTCGGTGAGTTTCATGACGATGAGGCAGACTCAGAGCTGGTGCGTAAAAAATGGAAGCAGCGCTGCAAGACAGCTAAGGGCAACTGTGCCGTGATTATTGCTATGGGCGCTACTGGACTATCGCGAGGCAACCCCGACCTGCATCATATTCTGGGTTACTATGAAGTAAAGTTGATTCCGGCAAAAGAGCTAGGCTTAGGTACTTTACGTGCCGAACCAATGTTTGATTTTGATTTTGATTTTTGACATTTAAGCTAGCCAGTTAGATTGGCGAGAGCCATGTCTCCTTTTTATACCAACATTATTGTTTTGGGCATATTTGCTATTAGTGGCACGCTAGCTTTGCCATCTGATAGTTATGCTGCTTCGTCAGTCTTAGTCGCACGAGTTAGGGCTGAGGATCTAGTGAGGCGTGGCGTAACCAGGTACAAACGCGGCGATAAAAAGGGAGCGATCGGGTATTTTACTCAGGCATTGCGGCTCAACCCCAAAATTGTCAGCGCCTATATGAATAGGGGAATTGCCAGGGCAGAATTAGGTAATAGGCTGGGAGCAATGCAAGATTTCGATCGCGCCATCAAGCTCAGCCCCAAGGATGCCAAAATTTACTATAGTCGCGGCATTACTCGATTTAGACTGGGTAATTACCAAGAAGCGATCGCCGACTACGATCGAGCAGTCAAAATTAACCCTAAATTCGCCGAAGCCTACGGCAATCGAGGAGTAGCGCGAGCCATGACAGGCGATAAGCAGGGAGCGATTGAGGATTACAGTCAGGCATTGAAGCTAAAACCGCAGGATGCCCAGATCTACGTTAATCGCGGTCTAGCGCGATTTGAGTTTGGCGATCGCCCTGGTGCGATCGAAGATTTTCAAAAAGCCGCCAGCATATATAAAAAACAGGGCAAGGTGGCAAACTACCAAAAAACGCAGGAATTAATTTCCCAAGCCCAGTCTTAGGGGCAACCTTTCTGGTTTGTCCCGAGGTTTAGGGCAGGCACTGGGTCTGGGGCAGAAGGCACTGCCCCTACAATTTTGTTTTTTGAGGTGGAGATTGCCTAAACGTGGGCTGCGCGTTTGTAGGCTTCATCCAGAACTTCGCTGAGCGTGGGGTGGGCGTGAACGTTACGGGCTAGTTTGTAGACGCTGGCACGCTGGGCGATCGCGGCGGAAGCTTCGTGAATTAGATCCGAGGCGTGAATGCCCATAATATGTACGCCTAAAAGCTCGCCGTTATCCTGACGGTAGATAATTTTGGCAAGACCATCGGTTTCTACTTCGGCGATCGCTTTGGAATTGCCCTTGTAGTAAGAACGTACCGTGGCAATTTGAAATCCTTCTTCGTCACCTTTGGCTTTAGCTTGTGGTTCGGTCAAGCCCACAAAACTAATTTCAGGATGCGTAAAGGCAGCAGCGGGAATGCTGAGGTAGTCAACTGTGGCATGACGACCGCAGATATTTTCGACGGCAACAACCCCTTGGGCAGAGGCGGTATGGGCTAACATCATTTTGCCCGTGGCATCGCCGATCGCCCAGAGGTGGGGCACGCCCGTTGCCATGGTGTCGTCAACTTCAATGAAGCCGCGCCGATCTGGAGACAGCCCCACTGTTTCCAACCCAATGTCTTTAGTGAGTGGAATGCGTCCGGTGGCAACCAAGCACGCATCTACCTCCAGCACTTCACCGTTGGAGAGTTCGATGATGACTGGCGAACCGGGGGTTACCTTCTTTGCCAGGATACCTACTTTAGTTTCGATATCGCGGGGGGTAATCAAAACCCTTTCTGCGAGTTTGGCAATGTCAGGATCGAATCCGGGCATCAGCGTGTCTAAAGCCTCGATCATAGTCACTTCCGCGCCGAGTGCCGTGTAGACATCGGAAAACTCCAGTCCAATATAGCCGCTACCAATAATTGCCACCCAATCTGGCACCCAATCTAGTCGAATCGCTTCGTCGCTGGTGAATACGGTCTTGCCGTCTAATTCAATACCGGGCGGGACAAACGGCACCGAACCCGTAGCCAGAATAATGTCTTTAGCGGTAATGATGCGATCGCCTACCTGAAGTTTCTGTTGGCCTGCGACCTTTGCTCTGCCATGAATAGTATCGACACCAAGTCTTTTGAGGCTATTGGTGAGGTCGCCCCTGAGTTTGTCCACAGTTTTGCTGGCATGACCCGCGATCGCGGTGCGATCAAAGCTTACCTCCCCAACATCAATACCTAAAACCCTGAGATGTTCCTTGGCACGCAGTTCGCGCACGCGCCCCGAAGCGGCCAGGAGTGCTTTTGAGGGGATACAACCGCGATTGACGCAAGTACCACCCATATCTGCGGCTTCGACGATCGCTGTTTTGAGACCGCAGGCAACGGCATGTATGGCTGCACCGTGACCGCCTACACCTGCGCCCACGATCGCCAAATCGTAATCAAACTGTTCAGACACTAGCGAACTTCTCCAAATAAAAACCTACGCATTCGTAATATAGCCGTAGATAGATCTGTTAGGACAGGGGGTGTGGGGGCTGCGCCCCCACGCAGGGGAGGCAGGGCGGTCTTGGGGGTTTCCCCCTAGAGCCACTGCCGTGTTCTACCCCTGCACCCGGTCATAAGCCTAGTGGCTACAGCTATAGTAACTGCACTATATATTTTGTCACCCTTTAGCCGCTAGTTAGAACCAGGCTAAAGTGAAATCGTCTCTGCTAAGTTGTCTCGCGAGCAGGTGGTTGGGCTTGGGCTTTTTTGAGTAACTCGGTCACTTCGCTGGCCGATCGGGGAGTGCTGAAGAAAAATCCTTGCCCTTCTATACATCCCAAAGATTGCAGGCATTGCATTTGTTCTAAGGTTTCAATGCCCTCAGCTACTACTGATAGATTCAGGCTCCTGCCTAGTGATAGCAAAGCTGTGGCGATCGCTCTGTCATAGGGGTTAACGGCTAGATCCTTGACAAAATAGCGATCGACTTTGAGCGATTGGCATGGTAGCTCTTTGAGATAGCTGAGCGAAGTGTAGCCCATACCAAAATCATCGATGGTAATTGTTATACCCATCTCTCTAAGTTGCCCTAAAACCCAGCGAGTATGGTCGATATCCTGCATCATGGCAGTCTCGGTAATTTCCAACTCCAGAAAACGAGGAGATAAGCGGGTTTCCTTTAATACTTTTTCCACGCTTGAAATAAAATCTGGTTGCTGCACCTGGCGCAATGACAGATTGACCGCTACGCGAAATTTCGACAATCCCGCCTCTATCCACGCTCTATTTTGCAGGCAGGCCGTACGCAGCACCCACTCACCAATGGGAATAATCAGTCCGGTTTGCTCGGCGATCGGAATAAATCTATTTGGGACAATCCACCCCAATTCTGGAGATGCCCAGCGCAATAAAGCCTCAGTGCCAATAACTTCACCAGTATTAATGTTGACTTTGGGTTGATAGTAGACGGTTAGCTCTTTTTGCTCTAGGGCGTAATATAAACGGTTTTCTAAGATTAATTGTTCGCTAATTTGGGGACTGCCTTGAGGGGTATGGGCGTAACTGTTCCGTATCTCTGCCTGTTTGCGCTCGGTAATATCACTACCGACAAATAAAATGTGGGGTTGGCCGCTACAGGTGATTAATTCCGCCGATAGTTCTACGTTTCTAATTAAACCCGATCTCGTATAAAACTTTACTTGATGGTTAAATATCCCCCCCTCAGCACAAACCATACTAAAAATGTAGTCGTGTTCGTCTGGATCCACCCAGAGCCTTAGAGCTAGACTATTTTGCCTGAGTATTTCTTCCCTGGTATAGCCCAAATCCCGACAAAAGCTATCATTAACTTCAACTAACTCTCCGTCCGGTAGCGTACTAATAGCAACGATCGCGGACGAAAACCAAAAGGCCTTGGCAAATGTCTCTCTTTCGCAAATGTTAGTCGCTAGACTATCGGTAAGCTTGCTATGGCTATTGCTTAACATCCCTACTCCCCAAGTGGCAAAATTAACAAGACCAATCTATCTGCAATCGCAATTTATTTATGCTATCTAGCTAGCAGCAGCTAGCTTTTGCAAGGAAATCTTACAATTGCGTATAGCACTCCTACCTGAGGTGTAAAATTTCTGCGCTGACCGCTTGCGCTGACCGCTGACCGCCGATCGCTAATTTTCACAAATCATTTCGGATTGCTATAGGTTGCTATATGAAGAAACCCTGCGCAAATTTTTCAATAATCCCTTAGATTTACTTAGGGGCTTGTTAGGCAGTGCTATTGAATTTATGATTTCTTTTAGCTTACCCACTTCGCCCACACGATTAAACATTCGGGCTATTATTTCATCGCCCTATGGAACGAGTAATACAAGAACTAGGTCGTACCCCCTTGGTTTTACTAGAAATCGTGGTGGGGTTTATGCTTTTTTGGGTCGGGCAGTTTGCCTATCAAAAGCTATTTCGGCGCATGGAGCTAAACCGCGAACTGTTTGTACGGGATAATCCGGCGGTGGCGATCGCCCTGGTAGGCTATTATCTCGGCATCACGATTGCCCTGGGTGGCGTGCTGACTAAATCTACAGGAGTTTGGCAGGATATTTTGCCAACTTTACAAACTCTTGTCAGCTATGGCGCGATCGCGATCTTGCTCATGCTGGCTGGGGCATGGGTTTGCGATTTTCTCATCCTGAAACGCTGCGATTGTGCCAGAGAAATCCGCGAGGAGCAAAATGTTGGTGCGGCAATGTTAGAGGCTAGCTGCCATGTGGGTAATGGTCTGATTTTGAGTACTGCCCTGGGCGGTAGTAGCGGCACGTGGTTGGTGGGCTTAACCTGTTGGGGCTTAGGACTTGCAGCAATCGTATCGGTCAGTGCCGTGTATTCATGGATTGCCACCTATGACGTATTTGCAGAAATTCAAAAGCGGAATAATCCGGCAGCGGGAGTGGCGATCGCTGGCATCATCGTCGCGGTGGGTAATGTAGTACGCGCTGCCTACTACCCAGAATTTGAGAATTGGACGATTAGCTTTGCTTTGTACGGGTTAGCAATTCCATTAGGGTTAATTTTGCTGGCAGGCATTCGTTTATTAGCAGATATTATTCTGGTGCCTGGGGTAAAAATTTCTAACGAGATCGTGCATCAGGATATCCCTAATCTAGGGGCAGGGTTAATCGAGGCATTTGCCTATATTGCGGGGTCGTTCCTGATTGCCTGGAGTTTTTAATTCAGGTTCTTGGCCTACCCCGTTCTGCCAACCAATAACCGATCGCGATGCCAATAAAATCGGCGACTAAATCGATCGCATCCAAACTACGGTTGGGGGAAAAAGCTTGTGCCAGTTCTTCCGCGATCGCAAGTAGCGTAAACAGACTGGGAAACAGGGGCAGAGAACGATCGTAAATCTTGATATGTCGGCAATTCAGGGCCTTATGCCCTAAAAAAGTAGCCATGCCATATAAAATTAAATGAGCGGGCTTATCGTTTTGGGTCAAAATCGACGGTAGCTTGCCATTATAGGCAAAGAACAAGATCCCTAAAAAGATACAGGCAAAGCCAACTGCTGCAATTATCCAAAACCAGCGATCGCGAGTTAATCGAGACTTTGTCATTAATTCCTATTGATATCTATCTCAATATCTTCAACATAAATCTCTATTTTGGGGCAGGTTCGCGCCAAGGTTTCATTTGGGTCATTGCTTCTTCACTGGTGACAAACTCGCCTACCTCTACTACCAGGATATACGCTTATTTCGTTTCGACGATCGCAGTGAAAACCGCTATATTTCTCAAGACGGCATCCCTAGCCGCAATTAACGATCGCCGCATCTGGATTTTAATCGCCACCTGTACCTGGAGTCGCTGGGGACAACTGCGGGCGATCGCGGTCTATCCTTATCTCAAGGAATGGGGGCATAGCATTCCCGGATAAGGGATCGATTTTGCATAACATCAGGCAATACATCGCTGCAAATCCCTTAAAATGGGAAGGCGATCGCAGGATTTTGCAGCCAGGTTAGGATTAAGTCAGAGGATAGGTAAAAAGGCAAAACGATGAAAGCAACACCAACCATTGAACAAAGAGTTATTGAACTTATATGATGTGGTTAATTCAATATCTTTGTAAAATCAAATTAGGTAAAGCGATCCTCTGGTGTTATTTAATTTGGTATGTTGTCGTAGTTTTCTTCTATTTCGATCCTTCACCTAAAATATGGACTAATTCAGTTGGGATAAGTGCTGTAATCGGTACGGGTCTGGTGCTAAGTGTTTCTTCTGGTAAAATTGGAGAAAGAGACCCTTGGCAAACTTTCAGGTTATATCTCATGCCGTTTTGCGTTTCCAGCTTCTCTGCTTTGATTAAAGGGCAAGGATTTATTGTATTCGTATCGCCTAAAATCCAAGAAAATATAGTAGCTGGATCGTGCTGCATTCTATTTTTATTGGTGACTTTAACGATTAAATTATTCTACCCAAAAGTCATCTGAGCCATATCAGTTATAGCGGTTTTCAGATCGGAAGAGGCAGGGGGGGTGGGGCGTTGCCCCCAAGCAAGGGTTCCACCCTTGCACCTCGTCCTAAGCCTACTGGCTATAGCTATTGCCTTGGCAATAAAATAGAATGCAATCTATAGAGCAGCATAAATAATAGATGGATGCTTAAAGTAACTCCTAATGTGGGCAGGCAATCTCTGCAATTTCTGCAGTTGAGATAGCAATCTATGTTTTAATTGAGAGTGTTCAGATTTTTGTGTAAATTGAGTCCTGAAGTACGTATTTACGCTGTTTCAGAGGCTCGATACACAAAATTCCGATCGCACCCGTTTTAATTGACCCAGGTTTCGCGTCAGAGGTTTGGCGTGAACTCCCTGTTTCACATCACCATTGAAATACTCTACTGGATTCAACTGCGGCGCATAGGAAGGCAAATAAAACAACTCGATCTCCTGGGAGTGCTGTTCTAACCATTGCTGCACGGGGCGCTCTCGATGGACGGGATGGCGATCCACGATCCAAAACAGTTTGCTTGAACGCTTGTCAATCAACCGTTGCAGAAATTCAATAAATACTGGGGCTGTCAAGGTACAGGTGTAAAGCATAAATTGAATCGTGCCTTGATTACTGATGCTAGCAATGAAATTCAACCGTGTCCGCTCGCGTTTACTAGGACGAATTTCAGGGGGATGCCCCTTGGGTGCATAACCTCGCCCTCCATACTCATCAGAACTGAGTCCCGATTCATCTCCCCACTCGATTTCGGCACCTTCTGCTTGTGCCCGTTGCTCAATCGCGGGATATTCTTCCTGTAACCAGTGTTTCACGGCAGCGGGGTCTTGCTCATAGGCACGTTCGATCGGCTTCTGGGGGCTGTAGCCCCATCGTTTGAGGTATTCCCCCACTGTGCGGATTGGCATCTCCACACCTAATTCTTGCTCGATTAAGGCTTTTACGGCTCGTCTACTCCACAAGGCGCTCTCGATCTGGTATTCCTCCGGGCTGTGTCCCCGCAGCATTTCTTCAATCGTTGTTTCCTCTGAGGCACTTAAACTGCGCCCTTCCCCTACCTCTCGTCCTCGTCGTTGCTGAAACAGGGCTGCTTCTCCGTAATCTTGATACGCCCACCACCACTCCGTAATCGTGTTACGATGAATCCCCAGGTACTCACTAATATCACATACTCGTTTCCCTTGTTCTCGCAACCGGATCGCTTGCTGTCGAAGGTAATTTTGCGTCTCTATCGATAGGTGTCGGCCATCTGGTTTATCCATGTCAAACCTCCTTGTGCCTTTACTTCTATTATCCTATGCTTTCTTTTTCATTGCCGGAGCAATATATCAAGAAACTAGTCGCGAACATTGCTGCTGAGAATCGAATTCCAGGCGAATTGTATGGTTGAGGCTTTCTTTAGTTGATTCGATGTGGGTAATAATCAATACTTGCTCGAAATGTTGCTCCAGAGCATGTAATAACCCCAAGACATTATCTCGTCGCCCATCATCCAGCGAACCAAATACTTCATCTAAAACTAATAAAGAGAATGGCTGTCCGCTACGTTCGGTAATCATTTGCGAAATTGCTAGGCGCAAGCAGAGATTCACGATATCTTCTTCACCCCCGGAAATCACGGGCTTACGATCGCCGTCATCCAACACCACAACATTGTATTTAGAATCGATTTCAATGGCATTATATCGACCGTCGGTGAGTTGATTGAGGAATATACTGGCACTGTCAGCCAGTTGCGGGCGAATTTGCTCGGTGAGATATTGGCGCAGATCGGTAAAGGCTCGATCTAGTTCGTCAAGCAGGATGAGTTCCTGTTTGGCAGCTTGATATTCGCGATCTTTCTGATGAAACTCCACTTCCTGTTGTTGCGACACTTCCAAATCTCGGGTTGCCAGGACGACTTGTTGTTGGGCAAGGGCGAAATTTTGGCGGGCTGTATCTAACTCTTCTGTGACTGTAGCGATCGCTGCTTTAACCTGTTGATATTCTGACTCGATAAAGTTGAGAGCGGCAAGGTCGCAATCGATTTGAGCGATCGCTTCCGAAATCCTAATTTTCTCCTGTTCTCGATCCGCTAGTTGGATATCAATTTGACTGAGCCTTTGCGGTGCGTTAGCGGAACGCAACCAGTCTTCGTACTTGGGCTTGAGGCGTTGCAACTCCTGTACGAGTTGCCCGTAAGCAGTAGAGTCAAAGCTATCGGGAATATTCTGAATCTCTGAGTTTAGGTGGGATGACTCTGTTTGCTTGTCAATGAGATTTTGCTCCAGCACCTGCTGTTTGGCTAAATCTGCCATCAGTTGCTTTTCCTGCGCCTGCGCCTGAGATATATCTCGATCGAGCTGAATTTGTGCAGCTTGTAATTGTGATAGGCGATCGGGTGGCGATTGCAAAATATCTAACTGAGATTGCCATGCGCTGATATGCGACTGCGTGTGACTAATCTGAGTATGAAAGCGCTCTATAACCGTATCGTATTCTTCATGCAGGGGGCGTTCGCAAGTGGGGCAGATGCCTTCATGACCTGCCAGAGCGATCGCCCCTTTTTGGGATTCGACCTGCTTGAGATTTTGTCGTTCGGCTTTTATTCTTGCTCGCAGATCTGCTTGTTCCTCCTGCCAAGCTAGGGTCTGGGTTTGGATTTCGCTGGCTGTGATTTGGTGCTGAGTTTGGAAAGTTGCGATCGCTGCTTGCAGCTCTTGCAAGGATGTTGGAATATTTTCTAGTTGCTCTAATTGCGCGTGTAAATCAGAGATTTCTGCTGCCAACTTTGCTAACCGCGATTGTAATTCTCCCTTCCTGGCAGCCGACTGCTTTAATTCTGCGAGTTGCTTCTCTTGCGCCTGCATCTGCTCGTAACCTGCCACCTCTAAGCTAAGCTCGTTGTATCTCCGAGCATCAGCGGCGAGATGTTCTCTCTCTTGACTTAATTGTGCAATCTGTCGGTTAATTTGCTCCAGATTTGCCTGCTGCACTTGACGCTGGCGATCGAGACTCTGAAATCGATCGCGATCGCGCTCTAATTCCATTAGTTGCGGTTCCAAACCCTGCTTGCGATCTACGGCGGCGATCAGAACCCGATTGGATTGTTCGAGTTGAGTTTGTGCGTCTGCTAAACCCGCTTGTTGTGACTTAATCTTCGCAGCGATCGCCTCTAAATCGCCGCGACTGCCAGCTAGCATATCTACCTGACGTTCCTGTTGCCGCTTGCGATCGCGTAACGTACCGCTTTTACCGGCTGCCCCCTGTACCTCGCTGAGTCGCTCGTAGCCCAGCATTTTAGCAATGAAGCGTTCCCGTTCTGTGGCTCCTTTGATGGCACCGAGGAAATTGAGATCCTTCTGCCCTGTAAAGTAGCTATTAAAAAATTCCTGATGGGTCATGCCCAAAAGTTGAGTTAGCTTCTCATTGACGGATTTAATCGAATTCGCAATCGTTTTGCCGTCGTGGCGTAATTCTGCCGTACTTTTGCTGCTGGATTGCGATCGCTTAACTGTATAGGTCTGCCCGTTAAATGCAAAGGTCAACTCCGCGATCGCGCTACTTTTGCCAGGAGCCAATCGCCAGATCAACGTATCTGTCTCGCCTCTGGTTACGCCTGCCTGGTTGCCATACAGCACCCAGGCGATCGCTTCGAGAATCGTGCTCTTGCCCGACCCATTGGCACCCAGGATACCCGTCAAGCCGCTAGGGAAATGCACTTCCGTCGATTTATGCTGGCGGAAATTTTCCAGCCTGAGAGAGATTAATCGCATAAATAGTTTTGGAATGGATAAAAGTGCAAATTGCTATAAATCTCCAAACTGCGATCGGTACTTAGCCAGTAGAGCCTCCAAATCATCCGCGCGTTGGCGTTCTTGCTCGGCGCGTTGGCGTTCTTGCTCGGCAAGGATTTCTGCTTCCATACGTCGTTTTATTTCTGCTTGTAGAGTTTTTGCTAGTTCGCCAGGTAACAATAGCCTTGCGCCCGTATCCAGTTGGTAAAATGCGATGAGTTTATCTTCGACTTCCAGACGCAGTCCCAGTATGGCGCTTTGCCCATTGGTAATGGGGACGTAGGTATCGCCTTGCAAGCTATACCCCTGTAGTTGTGGCTCCAGCCAGTCCCCCCTGGGATCGAACAACCAGTATTCCTGTACTTCTATGCGCTCGTACAAGTCTTTCTTAAATTCGCTGTCCTGCGACTGCGTACCCTTGGAGGTCATCTCAAAAATCACTTTAGGTACTTGTCCTTCCTCCCAAATTTTGTAATTGTCCCGTCCGCCTGGTTCTACATCAAAGATAACCATGACATCAGGAGCGACACGCAGTTTGGGGAAGCCCTGGGCATAATAAAGAAATTGGTTAGCCAATACTGTTGCCTTTTGTGCTTGCAGGTGTTGTTTTAGTACTTCTAAGGTCGTCAGCAAAGCATAGAGATGGTCGTAGGTTTCCGCCACGGGTTCGCCGTCACTAGAGGGGTAGATAATTTCGCTTTGGGAAGAAGGAGGCGCGATCGCAATCATTATTCAAATGTCCTTATGAATCGGCACAATAACATTCTAATGGTTCAGAATTCGGATAAGTGTGCGCCCTGCATGTAGGGGAAGGTTTTGCCAGAGCGCTATTGATAAAATCAACAACTTGTAGCCAAACCTACCCCTAAGTCAATGGATTTTTTCTTAGCGAGTGGTGCTGAGGCTAAACCCAATTTGCCCCGATAGCTTGGTCGTCACCGTAAACTGCTGTGGCTCCAATTGCTGTGACTGACTTTCCAGTTCGCCGATCCGCTTTTGCAATCCAGTCATTTCTTGCTGTTGTTGCTCCTGTCGCTGTTGCAGATTGGTCAGATCGTCTTTAGGTGCAAGATTTGCCGCGCCATTGGTATAACGCTTGTAGGTGTCATCCAAACAATTATTCAAACCAACTGCTACCTCACTGCGAGTCATGGCGCGATCGCCCTTTATGGGTGCAGAGGGATACTCCTGAACGCAACTATTACGAGTAGGCATAATAACTACACCATTAGCTTGAGTCTGGGAACGATCCAACTCGCTTACAGTTGTAAATTTCTCTCGATCGGCAAAGGCTGGGGGGGAAGCCACTAGAATGCTAGCGATCGCAACCGGACTGATATACTGCCAACAACCTGAAAGATGGCGCATATTTACCTCACTTCCACATATTTAAATTGATGACTCAACTATACAATAGCTTTTTATGAAATCAACAATCGCAGTTTTAGGCATTGTTTCAGTTAGTTGTGCAGCACTTGCGATCGCTCCATCCACGACCGCGCAAAGATCGAACTCTGCTGCTCCAGAACTAGTTCTGATGATGGACTTCGATCGGGACGCACCTGGACTTGAGAAAATTTATAAAACACAGTTCGATCGCCCGGTTATCGAGCGACAGCAATGCCCAACAAGTCCGAAGTCCGAACGGGTGACAAAGAACGTGTTTGTGAATTTCCAATTGGAACGACAGGGAAAGCGATCGACCATATTTGAATACAAAATTGGTAATAATCTATCAACCTATTGGGTTCACAATATTAGTGAAGCACGTTACTTAGATCCTGATGGTAGTTTAGATTTTGTGTTTTATGCTGGCGATGATACTTCTAGCGAAACAGTGTTGCTGTTGATGAAGCCAGATCGAGTCAAAGCCGTTTATGCCGGAGTCAGAGATTTGGATCGCTGGAGTCGGATCTACGATCTAGGTGTGATGTATCAAGATGGGAAGCCCGTTTCAGTTTGGCATCCCGAACGAGAAGTTTTTGTGGGGAAAGGAATTGCCTGGACTGTAGGGGATTGCGTAGTTATGCGTAAAACTCCTGAGGCGAAGGGAGAAGTGATTCAGTCTTTGTATGCTCGTGAGGTAGTGGATCTAGTTGAGGAACCAGAGCAAATGCGCGATCGATTGCCATCCAATACATCTTCACCGCTGCGCGTTCGGCTCGATCTCAATACAACTTTCTCAAGTTCTAACGTGCTTGTTACGCGCTTGCAGGCTCGTGGGGTATCTTGGCAAAAAGTCTCTTGGAATGGCAAAGTTGGCTGGGTCGATCGCAGTGACATTTCCTACACATCGCCAACGCAGACTTTTCCATTAAAATAATACGGCGATATAGCGGTTTTCAGATCGGAAAGAGTAGGGGGGTTGGGGGCGTTGCCCCCAAGAAGGGGTTCTACCCCTTCACCCCATCAATAAAACCTGTTCTCAATTGAAAAACGCGATAATTGGCTGCTTTGCAGGCATACTAGAATTAGCGATCGCCGGTTTTTACCTATGGTTTTGTTCAAAATTCTGCCCGACTGGTTTATCCCAGAAAATGAAGCTACGCCAGAGTCGGTGTTTATGAATCGTCGTAGATTCGTGCAAAAGCTGGGTCTAGCAAGCATTGGTGCTGTGACCCTCATCTCTGGCTGTACCTCAGGCACTGAGAGAAAAGAGGCAGTACAGCAAAACTTGAAGCAAGCAAATCTCCAGCCAATTAGCGCCACCCGTAACCCTCGCTTTAGCCTCGATCGCCCCCTGACGGAGGAGTATGTTGCTGCTACATACAACAACTTTTACGAATTCAGCGGCGGCAAGGAGGTTTGGCGGTACGTTGACGGATGGCAAACTTCGCCCTGGACGGTTGAAATATCCGGTTTGGTGGCAAAACCACAGAAAATTGCGATCGAGGATCTGATTCGCAAAATGCCTATCGAAGAGCGCCTCTACCGACATCGTTGTGTAGAAACTTGGGCAATGGCGGTTCCCTGGATTGGGTTTCCGATGAAAGCATTAATCGATCTAGTCGAACCAAAGCCGCAGGCAAAGTTTGTGAAAATGACGACATTCTTTCGCCCCAAGGAGGTACCGCGCCAGGATTTGCAAAGCTATCCCTGGCCGTACACGGAGGGCTTGACGATGGCGGAAGCCATGAACGAGCTTACCTTACTGGTTGTGGGTATCTACGGGCACGAACTACCCAAGCAGCATGGCGCGCCAATCCGCCTGGTCGTGCCGTGGAAGTATGGATTTAAGAGTATCAAGTCAATCGATCGCATTGAGTTCACGGATACGCAACCAGCTACTTTCTGGAACACGCTGGTCAGTAACGAGTATGACTTTCAGGCTAATGTCAATCCCAACGTGCCGCATCCCCGTTGGTCTCAATCCACAGAGCACATGCTAGGTACGGGTGAAAGACGGCGTACGCTAATCTACAACGGCTACGAACAATACGTGGCATCATTGTATAAAAACGCATCGGGATAGAGTTAGATCGAAGCACTCGATCGTAGTAAACCACCATCAAGTATAGATATGGGAAACACACCAGTGTCTACGTGGCAAGATTCAATGCGACAGTGGGGATATAACCAGGTCAACATTAGGTCACACAAGGATCGCACAAGGATCACACATTTTCACACTTTTTACCATTGACACAATTTGGTAACACGAGCTACGTTTAAGTTGTGCTTCAAAATCGTAGTTGAAGAATCAAATTGTAAATTTATAAAAGTTATAAAGGTAAAAGAGATATCTAAAGACATAGTTAAGATTTTGTCAGAATAATATTTATCTGGGAGATTTATGCTTAGTATGATAGGGGGCTGTGTAAGAAATTAGAATAGGTGTGTAAGATCTTTGTAAGAAATATTTGTAAAAAATTACAATGCAAAATACTTAATGTTATTTTGTAAATCTATACAGTGACAACATCTAGTCCCTACACGCTCTAGATATCTTTCAAGCAGGTTGATGATGCCTAAGCAGGCTTTTTTACTATAGCGGTTTTTAGATGAAAAATAGAAGGGGGGGTGGGGGCGTTGCCCCCAAGAAAGGGTGGAACCACTTCACCCCATAAACTAAATCCCTTTCTCAATTGAAAAGCGCTATAAAGCCAGAGATTTGATTGCGATATTTCACTCTTGTCTCTGAAATCGCATTCCTAACGCTCAGGAGAGAAAGACATCAGTCTTAAATGAGAGTTGAAATTGCATCTTTCAGACTGTTTTGCTGAGTTTGAATTTTCAGGTAGACAATCAATAGATTCCTTCTGAAATAAACACGAGACGCTAATATGGCAACCGACTATATTATATTCATCCACGGCTTGAATACCCGTGATGAGGGAGTTCAACCCAACTACGCCGATGAAATGACTCAAATGCTCAAACAGCATTTAGAACCCAATCGCACAGTTAGATTCGTTCCTCTCTACTGGGGTGACATAGGAGAAAAAGCTGACGATCGCCTGTTGAAGCAAATACAAAAGTCTCCGGTCTGGGACAGGGTATGGTTTAGAAAATTTCGCGAGGGGCCGATGCTGCGCTTTGTCGGTGACGCTGCTCTCTATATCAGCCGTCACATGGGGTCTGCCGTAATAAAGGCCATTAGCGAGCAGGCAATACAAGCCCTCACAAAATGCAACGCAAAAGAAGACCGATTGCACCTGGTCACCCACAGTTGGGGTACGATTATTCTATTCGATGCGTTATTTTCCGATCGTTGGGATGAAGAGGATGCACCCGGTCATGCCTTCATTGAAACAGTCAGGAATGCAATTTTTGGCATGGGATCTAATCGGCATGAAGGTATACGCTTAGCCAGCGTTTATACAATGGGTTCGCCAATTGTTTTGTTCTATCTGATGAATGTAGATGGATCGACCCATGACATCACTCCTCACTTAGAGGAACTATTATCCAGGCTCAAAGAAGAACGCGGCGGCAAGAAATTACGCTGGTGTAATTTTGTGAATCCAGGCGATCCGATCGCCTTCCCCATCGCGCCCTTACTACCCGATCTGGTCGATAGCAGCGGTGAGTTTATTGAAGTGGAAGATATCATCACTCGTAATACCAGCCTCTTGTTTAGATTAATTAGTCAGAATCCACTAGCTTTAGTGCAAGGCGGCACGGCACACGACAGCTACTGGCACAGTCAAGCAGTAGCGAAGAAAATAGCTGAGGTTATCATTAGCTCGACTTCAGCATAGGGAACAACATTGTTAAAGTTATAATATAAGGAGAAATTATCATGCCTTTATTCTTCAGCCCTGTTGAAGTTGAGTACCTAGCTTCTGGGAAGCGCCTCTCTCGCACGAGTATTAACCCAACCTCACTATCAGCAAAGCAATTTTGGTCTGCTTTTGAAGACTATCTCACCTTACAGCAAGCTCTCAGCGGACATCCAGACACAACCCTGGAAACTGACAATGGCAAGCCAACTAATGGTGTAGGAGCTACTATTCGATTTGAGTATAAAGGTTCTGTAACAAGGGAAACCCTCATCGTTTACGATACCGAAAAATATATTTGGAAAATCAATATACCGGAACCCAATTCAGTCTTTTCGTTCTATGAGGCTACTGCCAGGGTTTATGAGGCAGAAAAGGGTGCAGAAGTAACGCTGACTATTGACTTTGCCCTACAGGGTAAGACTCCGGAAGAGCGAACTCAGATCCTCCAGGTTATGGCTAACTCGGCACAACCGCAGCGGATTGATGAAATTAATAATTTCGTGCTTCAGAGGGATGGTTTGAGATGTGCTTTTGAGCTTGAGGTTAACTGCCCAGCCGCTAAGCTATGGAGTGTGATTGGCAATTGGGAAGATGTTTCATGGGTTCAGTACGCCACAGATGTCAAAATGATTCCTGTGGGTGGGAGGCAGGTTATCTTCCCAAATAATAATGTTGTGGAAGAGCAACTCGTATACGCTGACGATGCCGAGCGTACGTTAGTCTACCAGGTGACTCAGAGTGGGATGCCCGTGAGCCTTTACAGGGGTACGGTTAAGCTGACTGAGATAAATGCAACTACTACACGGGTAAACTATGACAATGTCTTCATCCCAGTTGAAGGCAAGGATCCCCAGCAAGTCAAAACAGAAATCGAGCAGATTTTCAATGCACGGCTTGCATGGTTTAAATCGAAATTTGACAACCAAAATTAGCACAAATTACGGAGAAATATCATGAGCAGTGGCGCAAATGTCACGGGTATCGTCCGAGCACCAATTGATAAGGTATGGGAGCTATTCAAACCATTTGGTGCAGAAAACATGAAGTGGTGGCACATTTATGAATGGATGCAACTCGAACCGCCTGGCAAAGACGAAGTAGGAGCTGTGCGCTCTTTTAAAACTCTCACGGGACGAGAATACAAAGAGCGTCTCGAAGTTCGCGACGACCAGAAACACGTATTGCAGTATTCCCTGGTGGAAGCAAAACCTTCTATACCCACACTGAAGAGCATCCTGACCACGGTAGAAATGTCTGCCAAAAGTGACACGGAAACTGTCGTCCATTGGTCGGCTGTAGTTGATGTCAGTCAAGCTTTTGCTGGCACGATCGCCAGCGCTCAGGAACAAGCCTACACCGAAGCGATCGCTTTTCTAGATAGCTATTTCCATCCAAATATAGGAAAACTAGAAGTCGATCTGATTAACGGGATCGATCTGATCAAAACTAGTTTGTTCTTTACCGATCCTTACGTCGTAATTGTTTTTGATGAAGGGAAACCACAAAAATCAAAGGTCTGCCTTAACACCTTCGATCCACTATGGCAAGAGAAGTTCTCTTTTGATGTCAAAACTACTGAAGGTAAGCTCCAGTTGAGCGTTTGGGATGCAAAACTCGGTAGGGATGATTTTATGGGTCATGCCGAAGTTGATATCCACGATCTGGTGTCCGGGCAGTCAGCGAGAAAAACTCTCAAGCTCCAGGGTGTAGATCGAGGAGAGGTCACCATCTCTTTACTGCTAACGCTTGACTCGGGAAAGAAACTTCCACCCACAAAAGAAATGGAGCAGGAAGAAGCGATCGCTTTCTTGCAGCAAGTACTGGAAGATATCAAAAACCAGGCTCTACTAATAATGCAGCAGCAGGCATTGGGAGAAGCACAAAAGTATGAATATCTGAAATATCCCCGTCGTACGGATGCACCCGATCTACCCCTAGAAGAATTCCCTCCCCTGGTTAAGGGTTTACCGCCTACACAGGAACTTCCTCCCGAAAAGTTGGGATTATTTGCCAAGCGGATTGCCGAGTATGTTTATTCCGAGATCGGATTTTTTCAAAGGTTGCAGCAAACCGTTCAAGCAGGCGGAGATCCCTGGACAGCATATTATGATAAATGGATTACCTCTCCCATCCAAATCCCCAAAATTTGGCAAGATGATGTCGAATTCTGTCGCCAAATGATTCAAGGGGTAAACCCGATGTACATTACCCTTTGCAAAGACGCAGCGGCGATCCCGAAGGATATGCTCAGTCTGACCGCTCAAGGGAAAACAATTCCCGAGTTGATCGCGGAAAAGCGCTTGTTCATGCTGGATTACGCCGATATAGAGGACGTTCCCCAACTGCAAGGTAAGGTGTTTTACGCTCCCTTTGTGTTGGTATTCCGAGAACTACTAGAAGGTGGGAAGTCTCGCCTGAATATGGTCGGCATACAGCTAACCCGTTATAAAGACCGCCAAAATGAAGTTTACACCCCTAGCTCTCCGCATCCGCATAGATATCTGTTCGCTAAGATTCATACAGCCTGCGCTGACGATCAATTTCACCAGTTTGTCGTTCATTTAGGCTTGACGCATCTGGCGGTAGAACCCTTTGCCATCAGCCATCACAATGCCCTGCCCACGGAGCACCCTATAGCCAAGCTTCTGAAACCTCACTTACAAGAGACAATCGGGATTAACTATCTAGCTCGTCAAACTCTGATCTCCAAAGTCGTTCCATTTACCGATCGCACCTTTGCCACAGGTACCGCAGGAGGGTTACAGCTAGTGCTGAAGGCATGGAGACGATGGGACTTTTTCGGGATGAGTTTCCCCCAACAGCTTTTAGAACGAGGATTCGACGAACGCGGCTCGGATGGGGTAGAAGATTTCTTCTTCCGCGACGATGGGTTCAAGATTTGGAATGCCTTATCTGAGTATGTTGGTAATGTCGTAGAAACTGTATATGCAAACGACGCTGCTGTAGCAGCAGATAAGGATATCCAGGCTTGGGCTGCCGAAACCGCAGATCCCAAAAAGGCAGCAGTACCTGGCTTCCCTGCTACTATTACAACCCGCGCCTTGCTTGCGAACGCGCTCACCAACATTATCTTCCTTGCCAGCGCCCAACATTCGGCGATCAATTTCTCCCAGTATCAATACCTGGGATACGTCCCCGGTCGTCCCAATGTTATGTTTAAGGGCATGCCCGACACTGAGGGTGATATTACTATGGAATACATTTTGAGTTCCTTGCAAAGCTTTGCAACTGCTCACTTCCAAGTCTTTTTCTCCAATTTCCTCTCAACTCCTTCTCTGCATCCTTTATCTAACTTACCGTTAGAGGAGAATTTCTTTCCCGAGATTCATGCTGCGTTTATTGCAAAACTCAATGCGATCGCAGCAGAAATTGATGAAAGAAACAAGAAGTTAGAGCAGGAAGGAAAAATTCCGTATCCATATCTATCTCCCAAGCAAATTGCCATCAGCATTGATACATAGTAGAAGGAAGATGGCAGGTTTGCTATCCTAGTTTGAGTTGAGCAGTGGCGATATCTTCTTGTCAAGCTGCATTAACTTGAACCCAGCAACTGCCATATTAGAGGATGCACGTTCTAGAGCTATATAGATAAAATAGCCATCTGCGGACAGAACCTTCATAAGGTGCCACTGAGTAGAAAGAGCAATTAAGATTTGATCGATTTTATCTTGAAATTTTAATGCCTGGGACACCTGCATCTTTGCCTGAATGACTTTAGCATTGCCTTCCACAGCCAATCCGATTTTGGAGTTTGGGAATAAGGGACTGTCTATCCCTTTCTGCGCAAAGCATTGTCCAGTTCGCCAATTCCCCAGTGCTACGACTAGCGCCCCTTGCAATTCGATCAATTCCTGAAGCCCAGTTTGCATCTCGGTCTGAAGACCAGGATCGCTCATATTCAACATACGTTATTCTCCCTGCAAAATTATGTGGTAGGATTCCTAACTAAATATTGCCCACTTTTAACATAAATTTAGTATAGCTATAGCCAATAGGCTTAGGACGGGGTGCAGGGGTGGAACCCCTGCGTGGGGGCGCAGCCCCCACACCCCCTGTCCTAACAGATCTGTCTACGGCTATGTTTACGATCGAACTACTCGATCTCTGCCTAGCCCTTTAGCTTGATAGAGTGCCCGATCTGCCCGCGCGAATAGATCGATAATATTTTCCTGCGATCTTAGGGAGGCAATCCCAAATGAAGCGGTGATTTTCCCCACTTCGGGTATTTGCAACTCGGCGATGACCTGCCGCAAACGTTCTGCCAATTGTTCTAGCTCTAGCTCATCATCTCCCGACACCACGATCAGGAATTCCTCCCCACCCCACCGAATCAGAGTATCCTGCTTGCGCAAGTTAGCTTGACAAGATTGAGCAAATAGCTGAAGCACGCGATCGCCCAATAAATGACCGTATGTATCGTTAATTCGTTTAAAGCGATCGATATCGCATAGAATAATACCAATCTTCTGGGCTGGTTTATCTATAAGGGTTTGCAATATGCGCTCTCCAGCTCCTCGATTAAAAGCTTTAGTGAGCGCATCTTTCTCTGAAACTTCTGTAAGATGCAATCGCTCAATGTGCAGTTTATCAATAGCATCCTGTAGCCGCACGTAAAATAGAATTAAGGATAGATTAATTGCCATCGCAGGTGCGAGCGCGAGCATTAGATCCATGCCTCTAGGTGTTTGTAATTCTTGGGGGTGAAATATTAGGTAGCTCACAACAGGGGCTGCAGTAACTATCCAAAGCCAAAACGCTTGTCTAGCTAAACTGCGCGATCGCAAGAAAACAACCATGCCTGTCGTGAGGAGAAAAATTCCTGAAGTAATCGGTGGCAAAATATCAACTAACTTCTTCTCAGGATTTACTAAGGCTTCAATTACAAAAAAATATTCTGGGAATAAGATAATAAAACCAACCCACCCCAAAGCGATCTTTATAGTCAGATAGATAGCCTGAGGATATCTATTGAGATATAGCAAGAGACTCAGGCAAACGACAACTGTCATGGGGGGAAGTATTAATGAAATAATATGAGCTTTGCCCTCAAGTAGATGAAGCAGCGTAGCGATCGCTCCACCTAAAGCCATAACCCATAGTATGAGGTTCATGGCATTTCGTTTGAGGGTTTCCATCGGGTCAGGTGTTAAGGTCATACTATTAGGCAGAAGGCTGTATTCAGACTACCAAACTGAGGGAAAACTTATTTAATTTCAATAAATTTTCAGTTAGACTAAAAGAACGTAAAGATCGGCAACGAGCCACTTATTGGCAATCAAATCTAGGGCTTGCCCTAGATAGGGGCGTACATCCGGGACATAGTTCTTCTTTCGTACAGCTATATTCATAATTTGCGTGTATAGCATTTTTGTGTACCTACTTGCAGTACACAAAAATGCAAAAAACTATTATTTGAACATGTCCATAGAATGCCCTGAATGCGGCTGTGAAACCAATTGCTATGTAGCGGTGGCACAAGCCGTCCCGCAACATGGCCGTACAGTGGTGGAGCGCGTCGCCGTAAATTTTGGGAAGGGCAAGCTACCTGAGCAGTCCCGATGAGCCAAAAATCCCCTCGCCTTCAGACAGAGGAGTTGTCAAAAAAAATGATAAGTTGATCGGGTACGATCGCTGCAAGATTATGTCCGCAACCGCTATAAATTCTTCAACAACTTTATCCCTCTCGCAGAGAGCAACTCAAACCAAAGAATCGCAAATTCGGGAGGCATCTCGCTACTGCGCTCAGTTTGGCGCGATCAATCTGGCGCAGGGTTTACCAGACTTTGCGGCACCAGAAGCTCTGAAACAAGCAGCCCAGGACGCGATCGCCGCTGACATCAATCAATATGCCGACACCTGGGGTTTAGAGGCGCTGCGCGTAGCGATCGCGGCCAAACTACAACGGGATAATGGCATCGCGGTCGATCCTGACACGCAGGTGACGGTCTGTTGCGGTGCGACTGAGGGTTTGAATATTGCCTTGATGAGTATTATCGATCCGGGCGATCGGGTGCTGATTTTCGAGCCGTTCTATGAGAACTACATCCCGAATTTGGCGACAGTGGGCGGCATCCCAGAGATGTTGGTGTTACAGCCGCCGCAGTGGGAAATTACGGCAGAGATGTTAGAGCCGTACTTTCAAAAGGGGCTGAAGGCAGTCATTGTCAATACACCAGCAAATCCTACTGGGAAAGTATGGACGCGCGCGGAACTGGAATTGCTGGCAACGTTTTGCGATCGCTATGGAGTTTACGTCATTACGGATGAAATCTACGAATACATCCTGTACGAAGGCGAACACGTCAGTATGTTTAGCTTGCCGGGGATGGCAGAACGAACGATCGTCGTGAATGGATTCTCTAAAACTTTCTGCGTCACGGGGTGGAGACTGGGTTATACAGTTGCCTCCGAGGCTCTGACCGCAGCCATGCGGCGCATCCATGATTTTCTCACGATTTGCGCGCCTGCCCCTCTACAGCAAGCTGCTCTAGTTGCCTTGAGTTTTGGTCGCGATTATTACATTCAAATGGCAGCGGACTACAAGCGCAAGCGAGATTTGCTTTATTCAGCCCTGGAGGCAATGGGACTCTCACCTGTTTTGCCGAGGGGTGCTTACTACATCTGGACTGATAGCTCGGCCCTTGCAGAAGATGCCGATCGAGCAGCATTTCGCCTCGCGCAGGAGGCAAAGGTGGCAGCAGTACCGGGAAATTGCTTTAGCAATCCCAAGCGACAGCACGTAAATGGGCTGCGCTTCTGCTTTGCGAAAAAGGATAGTACGTTGGCAGCAGCGATCGCCCAAATGCAAAAATTCCGACTGTAGGGGCGAATGGCCGTTCGCCCCTACAGAACGGGAATATCGACATCGCGCAGGAATTGAGCGCTGTCCTCCGGCATAGAGGTATTGATATACATGCCGCTGCCAATTTCAAAACCGGCGGATTTGGATACGCGCGGCACGATCGCCAGGTACCAGTGAAAATAATCAGTATAGGTTTCATCGGTAGGAATGGAGCGAATTGTATAGTTGAAGTCGGGATTGTTTAAGCCATAATAGAGTTTTGCTAATACGGTTTTGAGCGTATAGGCGAGATCGGCTAGCTCGGCATCGGTGCTCTGGTCAAAAGAGGAAACGTGGCGGCGAGGATAAATCCAGAGGTGAAACGGGGAGAGTGCCGCGTAGGGAATAAAAGCGACGAAATGCTCGCTCTCTAGCACGATGCGCTCTTGAGATTCCAATTCATCGCGCAAATTGCGACAGAATATGCATTCACCCGTATCGTCAAAGTAGCGAATTGCTTCATCAATGCGTACGCGGAACTGATGGGGGACAACTGGAATTGCGGCAATCTGCGAGTGGGGATGTTCGATAGATGTACCAGCCGATTCCCCGTGATTTTTAAAGATGACGATCGCTTCAATGCGCGGATCTTTACGGATATCGATATAACGCTGCCGATAGGCAATCAGAATATTGCGCACGTCCTCAATTGACATTAAAGCAGGTGTGAGATCGTGGCGGGGATGCTCGACAATCACTTCATGAATACCAACCCCTGAGATAATTCTGTGGATGCCCTCTACCTTGCGAATGCGTTCTCCCGTGGCGGACAGAGCCGGATATTTATTTGGCACAACGCGCACGCGCCAGCGATCTCCATCGCGAATGCAGAATGGCTCCGCCCCCAGAAAATCCTCATTGCCGGGACAAAAAGGACAGTCGGGTTTATGGGCGGGCAGGCGATCGTTCTGGCGATCGGGTCGGATAAACTCATGCGGTCGTTTCGCTCTTTCCGTCGCGAAGATCGCCCAATCTTTTGTAATAACATTTTGTCTGAGTTCAGGCATATCGCACTCTCGGCAAAGCGATTACATACTCAGCATACTTAAATTTAAACACGATCGATGTGGATTGAGCAGAAATGACTCATAGCGTAAACCATAAGCATCCTAACAAGCAAGGTTACCGCAATCTGCTAGCATGAGTATAAAATGGTTATCCTCAGGGAAAGAAATACTATGGCAACAATTACAATTCGTAATATACCTACATGAATTGCTAAATCGTATCAAGGAACGAGGGGATTGAGCTATGAGCAACTTACCAGAAGCTGTTAATGTTGAACAGTTAATTATGAAGCAGGTTAGAACCCTGTCTGTTGAAACTCAGCAGGAGGTTCTTGATTTTGTGGAGTTTTTGCAAGCTAAGCGACAACAAAATCAGGTAACTACTCAAATGGAAAGTTCCTTGTCAATGTCTCAAGCATTGATTGAAAAGTATGCTGGGTGTTTAGATGGTGGTCCTAGCGATCTTTCTTCTAACAAGAAATACTTAGAAGAACTAGGGAAGAAATGAGCCGATGTACTTTAATTGATACGGGGCCTTTGGTAGCTTTTCTGAAACGACAAGATAGTTTTCATGACTGGGCAGTAGCAGAGTGGAAAAAACTGAAATTGCCATTGTTAACATGTGAAGCGGTGATTGTAGAGACTTGTTTCCTTTTGAGAGATACTTATGCTGGGCAGGAAACAGTTACTTCTATGATTAGTGATGGGATTATTCAAGTTCCTTTTCGACTGGAAGATGAGGTTGTAGCTGTTAGGGAACTAATGAAACAATATCATTCTGTACCAATGGCTTTAGCTGATGCCTGTTTGGTAAGGATGACAGAGTTATATCCGAATAGCAATCTATTTACTTTAGATAGTGATTTTAGAATTTATCGTAAGAATCGAAACCAGGAGATTGTAGTTATTTTGCCGACTGGTTGATGGCAAGCAGCATATCTCAGGGCGTTTGACATCAGTCCCGATTAAATTAAATGACGATCGCAGATCCAATTTGAATTAGTTGGCGTAAATAGGGTGAATACGTAAAAGTACACCGAGGAAACGCAACTATGTTGGCAGAACACCAAACCACTGCTTTCGACCTTTTGGCTCCCGCATCCCTGGCAAATCCCTATCCCCTGTACAAGCAGATGCGCGAGACCGATCCGGTATATTACTCCGAGGCTAATGGCTTCTGGGTACTGACGCGGTACAGTGATGTTGAGGATGCGCTGCGGGACGATCGCCTGAGTGCCGATCGCAGTTCTTTGTTTGCCAGCCAGTTGGGGGGGCTGGATCTGGGCATAATTCAGAATTTCCTGAAATTAACTGGGAATTTCATGATCGAGAAAGACCCACCCGAACATACGCGGATGCGCAAAATTGCCAATCAGGGGTTTACGGCGCGCGCCTTAGAAAGTTGGCGTTCGATTATCCAGGATACAACCGATCGCCTTTTGGATCGAGTTCAAGATCGACACCAAATGGATATCGTAGCAGACTTGTCCGTACCTCTGCCAGCCTTGATTATTGCCGATATCTTTGGCGTACCGGAAAAAGATAGAGGGAATCTGATCGAATGGGCTGTGGATATCGGTACTTTTTGGGGAGCGCCAGCCACCGACAATATTGGAGCAGTGGCACGCAAAGCAGATCGCAGCGCTGTTTTATTTACAGAATTGATGCAAGAGATTATTGCCGAACGCCAGCACAATCTCGGCACCGATATGATCAGTCTCCTGATTTCTGCCTATACCGAAAATGGCATGAATCTCGAACAAATCCCTTCTCTATGCATTTTGATTTTAAATGCCGGACATTTAACCACCACCGATCTGATTCCCAATGGTGTTAATGCCTTGTTGAGCCATCCCGAACAGTTGCAAAAACTGAAAGACAATCCGGCACTACTTAACTCTGCGATCGAAGAAATGATTCGCTTTGATACGCCTGCGCCATTCTTATTTCGGATTGCCAAGGAAACCCTGACTGTAGGTGGGAAAAAAATTCCGGCTGGCAGCGTCGTAGCCCTTGGGCTGGGAGCGGCTAATCACGACCCCGCAAAATTCCAGTCACCCGAAATTTTTGATATTACGCGATCGCCCAACGAACATATCGGTTTTGGTCAAGGGGTTCACTTCTGCTTGGGCGCAGTCCTGGCTCGTATGGAACTATCGATTTGTTTTTCTACCCTGTTCAGACGTATGCCCAACCTCCACTTCGATCGCGATCTTTCTGCAGTAATAAAACATACAAGCCTGGTATTTAAGGGATTTGAGACATTAGCCGTCAAATTCTGATGCAAGCGTATCCCTAATCGCGGACAGAGTTTGTGATATAGTGGGTGCGCTTGTAGAGTATATAGATGTTACCTTGCCTACTCTTGGTGTAAACATAGACCACATTGCCACCATTCGCCAGGCTCGACGCGGTGTGGAGCCAGATCCCGTCGCGGCGGCGGCGATCGCCGAGCTAGCGGGGGCGGATGGCATTACCGTACACCTGCGCGAAGATCGGCGGCATATTCAAGAACGCGATGTCCGCATCCTGCGTCAAACGGTGCGCACGCACCTGAATCTAGAGATGGCTGCCACGCCTGATATGGTAAAAATTGCTCTGGATATTAAGCCCGACTACGTTACGCTCGTACCCGAAAAACGCGAGGAAATTACCACTGAGGGTGGCCTGGATGTAGTTGGCATGGGCGATCGCCTTGTAGAGATCGTGCATCAGCTCCAAAGTGCTGCCATTCCCGTCAGTCTATTTATTGATGCCGATGCCAATCAACTAAAAGCATCGGCTAAATCTGGCGCTAAGTTTGTGGAGTTGCACACGGGTAACTATGCCAACGCGATCGATGAAGCGCAACAGCATCAAGAACTGGAAATTCTGACTAAGGGGGGTAAAGTCGCGATCGCACTTGGATTGCGCCTAAATGCGGGGCACGGTTTAACCTACTGGAACACTAGCGCTGTAGCGCAAATCCCAGGCATGGAAGAACTAAACATCGGGCACAGCATCATTAGTCGTGCGGCACTCGTGGGGCTCGATCGCGCCGTCAGGGAAATGAAAGCATTACTTGGGTAGTGCCAATTGCGCGGGGCGGCTCGGCAAAGGAACTTCGAGGTTATTACCAGCCTTGCCCCAAAATACCTGAATAAACTCCTCACTTTTTCACACTTTTTCACACTGTGCGCGCCAGTCCTGTAGAGCTAATATACGGGTACTCATGTTTAAGACACTTTAAAGGATCTGTAATTTATTGGGTTACTAGGGAGCAGCTAGAGGAGTTGTTCCCTATTTTTGTATCTGGTTGTGTGGCAATTAGCTTTTAGCTCTTGGCTTTAGATTCGGTTGTTATTCTCCTGGTTTTGGCGTGTCAGTGGAATCGGGCTTGTCAGGGGCAGACTTCATTTCTTCGCGAAATCCCTTAATGGTTTTGCCGAGACTGCTGCCTAGCTCCGGGATTTTTTTCGCCCCGAACAGTGCAACTACTACAACTGAGATTACTACTACCTCGGGTAATCCAAGACCAAACATAAACTTAATTCCTAATCCGCGTTTAAACTTTAGCGCTCCAATTACCTATAGCCATAGACAGATAGGTTATTACAGGGAGTGTGGGGGCTGCGCCCCACGCCGGGGTTCCACCCCTGCACCCCGTCCTAAGCCTAATTTATTGGCTATAGCTATAAAATGTAGCACTGCATAAAATGTAGCACTGCCATCGACAGAGATTATGACGAAAAAGTTAAGCTAATTGTCTTTTCCTAAACGATCGCCCTGTGGTTGGCGTATCATTTGTTCATAATTGGCTAGTTTTATGGAGACGATCGCAGTTATGCCAGCACAACAAGTACCACCTCCGATCAATCCGCGTCAGATGGATATATTGCGTGTCGCCACTGCGATGGCATGGTCTGACGGTCAGTTAGAACCAGATGAAGTTCGCCTGATTTTGGACAAATTTGCCACCATGTTTGCTAAAACGGAGGCAGAGCAACGTTCGCTCAAGCAGAGTTTGCGCGAATATCTAGGCCAAAACCTTCCTCTCGAAGAAATAGTTCCTAATTTTAAAACCTACGAAGATCGCAAGATGGTGCTCAAGCTAGCATTTCAAGTAATTACAGTCAGTCGGCGCAAACCGGGCGAGCCTAAAGTCAATCTCGATGAAGCAGCGGCCTATCAGCGCCTATTGCGGTTACTGGACTTACCCGAAGATGACGTAATGGATATTGAAGCAGAGGTTATACCATACGACGATCGACATGGTGGAGTCATTCAAAGTATAGCTGCCAGTCTTCATAAACTTATTAAGGGCTAACATGCAAGATCGATCTGACTATCGGCAAATAATCTCAGCATCTCCATTTTTTGCTGGCTTACCAAAAGAGGCGATCGAACAAGCGATCGCTAAGGTAGTGACCAGAGAACATCCCGTACACCAGGTGATCTTGCTGGAAAACGATTGGGGTAGTTCGGTCTACTTCGTGCTGAAGGGTTGGGTGAAAATTCGCACCTATAACCTTGACGGCAGGGAAGTAACGCTCAATATCCTCGGCCAAGGGGAAATGTTTGGAGAGATGGCTCCCCTCGATCAGGTGCCGCGATCGACCGATGTAATTACGCTGACACCCACTACTATTGCCAGTTTGCCTGCCGCAGATTTTGTCCACCTGGTTGAAACTGAGCCAAAAGCAGGCATTCACTTAGCTCGCCTGATGGCAAAGCGCTTGCGTCAGGTCAACCGTCGCCTGCGCTTGCGCGAGTCTGACAGCACGTCTCGCGTAGCCGATGTTTTAATATTTCTGGCTGAGGGGCAAGGTACAAAAGGGGCTAGCGGAGGGATTGAAATCCCCAACTTGCCGCATCGCGAGCTGAGTAGCTTGAGCGGTCTAGCCAGAGAAACCGTGACCAGGGTATTGGGCAAATTAGAGAAGAAAAATCTGATTAAAAGAGATCCGGAAAGAGATGTCCTTTGCATTCCTAACCTCAAGAGCCTGGAAACCATTATGGTTTAGCACGCCAGCAACTTAATTTCGCCTTGATATCCCCAATCTGCCCCATCGAGAATTAAGTAGCACGGGCGGATTGGCACGCGAAACTGTTGACAGTTTCGATACGCAAGCTGGAGAAGAGAAATTTGCTTGCCACGATCGCAAAAAGACCATACTTTACATTCTGGACATGAAAGGGCTAGAAGCCGTCATGGTTGGAGCGATCGCGCCTCGTACCGAAAATGTTGAAACTATAGCCGCAGACAGATTAGTAATTGCAGGGGGTGTGAGGGCTGTGCCCCCACGCAGGGGTGGAACCCCTGCACCCCGTCCTATAGCCTATTGGTTATAGCTCTATATAAAGTCAGCAAATTTTAGCTTTATGTCTGCGATTGGTGGCTCTATTTCAGAATTATTTGGTATGATGTCGCACATTGAATAGGTGTGGTGAGCAAGGAGAAAAATTGTGAATCTGGTTAACTTCAGCGGAAAGCCATTTCACTTTATCGGTATTGGTGGTATTGGTATGTCTGCCCTAGCCCATATTTTGGTTAGACAGGGGCACCAGGTTTCAGGATCGGATCTCAGCGAAAATCGGATTACCGATCGACTTAAGCAGATGGGCGTGGAGGTATATCGCGGACACTGCGCTGACAATATCAATGCAATTAGTCGCCCCCAGATTATTTGCTCGACCGCGATTAGCCAGCAGAATCCCGAATTTCAGGCAGCTAAAGCATTGGGGTTACCAATTCTGCACCGCTCTGACGTATTGGCGGCGCTGATCGACCAGTTTAAAAGCATTGCAGTATCAGGTACTCACGGCAAGACTACTACAAGTAGCTTGATTTCCTTCTTACTACTACGGGCAGGCGTTGACCCCACAATTGTCATAGGTGGTGAAGTGCAGGACTGGCAGGGCAACGCCAGACTAGGTCAAGGAGAATACCTGGTCGCGGAAGCCGACGAGTCAGATGGTTCTCTGGTTAAGTTCTCTCCTTACTTGGGTGTAGTCACTAACATCGAGTTAGATCACCCCGATCACTACCACAGCCTAGAACAAGTTATATCCACATTTCAAATATTTACCGATCGCTGCCAAGTTGTAGTTGCCTGTACTGACTGCGCTAATATCAAGCAGCACCTGCAACCTCAGATTACTTACAGTTTGAACGACACCAGCGCTGACTATAGTGCCACTAAAGTTAGGTACGATTCAGATGCAACTAGGGCAATGATTCTAGAAAAAGGCAAGCCGTCAGGCGAAATTGAGATGGGTTTGCTAGGCTCTCACAATCTTGCCAATGCCTTAGCCGCGATCGCTGTATGCCGCCACATCGGTATAGATTGGCCTGTAATTCAAGCTGCATTACCAGAGTTTGTCGGTGCTGGTCGTCGCTTTGAGGTTAAAGGCAAGCATGATGGCATTATTTTTGTGGATGACTACGCCCATCACCCCAGCGAAATTAGAGCAACGCTGGTCTCTGCCAGACAGCAGGAACATAAGCAAGTTGTAGCTATCTTCCAACCTCACCGCTACAGTCGCACCGTCAGGTTTCTATCTGAGTTTGCTACAGCATTTACAGATGCGGATACTGTGGTAGTAACAGATATCTACGCTGCGGGCGAGCCAAATCAGGATGGCATTACTGGCGAGCAAGTGGCCGAGGCGATCGCCCAGCATCACCCTAACGTACATTATCGTCCGACCTTAGTGGCAGTACAGTCTTTTCTGACTAAACAGCTTAAATCTGGCGATCTAGCTCTATTTTTAGGTGCTGGCAACCTCAACGGAATTATTGCACCTACAATTGAAGCAATGGCAAACTGCTACGTACAGTCTTAGAATTACCCAACCCCTGTACGGGTTTAGCATTTGTAACAAATATTTTCGCTTAAGGCAGAGATTAACAGGCAAATGCTAAACCCCTGCGATATCACCCAACCCCTATCACCCAACCCCTTACGAAAATGATTGCCGATTCCACCCCTGACACCAAGATTCGCGCCTCAGTTTCCTTAGCGAATATGACCTCGTTTAAAGTAGGCGGTAAGGCAGAGTGGTTTCTCGATCCTCATTCCATTGACGATCTGCGCGACGGCTTGATGTGGGGTAGCGATCGGCAATTACCGCTAACATTTCTCGGTGCGGGTAGCAATCTCTTGATCGGCGATCGGGGGTTGTCAGGGTTGGTAATTTGCCTGCGCCATCTGCGCGGCATCGAGTTTGACGATCGCACTGGGCGACTTACTGCTGCGGCTGGCGAACCTGTAGCGCGGCTGGCTACGCTAGCAGCCGCCAGGGGCTGGTCGGGATTTGAATGGGCAGTGGGCATTCCTGGCACGGTTGGCGGTCTGGTTGTGATGAATGCGGGCGCACAGGGAGGCTGTGCGGCGGATGTGCTGCTAGAAGCACAAATGATGTCAGCCAATGGCGCAGCCTATGCCCTTAAACCCGACGCATTAGGATTCAGCTACCGCACCTCAGTTTTGCAAGGTGGCAGCAGCATTGTTACAGGTGCAACTTTGCAATTAAAACCTGGTTTCGATCCGGAAAAGATCAAGGCATCGACGGAAGAGCATTTGAGAGCCAGACATGCCACTCAGCCCTATCATTTGCCTAGCTGTGGTAGTGTATTTCGCAACCCTTATCCCAAGGCAGCGGCGTGGTTAATCGAACAAACGGGACTGAAGGGATATCAGATTGGTAACGCGCAAGTGGCGCAACTCCACGCTAACTTCATCGTCAATCGCGGTGGCGCGACCGCCAGCGATATTGCCCGCTTGATCGGTTATATCCAGGAGCGCGTCCAGGAGAAGTGGTCGCTGCTCCTCGAACCCGAAGTTAAGTTTCTGGGACAGTTTTAACTTCACAACTTTTGCCAAACCCAACCCCCATCCGGCCATATCCAGGCGATCAGACCCCATCAACCGCCCGCCCCTATAATTTGCGCGGCAGTCAGCTCTAACTCCGGAAAAGTTGGCGAAGACAAGCGATCGCCCCCTCGAAATTCCTGCGCTTCGTATAGTCCGCTTACCAATGTCAGCACCGTTACCATTTGCTGCCCCGGATCGACTATCCAATACTCATCAATTCCCCTTGCGGCATACTCAGAGCGTTTATAGCGATAATCGCGATCTATGCTTTCCTGTCCTGGCGATACCACTTCGACAACCAGGCGAGGCGGCGGCATATCGCGAGTAATCGTGCTGCGAGCATCTCCCAAAACCTCATCCAATTCTTCCGACAGAATCATGATATCGGGCAGACGAGTTTGGGCAAATCTACCGTTAACTTCGATTTCCGTATCTTTACAGCAGAGCAGGCGAAATGGCACGAATTTGAGGAACACAGAAATTAAAAACATGGCAATCCGAGCATTCAGCCGTGATTCCGGTGGCATTGCAACTAACTCCCCATTCACCAACTCGTACCGCGTATCCGTACCATCGTCATAGGCTAGATATTCCTCAAACGTTAATTTCTTCTTTGTCGCCAGAGTCATAGAGCTAAACCTCCCGTCTTTGTCATGCTCGATACAGCCTCGATCGAACCACTATTTCAACTACCCGATTCTATAATTTGTGCGGCAGTCAGCGCTAACTCTGGAAACGTTGGCGAAGACAAGCGATCGCCCCCTCGAAATTCCTGCGCTTCGTACAGTCCGCTTACCAATGTCAGCACCGTTACTATTTGTTGCCCCGGATCGACGATCCAATACTCATCAATTCCCCTTGCGGCATACTCGGAACGTTTATAGCGATAATCGCGGTCTATACTTTCCTGGCCTGGCGATACCACTTCGACTACTAAACGCGGCGGTGGCATATCTGGCAACACGATCGCGCGGGATGCTCCTTTTAAAGCTTCTGCCAGGTCTTCAGACAAAACTACTAGATCGGGAATTCGCACCATTGTCCGCATTCCCATTACCGCGATCTCTAACCCCATGCGCAAACAGTAAAAGGGTATACCCATTTGTGCAAAGCAGGTGAGTAGGAACATACCAATCCGCTGATTCAAGTCGCTTTCCGCAGGCATGGCAACTAACTCCCCATTCACCAGCTCGTACCGCGTATCCGTACCGTCGTCATAGGCTAGATATTCCTCAAACGTTAATTTCTTCTTTGTCGCCAGAGTCATAGAGCTACACCTCCTTTGCACTGCGATCGCTATTATTGCCATTATCCTAGCAAAGCGATCGCTAAATCTCTGCTAGCTATGGGGCACAGTTGATTTGCGACTATACATAAACCGCGCAAAATCGAAAACCTCTTCACGAATATCTTCTGGTAGACCTGCCACCAAAGCTTCGATTTTTTCTGCAATTGGCACCCAAGTTTTGGTTGCTGACCGCCAAACTACAATGAACTGATCTGCAAATAAAGTTACAAGGGCTAGCGTTTCACCTGCTTCATTGCTGAACTCTACTTCATACTGTCCGTCCGCATATATATCTACGATCGCTCCCCGATAGCCTGCCTGTAGGCTTGTCTCAGGAAGATTTCTTAATAACTCAATTACATCAAACAGTTTGGGCTTTACCATAATTTACTTTTTTACAAACAAAGTGACCAATCTTGCAAAATCTGCATCAGGTTCTACAATCCAGCCTGTGCGAACAACTTCTCGCTGGTTTTCTACACCAGTAATTTCCAGATCTACCCGATACCTCTGTCCGTGCGCATCCGTTTGGGTGAGAATTGCCTCAGCATTCAGAGCCTGAGATTGAATTTGTTGTAAGAGCATTTCAAAATTGCTCTTGGTATATCCTAGACGACGAAGAAACATCAAAGCTTTATCTGCCCCAACCGGGTTATCAGGATTCAAAGCATAGTCTGTGAGTTTACGTGGATCGATCTCCAAACGCTCAACAACATCTCTAAGTTTCACTATATTACTACCATTATCCTAGCAAACTAAGGAGCGGGCAAAATAGTCAGGCCAGAGATTTCCGATGCGATCGCATCGACGTAATCTAGATTGTTCCTTTCCTAAATATCCAGATCTGTGAGATTGAGTTTAGGCCCGTAGGTTTCAATAAATTCGCGGCGCGGTGCGACGCGATCGCCCATCAAAATCGTAAATATGCGATCGGCTTCGGCGGCATCTTCAATTGTAATTTGCTTGAGGGTGCGCGTAGCGGGATTCATCGTTGTATCCCAAAGCTGCTGCGGCATCATTTCGCCCAAACCTTTGAAGCGCTGGATATTGTAGTTGGCGTTGGCGGGGAAAGTGGCAAGCAGGGCTTGCAAGTCGCGATCGCTGTAGCAATACTGTGCGTTCTTGCCGCGTTCCACTTTATAAAGTGGAGGGCAACCGATGTAGATATAGCCTTGATCGACAAGCTCGCGCTGATAGCGATAGAAGAAGGTTAACAGCAGCGTGCGAATGTGCGCCCCATCAACGTCCGCATCTGCCAGCAGAATAATTTTGTGATAGCGCAGTTGAGAGATACTGAACTCCTCGCCGCGAATGCCCATACCCAAGCCCGTAATCAGGGCTTGAATTTCGTTATTCTTATAGATTTTGCTATCATCCGCTTTCTCAATATTGAGAACTTTACCGCGCAAAGGCAGAATCGCTTGGAAATGGCGATCGCGCCCTTGCTTTGCCGAACCCCCTGCAGAATCGCCCTCAACGATGAAGATTTCAGATTCGCGGGGGTCGCGAGAGCTACAGTCAGCAAGCTTTCCGGGCAAGGTGGAAGATTCCAATGCAGATTTGCGGCGGACGAGTTCGCGAGCGCGACGAGCGGCTTCGGCGGCGTTAAAAGCCTGGATTGCTTTGTCGAGAATGGAAGTTGCTACAGTGGGATGGAATTCGAGATATTCATTCAGAACTTCGCCCACAAACGAATCTACTATCCCGCGTACTTCCGTATTCCCAAGCTTGGTTTTAGTTTGGCCTTCAAACTCCGGCTCCGGTACTTTGACAGAAATTACGGCTGTCAGACCTTCGCGAACGTTTTCACCCGCTAAGTTGGAATCGTTTTCTTTCAGTTTCTTTAACTTGCGCGCCGTACTGTTGAGCGTGCGCGTCAGGACCGTTTTCAAGCCCTCCAGGTGCGTACCGCCGTCAACCGTGCGGATATTATTGGCAAACCCCAGAATATTGTCATTAAAAGCATCGGAACACCATTGCAGCGCTACTTCTACCTGCACGTTGTCCCGTTCCCCTTTGACATAGATAATGTCAGGGTGAATCGGTTCCTTTTCATGGGTCATGTACGTGACGTACTCGCGGATGCCGCCATCGTAGTGATAGATTTCTATCCTTGGTTCCTCACTGCGGCGATCGCTAAACTGAATTTTGACCCCAGCATTTAAGTACGCTAACTCCCTTAAGCGCCCGGCCAGCGTCATAAAGTCAAAAGTGGTATCGGTTTGGAAAATCTGAGGATCTGGCTTAAACGTAACTTGCGTACCCCGACTGCCTGGCTCGGCTTTGCTAATTTTCAAGTCGCCGACGGGTACGCCCCGTTCGTAGCGCTGCTCGTGTACCTTGTTCTGCCGCCAGACCTTAACTTCCACCCATTCTGATAGGGCATTAACCACAGAAACCCCTACGCCATGCAAGCCTCCCGAAACCTTATAGCCGCTTTCGCCGCCGAACTTGCCCCCCGCCCCCAATACGGTCATTACAGTTTCTAGAGCCGACTTACCAGTTTTGGGGTGAATATCAGTAGGAATCCCCCGCCCGTTATCCTTAACTGTTACCGAGCCATCCTCTAAAAGATCGACAGTAATTAAATCGCAATGCCCCCCTAAAGCTTCGTCAACACTGTTATCGACAACTTCAAAGACAAGATGGTGTAAGCCTTTGGGACCTGTAGAGCCGATGTACATACCAGGGCGCTTGCGAACGTGCTCTATACCCTCTAATACCTGAATCTGCTCGGCGGTGTAGGTCTCGGTCATTGTTTCTGGCATGGATGAAATAACTCCAAAAATTCGTTCTGAGGTTTATTTAGTCTCTAACGTCAAAACACTATACCATTATAGCTCAAAAGCCTCCTAGGTGGTTCCAGAAGGCTTTAAAATGAATTTTCTAATTGCTATAGGTATTCTCAAGATGCCTGACTCGATCGGCTATTCCAGCGGCACTAATCCTGTATCAATATACAGCAAGGCCGCAGTAAGTCAAATTAACCCTTGGCGGTTGACTTAACTAGCTGCGCAAGATAGCGATTCAGTTCATCTAAAGCTAAAACGAGTTGGTCGGTAGGATCGACGACTACCCAATCGTCTTTTCTTCTTTCCCATAGCTCGAAGTGTAAGTGGGGACCAGTGGAAAACCCCGTGCTGCCAACTAAACCGATTACCGTGCCCTGTTTAACGTATTGACCGGGCTTCACCAGGACTTCTGATAAATGAGCGTAACGGGTTTCGTGGGTGTCGCTGTGACCGATCGCTACCACATAGCCATAACCGCCAAGCCAGCCTGCTACTTCTACCCTACCGCTGTAGGCAGCCAGTACGGGCGTGCCTTCCGCAGCGGCGATATCTGTACCCTGGTGAAACCGTCCTTGTCCGGTGATGGGGTGGATGCGAAACCCAAACGAAGAGCTGATAAAAGCTGGAATCGCCAGCGGAAACTGCATCCGCTTGTCGCCATTACTGGGCCGACTCATGGCTTTAATTTCACGGGGGGTGAGTTGCCGCACCTCTGTCCTAAAGCCCGAGGATGATTCGTAGACAAAACTGGGGTGAGTGGCGATCGCTTGGTAATCTCTGCGATCGATCTGTGGCGCGCACAGATCGGGTTGCAAATTCCTGGTACTGCTAACTACAGATCGGCAACCAGAATTACGGCTTTCCATAATAATATCCACGCGCTCTGGCGAGGATTTGGGCGTAGATATAGCAACGTCTGGCTTACTCGTCCGAGACTGTACCTCAACTGTGATGGGTTCGGAGCGTACGGGGCTGGACTTAACTTCTTGAGTAGTCTGAACTTCGACCTGGGCTGGTGCTTGCGGCTCTGGAGGAGCGATCGCATCCACAGCAGGAGCAGGCTCGGATACTTGAGGAGCGCTTGGCGTAGTGGTGGCTGGCGCGCTCTCTTCCACACTGGGTACGACAATATCGGGGGAAACTTCCGACTTATCCTTTGCTTGCACCTGGCTAACAGGTGCAACTGCGCCGAAGGAAAGGCACAACATGGTTATTAGAGTTAAATGCGATCGAGATAGTTTTTGCATGCGCTTTATCCTGAATAGCCCCAAGAAATAGTAACACGTAAACCCAAATATGCTGCCACCCAAATCTAATCGGATTAATCGAAATTGGTCATCAAGTTAACCGACACCGGAGGGTGAGAACAGTTCCAAATGCTAAAATATTTTCTAGGAAGTAATGAAAGATAGCTTATGGTTGCTGCCTCTGACTATTCGCACAGATTTACACCCGCTGAATATTTGGAGTGGGAAGAGAAACAAGAACTGCGTTATGAGTACGTTTATGGTGAAGTCTACGCCATGACTGGCGGCACTCTCAACCATAGTAAAATCGCAGTTAATTTTATCGCTCTGGTTAGCAATTATTTGCGCGGCAAAAGATGTCAAGTATTTAATTCTGATGCTAAGGTAGAAGTGTTTAACCTGGATTTGTTTCTCTATCCCGATCTGAGCGTGACTTGCGACGATCGCGATCGCAGCAATACTAAATTCCTCAGTTACCCCTGCTTGATTGTGGAAGTTTTATCTTCTAGTACAGAAGCTTACGATCGAGGCAATAAATTTGCGCTGTATCGCCGTTCAGCTAGCTTAAAGGAGTACGTTTTAGTTAGTTCTGAAGCGATCGCAGTGGATATCTATCGACCGAACGATCGCGGCAAATGGGAATTAACAGCATACGAACCCGGTGATGTCATCGAGTTGGAGAGCATTAATCTGAAATTCGCGATCGAGGAACTATTTGAAGATATTACGTTTGCATCGTAAAGCTCCACCCCTGCGTGGGGACTGTGCCCCCACACCCCCTACTCACCGCCGATCTGAAAACCGCTATATAGCGGTTTTTAATTGAGAACAGGTTTTATTGACGGGGTGAAGGGGTGGAACCCCTTCTTGGGGGCAACGCCCCCAACCCCCCTTCTCGTTTTCATTTGAAAACCGCTATAGTTCTGAGAAATCTTGAGGTGTATTGCAGTTAAATAGTACGAGTGGATTTACGTTGAGAATTTCGGCAACCTGAATGCGATCTAGCCATCGCTGAAACGACCTGCCACCATCGGCGATAAATCCCTTGAGGCTAGGCAAACAGTCCCGACGATAAAATCCACACAGCGGTTCCCATTGTTTATGGGATGGATTGGTGCCAGAAGCAGAATATTTGGGAAGATACGCCATTACGGTCTCTGATAGCTGGGGCAGTTGACTCGCCCACCTTTGCAATTCGCTCGCTTGTAGATTAGGTAAATCGCAGGCAAGTAAGAGTATCCAATCGCAGTTGGTTAAGACTGCTTGCGTATCTAATTGGCGCAAACCAACGTAAAAACCAACCAGTGGCCCCTCTGGATTGGATTCGCTCAGAAATTGGCATTGCCGTGCTAATGGCAGATGTTGATAATCTTGCGATCGCCCTGTAACAACGTACGCGCGATCGCAACAGGCTGCTGCTACATCGCACGTACGTTGCAGTAAGGGAATGCCATTAATCGGTATCAGAGCCTTATCTTGACCCATACGAGAACTTCGCCCCCCCGCCAGCACGATCGCGCACAGGTCAGGAGGAGCGCAATCTAAGCAAGGCGGAGGCATGATACGCGCAAATTCTTGATGGGATATCGAACTATTTAGTCGGGCCTAGACCAACCGCACCGGCATAAACCGCCTGACTGCCCAATTCCGCTTCAATGCGAAGCAAGCGATTGTATTTAGCAACGCGCTCGCTGCGGCAAAGCGATCCGGTTTTGATTTGCCCTGCCCGCGTCGCCACAGCCAGATCTGCAATCGTAGTATCCTCAGTTTCGCCAGAGCGATGGCTGATTACAGAACGATAGCTGTTTCTGTCCGCCGTAGCGATCGCTTCTAGGGTTTCCGTAAGACTGCCGATTTGATTGAGCTTAATCAGAATGGCATTGGCACAGCCTTCACGGATGCCTCGATCCAAACGCTCCTTATTCGTGACGAATAGATCGTCACCGACAAGCTGCGTATTGGTAAGCTTCCCGGTCATGGTTTGCCAATTTTCCCAGTCTTCCTCTTGCAGGCCATCTTCGATCGATACAATCGGGTATTTGGCGATCGCCTGCTCGTAATAGGCGATCGTGGCAGAGGCAGAGTGCGACTTGCCATCAAACGTATAGTTGCCGTTGTTAAATAACTCGTTTGATGCCACATCCAGAGCCAAACTGATATCTTTGCCCGGTGTATAGCCAGCCTTGGCGATCGCATCTACCAATAATTCCAGTGCTGCCTGATTGGATTCCAGGTTCGGCGCAAAACCACCTTCATCACCAACGCTGGTTACCAGTCCTTTTTCATGCAATACGGATTGCAGGGCGGTAAATACCTCTGCCCCGTAACGCAGAGCTTCCCTAAAGCTAGGCGCACCGCTGGGCACGATCATAAACTCCTGAATATCGACATTGTTATCGGCATGGGCACCGCCATTCAGGACGTTCATCAAGGGTACTGGTAGAACGTTAGCCAGCGGCCCGCCCAAATAGCGATAGAGGGGTAACCCCACCGCTGCTGCTGCTGCTTTAGCTGTAGCTAAAGAAACGCCCAAAATGGCATTTGCGCCCAGATTGGATTTATTGGGCGAACCATCGCGGTGGATCATGACGCGATCGATTGCTTCCTGGTTGAGCGCGTCCATACCGACCAGCTCTGGCAAAATCTTTTCCGTGACATTGCGTACCGCCTTTAGCACGCCCTTGCCACCGTAGCGACTCTTTTCGCCATCACGCAACTCATGGGCTTCAAAGCTACCTGTAGAAGCACCACTAGGAACCTGGGCTAAGCCTATGGCACCTCCAGCTAGTCGTACCTCAGCTTCAATCGTGGGTCGTCCCCTCGAATCGAGAATTTCCTGGGCCTTAATAGACTCGATCGCACTAAATTTACTCACGTTGAACTTTCCTTAATTTACGAATAATGCCTCTAGCTCACCACGAAATTCTAACAAATGTGGTGTTATGGTCTACAAGTCTCTTACTGTAACGTTTTGACTCACAGTTGCAACATAACCCACTTTAACTTTCATGGCTTTTTATTGAGATTTCTTGAAATTTCTGACATTTACCAACGATTTTTGCGCAAAATAGAGGTAGGAAGCTTTTGACATAAACTGAGGAGAAGTCGATCCATGAAAGCCATTTTTACTGGCTCGTTATTGCTGCGGTGGGGGCTTGCCACTACGGCAGCCCTTTTAGCCAGCTTCAGCAGCGTTATACCCGCGATCGCCGAGCCATCCAAGCCGTCTGACACGATTGCTCGGGCAATGAAAGAACTAATGGTATCAGATAAGAAATGGATCGAGATCAGACTGGGTTCGCAGCGTTTAATTGCCTGGGAAGGCGATAAACCCGTATATGCTGTGATTGTATCTACGGGTAAGCCCGGACACGAAACACCAGTCGGTACGTTTGCCATTCAAACAAAGCAATCGATCGCGAGGATGCAAGGAGCTGACTACGACGTACCCGACGTACCAAATACCATGTATTACTCTGGCAGCTATGCCATCCACGGAGCTTATTGGCATCGTAATTTTGGTACGCCCGTCAGCCATGGCTGTACGAACGTAGCGCTAGACCATGCCAAATGGTTATTTAATTGGGCTTCAGTAGGCACGCCTGTAGTCGTACATAGCGGCACAACAGCTCCAAAACCACCAGCAGACAAGCCGCCAGTGAAAAACCCACTAGACGCGCCAGCTAAAGAACCCGCCAAATCACCCGAGCTACCCGACAAAACCCTGGACGAGCAATTGGCAACAGAATACTGGTAATACCAAATCCTGTTTAATTACCCCCTTGTACTTGAAGTCCGCGCAGGCAGACTTCAAGTACGGGGAATACCCCAAGGCCTAGTATCGACCGTGCAGGCTAACCGTAAAGATTCGTTCAATGCTGATGTTTGCTCTCAACATGCTCGATTAAGCTTTCAGCCATCTCCAGCGCTACAACTATCAGATTTTGCTCTAGCTGTCCTCTACCTCCCTCATCGCTGATATTGGGATATATATGCGGATTGGCAAGCATCCCAGCTAGCAATTGCGAGGCAATTTGTTTAACTTCATCGTGTTTTGCGTCCATATTTACCCGATCCGTTTAACTACGTTATTGACAAGGCTTGCTGTAGGCGCGGTATCGCCAAACCGCGTTGGTGTAATAACAGGAATGATGGAATTAACTCTGGGCCGCGAACGTCGCCGGTAAGCGCGCAGCGCAATGGCTTCATCACCATACCTTTTTTGACATTTTGCAATTTGGTCACCGTTTGAATCAGGCTATTTGCGGCATCAGCAGTCAGTACGGGAGTATCTTTAAGCTGCCCCAATAGCGCTGTAATGACTGGCTTCACCGCTTCCGGTTGCAAAGCCGCGATCGCGGCATCCGTAAATTTAAGTTCGGACTCGAATAAAAAGCGTGTCATCTCCACGGCATCGGTGAGACGAGTTAAGCTGGGGGCAATTAGCGTTACCAGTTCCAATAGCCAACCGCGTTCTGCCGCAAAGTCAACCTCGCGATTGAAACCTGCCTGCTGCCAAAAGGGAATCAGGCGATCGCACAAATCCTCCACGGGCATATCGTGCAGGTATTGACTGTTAAGCCAGTTGAGCTTATCCCAGTCAAATCTCGCGCCCGCTTTGTTGACGCGATCGAAGCCGAATAAGGGGGCTGCATCCTGCATGGTAAAGATATCCTGGGCATCAGGCTTAGACCAACCCAATAAAACCATGTAGTTATTAAATGCTTCAGGTATGTATCCCATAGCACGGAATTCATCTACAGATGTGGCACCGTCGCGCTTGGAAATCTTAGCTCCATCCTTATTCAGGATTAGAGGCAAATGGGCAAACTCTGGCATACTTGCGCCCATTGCTTCATATAGCAAGATTTGTTTGGCAGTATTGGCAATGTGATCTTCACCTCTAATCACATGGGTGATATCCATTTCGATATCGTCGATCACGACCGCAAAGTTATACAGCGGTAGAGAAACCTGTCCCTGGTCGTCAGTTCTGGCAATGACCATATCGCCGCCCAGATCGCGGGTATTCCACGTCACCTCACCGCGTACCATGTCATGCCATGTCACTTCACGCGGCTCCTCGATCTTGAAGCGCACTACGGGTCGGCGACCTTCTGCCACGTACGCTGCCTGCTGTTCGGAGGTCAAGTTGCGATGGCGATTATCGTAGCGGGGAGCCTGTTTCTTGGCTTTCTGCTCCGCTCGCATTTGTTCTAGCTCTTCGGCACTGGCATAGCAGAAGTAAGCTAAACCCCGATCCAGCAATGCACGAACCGCCTCTTTGTAATGTTCCAGGCGTTGGGTTTGATAAAAAGGTCCCTCATCAAAGTCAATACCTAACCAGGCTAAGCCGCTCAGGATATTTTGCGTGTATTCATCCCGCGATCGCTCGCGATCTGTATCCTCGATACGCAAAATGAATTTTCCGCCATGACGACGGGCATACAGCCAGTTAAATAGGGCTGTTCGAGCCGTGCCGATATGGAGATTACCAGTGGGGCTAGGGGCAATGCGAACGCGAACCGTCATTAGTTTAATTTCTTAGTTGTGGACGAATTAAGTTATTTTGGTGGCTAAAGTTCGGTTCAGCCCCCAAAATCCCGGAGCATTTTCCTTAGTTCCAGGTTATGCAACTCTTCTTTACCGATCATGCTGCGGGCAAACTCTTCGAGATAAACACTGCGATCCTGGACGATTTCTAGTAATTCTTTGTAAAAACGTACTGCCTGACGCTCGTGATATAAGCTCTCAGACAAAATCGCCTTGACAGAGTGGGTATTAGTTTCTTCGAGAGGGGTTATGCGGAGGCTGGGATGCCCCTCAAGACCAGTGAGAATTTCGCCAACTAGCTGAGCATGGAGTAAAGACTCGTTTGCCTGCGCTTTAAAAAAAGTGACGATGGGAATGCGATTAGGGCCAGTAATCATCAAGGAATAATGCGTGTAGCGCACTACCCCCGACAACTCGAACTCCATAATCTCATTGAGCTTGTCAATTGTTTTTTCGAGATCGAGGTCTTTCATGCCCGTAATTTAGAAACTTAAGACTACAAAAGCTATTTTAGCTGGTTGCGTTCCCGCCTAGCGACTATATCCTCAGGAACATGACCCCGCCGTGGGTGCTTGCGTTTTGACCGTGACTTTAGCATCACCTGTTAGCTTTACTAACTGACTCACCACAAGCTCTGCTCTTTGATTTGCTGCAGTCAAAATGCCGTTATCGCAAGCAGCTTTCTCAATCCGACGAAGGGTTTCTTGCTGGGCAAGGGTCTGTAAATTGGGACCCACATCCGGCCCTAGACCTAAAAAGCCGCGATCGTACTCGTACACGCTGGAGCGCTTGACATCGATCTTGCTGTCTAAAATTTTAGGCGGTGGCAGGGCGATCGTAATGCTGTTCGGAGTTACGGTTACGTCTTGCGGCGCGATCGCGCTCAAATCTACCCCCGCTCTCACCTCGCCATGTGCGATATAGAGCAGCTTTGTCGTTCCTAGCGGTACGCTACCCAAAAGCAAACTTTGACGAGTAGGCACCACTGTTTCCATCACGAAGATCGACGTGGTTAGCTCGCTAGCCCCGCGTATTTGCTGGATTACGATCGGGCGCAAATCTACTTCCGCCGAGGATATTTTGAAGCTAAACATCGATGCCATCTCGGCAAAAAAGCGATCGCCCACGCGCCACAGACCGACTAGAGAAAATGTCAGAACGGCAATAAACCCACCAGTGGCAACTAGCGATAAATTGCGCCAGGGCGATCTACCCACGCGGCTAATCGGTCGGTCTTGAATTTGGTCGCTCATGTTCGTGCTTGGCGTTGCAGCCCCCTAGAAAAGTTTGCAGATCTATACCTTAAGGCGATCTCAACTATTCTAGTCTCGAAACTCAGAGCAGCACCAAAACATCTAAGAAGATTTCCATGGCATCAGTGCCACTGCCAAATTTAGAAACCGAGCAGAGCTAAAAAACCTTTGCCTGTAATAAATTCCAATACAATCAAGCCAACTATGCCTACCATTGCTAGGCGACCGTTAACTACTTCCGCATATTCGGTCAGGCCAAACCGCTCTTCTCCCTGATCGACATACATCTTAGGCTCGATCGCCCAGTTGTTCATGATTCCTTGTTCGTTTTTGGTAAAAGCAGAGCGTGGCATAATTAATCTTTTGTTAACTAATATTGCTATTCTTTAACATACTAGCATCCTAATAGTCATAAATACGCAGTTGAGTAGCTATTTAGCTAACAGCTAATAGCTTCTAAAACCCTTATGCACTAAGCACATCAAACATAATCAATGCTATGCCTAAAATTACGATCGGGGTGATGGGCCCGGGCGCGAGTGCCACTGAAGCCGATCTGTGCCATGCCTACGAGCTAGGGAAGTTAATCGCGCAGGAACAATGGGCGATCTTATCTGGTGGGCTAAATCTAGGCGTGATGGCAGCGGTGAATGAAGGAGCAAAGTCAGCCGGTGGGTTTACGATTGGGATTTTACCTGGAGCCGATCGCCGAGGGATGTCTGAGAACATCGATCTTGCGATTGTCACGGGCATGGGTAGCGCCCGCAATAATATCAACGTGCTGTCCAGCGATGTGGTAATTGCGTGTGGGATGAGCGCGGGTACGGCATCGGAGGTTGCCCTCGCCCTCAGAGCTGGGAAAAAAGTAATTTTGCTTAACGAAACTGGTGACGGCAATGACTTTTGGCAAAAGCTGGGTGCGGGGGATGTAGCGATCGCTTCCAGTCCAGAGCAGGCAATCTCACTGACAAAAGCCTTTCTCAGCCATCAGTTTGGCTAGTTTGGAGTGCGGTGCGATATTCCATTACAGCATCAAATTGCTCAGCTGGTCTGACGTAGCTAGATAGCAAAGCCAGATCTAAATCTGGTAAAAGCTCGCTCTGGTTGACTAATTCATAACCGTGCGATCGCAGGTGATAAATCGCAAATCGACCATTCTGCCAAAACCATACCTCTGGTACTTCTAGCCCTCGGTAAATTTCCAGTTTATCCACAGAGCCGCTACTCAAAACTACTTCGATCGCGATATCTGGGAATTCCTTTTTCTGCGCCAAACAGTAGCATTCATCAGGCTCTAAACCTCTTTGCTTCGCAACCTTGCGAAACGTTGCCGCTCCTATGCCATGAAACCGCGTGCGTGTTACTTGAAAGTAGGTTTCCATCAACATAGCTATGATGGTTTTTAATTCTTCATGCTCGGCAGAAGTAGTCATGATTTCTAATGTACCTTCTAGGTAGGACAATCTTAAGCCTGGAAATTCATCTCCTAAGGTTGCCAACAGGGATTCGTATTGCTGCCAGCTTACGCCCTCAAGGACTACCCGCTGCTCTGCGATCGGCTGAATTTGAGATTTTTCTAGTAGTTGAAAACTCATAGAGAATCTTTGGTGAAACTTAATGCCCCAATTTTAGCATTACCTCTAAGCGCACGAGATCTTGGACGTGCTAGGATCGTGTGCGTGTCCAATACGCTGCGAGCCAGGTTGCTCGCAAGGAGGATGATTCATGAAAAAACTTCTCGAAACGATCTATTAGCTGAAATTCAAAAACTACAATGCGATCGCGCTTACCGCGATGCCAGTCAATCGTTCTATATTGAAGGTGTACGGAACTTCATCTGGGCGATCGACAATCACTTAAAGATATCTCAAATTTTGTATAGCGAAAAGCTGCTGACGGCACCAATCGCCAGAAAGCAGGTGCGACAAGCGCGACGTTCCGGCGTACCTTGCCTACCTCTGACACCCGAACAATTTCGCCAAATGTCCAGAGCAGAGCGGGCTTCGGGAATTGCCGCGATCGCGATCCAGCCCTGGTCAAGGCTAGCGGAAATCTCGCCACAATCTGGCTTGTGCTGGGTGGTTCTGGAAACAGTGCGATCGCCTGGTAATTTAGGCACTTTGATCCGCACTTCCGAGGCATTTGGAGGAGCGGGATTTATCCTGATTGGAAATCGCATAGATCCCTTTGCGCTGGATGTGGTACGAGCATCGATGGGTGCCGTATTTCGACAGGTGTTCGTACGTACGAATCTTTCAACTTTGCAGGCATGGGGAGAGCGGCACCAGTGCGCCGTAATCGGCGCTTCGCCCGATGGCACGATGGATATGCATCAGTTACAGTATCCGCATCCTACTTTACTCTTTCTAGGAGAAGAGCGGCGAGGTTTAACTCAAGCGCAGCGCCAGTTTTGCCAGCAACTCGTGCGAATTCCAATGGTGGGTACGGCAGACTCACTGAACTTAGCGATCGCGGGCAGCTTGATGATGTACGAAATGTATCGATCGAGATTAGTAGTTTAGCTGCCTAGGATGCGTTACGCAAATCGCTAACGCATCCATTGACAGCGTCAATACACCAAGGCTAAACTGCGGCTATAATCTTTAAGTCAGGTATCTAATATCCTGGAGGCGCAAATGACCAGAAGAGATGATTCTGATCGGCTCCTACCAGACTACGATCTGGATAAAGGCAAACCTTCCAATGAAGTCCCTCCCAATTCTAGACCAGTAGAATACGATAGAGTTCCATCTGGCTACGAACCCATAGGCCAGATCGAGCTTATAGGTCGAGTGTTTAGAGGTTTGGTTAGAGGTCGATTCCCATGGTGGGTTTTGATTTTGGCTTGGATATGTTTTGGTAGTCTAGCATGGATATATGCTTACGGAGCAGTTGTTGCTATAGTCGTAGCTTTTACGTCAGGTGCTTGGATATCTTTTGCTGTTTATTTTATATTTTTCATAGCTATGTCAGTTATGTCGGCAGCATTTTTCTCTATTTTGTGGAGAGCAACTTTGGCAAAGCTTTCCAATAGAAAGCGCGGAAGAAAATAGTTCGAGGATCGATCTAGGGAAGAAATTGCGGTTGACAGTGGGGACAAAAATGCGACGATCGCCCCGCTAATTTAATCCGCGCGATCGCCGTGCCGCATACCTTACAAGCCTGGTCAGTACGACGAAATACCCATGCCATATCGATATAGTTCCCTTTACTGCCCGTGACATCCTGGAAGTTGCTAAACGTGCTGCCGCCATTCGTGATGCCATCGCTTAATACCTTGATAATCGCAGCATGCAGTGCCGCGATCTGAGTAGCTTGTAACTGTCGCGCTGGGTACTGTGGATGAATATTGCTGAGAAACAGAGACTCGTCGGCGTAAATATTGCCGATACCTGCCACGATCGCCTGATCGAGTAAAGCGTTTTTAATGGGACGCTCGCTCTTGCTCAATTTTGCAGCTAAATAAGCGGGGGTAAATTTTGGGTCAAACGGTTCGACCCCCAAACTTTGCAAACCTGTAATAATCTTTTCTACTTTCGTCCTGGGCGGCACCCACCACATTTGTCCGAACGTGCGCTGATCGTCAAATCGCAATTCCCAATCGCCGCAAAATAGCCTTACGCGCGTGTGCTTGTGGACTGGCGCGCTCCGATCTAGCCATAACATGCGACCTGTCATGCGCAGGTGTACGCCTAGATAGCTGCGATCGCTTAGTTTTGCCAGTAAATACTTACCGCGCCGCTGCCATTCCACAAATGCCTGGCCGGTGAGCGCAGACACAAAATTAGCCGACTCTTCGGGGTGGGCGATCGTGCGGGGCAACAATACTTCTCCACCTTCGATTTGTCGGCCAATTGTTGTTCGATCTAGTCCGATCCGAATCGTTTCAACCTCAGGTAACTCAGGCATAGGTAGCTATATAATTTAGAAGTCTAAATTCAGCCATCTATGCGCGAACCCCTTAGCTTACCTCTTCAACTTCGTCAATGGCGAAGTTGTTAGTGGCAACGTTGGAATAGTTGACTTTGTCAAAGCGTACGATTACGGGATAGATAATGCCGCTTTTGTCTACGGAGGCCACGGTACCAACATCGCGGTACCAGTAGGATTCTTTCCGCAAAATACGAACCTTAGATCCGCGTTGAATTGCCATAAGCTTTCCTTTGTTTGTTTATGGATAATTTATGCAAAATTACAATTAATGAACTCTAGGTTACTGTGCCGCGATCGCTGCTGTCTATTTTTTATTCATTAAGTTTTGTGTATGAAACGACCAAAAACCTATGGGTTGAACTAGCTCAAATGCCCAACCCACGATGAATCTAGCTAAGATCGAGGCATAGATTTACTCAAACTAATGCAGGAGCGGTTACTTATGTCTGAGGTGCATGGGGTAACGGTGGGTGAATATTTAGCGCAGCGTCTTGCTGCAGTTGGGGTTAAGCATATCTTTGGCATACCTGGCGACTACGTGTTGGGGCTGATGGATGTGTTCCTGGAAAATTCCTTACAAATAATCGGTACTTGTAACGAACTCAATGCTGGCTATGCAGCGGATGCTTACGCCCGACTAAATGGGGTGGGGGCTGTCTGCGTTACCTACGATGTGGGTGGCCTGAGTTTGCTGAATGCCGTAGTAGGAGCCTACGCCGAATTGGTGCCCCTCATCGTCATTAGTGGCGCGCCCCACACGTCACAGCGCCATCATCACCTACTCATGCATCACACCACTGGCGATTACAAACTGCAACACGCCATTTTCAGTAACGTCACCGTGGCTGCAGTAACGATCTCTAACCCCAGCCAGGCAGCCGCCCAAATCGACAGCGCGATCGCTGCTTGTCTGCGTTACAAACGACCCGTATATATCGAAGTCCCGGCGGACATGGTGCATCAACCCTGTATGCCTTTAGTTTCGATAGATATCCCGGACATTCCCACCAGCAACTCTCACGCCCTCAAAGAAGCTGTAGAAGAAGCCGTATCGCTACTATCAGTGGCGGAGCGTCCGGTCATCTTTGCTGGGATCGAATTTCATCGATTTAATATCGAATCGAAACTATCGCGATTGCTAGAGCGATCGGGCTATCCCATTGCTACTACAATTTTGGGCAAATCCATCATTTCTGAGATGCATCCCCAATTTATTGGCAATTATGCCGGAGCGCTGAGTCGCGACTATGTCAGGCAACGAGTGGAAGAAGCGGACTGTATTTTATGCTTGGGTGCCCTGATGTCGGATATGAATTTAGGTGGCTTTACTGCTCACCTGGATGAAAACAAGTTAATCAATGCTAACTCCGACAAGGTCAGAATCAAATACCATCACTACAGCCCTGTCTGTCTGGGGGATTTTGTCGATGCCTTAACGGTAAAGTTACAGCACAAGCCATACGAATCGCTTGATATCAAACCCGCCTCCTCGCTTCTCTCCGCCAGTTTTACTCCAGAACCAGAGCGCAAAATATCCAATATCCGCTTTTACGAGCGCATGAATCATTTCCTCGCAGATAATTCCATTGCGATCGCGGAGACAGGCGATGCTCTCGTTGCCACTATCGATCTGGTCATGCATAGTAACAATGACTTCATCGCTCAAGCGTTCTACACCTCAATTGGCTATGCTACACCTGCGTGTTTGGGAGCGGCACTAGCGTCTCCAGATCGTCGCGTAGTTGCATTCATTGGGGATGGCGCGTTTCAAATGACCTGTCAAGAGATATCAACCATAATTAGGTACGGACTAAATCCCATTATTTTCTTAATTAACAATGACGGCTACACCGTCGAGCGCGTCATTCATGAAGGTCCCTATAACGACATTCAACCTTGGAAGTATCATCGCCTAGCGGAAGTATTTGGTGATAGTTGGAGTTGTGAAGTACGCACGGAAGGGGAGTTAGAGATAGCCTTGGATAAGGCTCTGGCAAATAGCGATCGCCTGTCTTTCATTGAAGTCCATCTCGATCGCATGGACTGCTGTCAGGGGCTTGTGCGCTTGGGTAAAGCCCTCAGCGCCATGGATGGCTTGTAACTCAAAGTGTTAAGATGATTGTAAAACATTGGAATTAGGCTTTATGAAATTAGATCGTATTACGAGCAATCCGAAACGCATGAATGGACAACCCTGCATTCGCAACCTTCGCCTTACTGTTCGTCGAGTAATTGAGCTACTAGCGCTCTATAGCGATCGCGAAGAATTACATCGAGAGTTTCCTGAATTAGAAGATGAGGATATTCGCCAATCCCTAATTTTTGCCTCTTCCTACTTAGACGATCGCATCATTGAGCTACCCAATCGCTATGAAACTGTTGCTTGACCAGGGATTGCCACTCTCTGCGGCAGTATTGTTACGTAATGCTGGTATCGATATCAATGGCATCGATACCATTTGTTGCCACGGCAATAGTACAGCCTACATTTTTTAGGTAGTGACCCTTGAAACAACCATATCTCCTGTAATATCTCAGGTTACCAGAGCAATAATTGTGATAAGATTTGAAATCAATTACATGGGTATATAGTCAGAAGCATTCCACATGAACATTATCAAAGCTGCACTTTACTCTTTCGATCATGTCCAAGAGAAGGTTAAGTTGCGTAACACTGAGCAGGGAGGAGACGAGATTCAAGAGTATATTGAAAAGTTGATCGAAAAAGTTCAATTGTCTTTCTCAAATAGGGAGTTCAAGTTTTTGTCGGAAACTACAGAAGTTAGAGCGTCCTTGGATAAAATGTTAAACAATTCATTCCTAGAAGCGGCAGAAGGCAATGCTAAAAGGTTATTAAGAATTGAAAAGGAAACTCAGCAGAGGATCACCCACCTAAAACATGAAGTACAAAAAGGGAGTCTTTTTCAGGCATTGTTAGAAATTGATAATCAAAAACATATAATTATTTGCAAGGCCGAGCATGAAGAAATTTTGGATGAGGCGGATTTAAGAATAAAAAGTGGTTTTCCCCTAAAAAAGCAACTGTATAAGGCAGTTATGGTTGCCTATAACGGCACTCACCAAATTGAGAAAGTACGAATCTTTGACACTAATTCAACTATGTCAAAGTATTGGTGGCAAGACTATTTAGAGCTTAGCGAGACTTACACACCTGCATATAATACTGAAAGGTCAGTTGATATTATATTTAAGAAGACAATCGAACCCATAAAAGATAAACATCCTGAAGATTATCAAATTATACGAAACTTTTTTGTAGGTTACATGAGAACTCACGATGAATTTAACTTAACTGAGATTGTTGATATGTTAACAGGCTATGAGCCAATAGATGATAAACTAAAAACAGAAACAATAGTTGATAAGTTAAAAAGCCTGCCTGAGAACTTTAAATTTGATCGTCGCTTTCCTATAATTAAAGAAAAAATTACAAAAAGAAGAATTTCCGAAAAAATAAAATTATCTTCTAGTATTGAACTTTGGATTAACGATCATGTTGAAAATATTACTGAGACAATTATCGCTGAAGAAGATAGTGAGGGTAACAAGTTTATTAAAATAAAGACCGAAGAAGGATACAAGTGGTTTGCAAGGTTACAAAAATGAAATTATCTCAATCGATACAAAGCATCTTCGAACCATTAGATAATAATACTTCTGTACTTATAGAAGATAAGTTTACTTCGTATCGTATTGAATACCTTACTTCAAAAAATTTAACTCTAGATATAGATACTAAAATAGCAGGGGTTTTAGATAAAATACCTAATAATGATGATTGGCAACTAAGCCTTTCAATAGACAATTTCAATTCCTCAGTTACTCTAGCTTCATCTACTAAAAACTATCAGAGTTTCAACGATGAACTAAGAAAAGTACTCAATGATGTTGAAGATGAGCAAATTACTTTAAAATTTGAAATCAAAAAAAATGTTAATTATACAGCCAACATATATGATTTTAGTAGTTTTTGTGATTTTGTTAAAGGGAGAACTACAATACAGTTCTTAGATACTATTAAGGATAATATTCTCCGGAAGAAGTTGTGCTTTTTTATTGTTGGAGAGGATATTGAAAACTTTTATTCACAAAGGATTGAATTCAGTAGTTCAGAATTCAACAGCTTCAAAGATTTGCCAGATAAAGCAAATCAACTTAGAGAAGTTTGCAATTTCGCAAATTATGCTGAGTATCCTTTTTTGCCAACTTACTTCTATTTAGAGCAAAGACCTACTAGTCCCAATAGTATTACGGAAAAACTTGATAGGCTTACTGTTATATTCTCTATTGCGAGCATATTTGATATTACTTCAATTAAGGAAAAAAATATTTTTGAATATAAACTTAATGGCTTTAAAACACTTCAGGGAAACTTTAAAATTGACGAAACTAATACTTCTTCAATTATTGAATATATGAAGATCTTCGATTGGATATATTCCAACTCAGGAAATGTAGCTGACAAAATAAACCTGTCCAGGAATATATTGTCAATTTATTTAAAAAGTGAAAAACCAATTGAAATTTCCAATGATGTATTTTTTTCTATTCAGTCGGGATTTAAGACTTATCTTCAACAAAATTTAAATAGATATATAGAGATAAGAAATAAAATTAGCGATCAACTAATTGCCATCACTGAAAAATCTAATAATATCATTGAAAACTATCTTGGTGACTTTAAAAAGAGTATAATTACTTTTATCTCATATTTTATATCTGTTTTTCTATTAAAATTTCTTAGTTCTAATAAACCTGGTAAACTCAACAAGATATTTGATGATGATACCACAAATATCTCCTTGGCATTTCTTGCTATATCTTTCTTATACCTTCTATTTTCAATATGGAGCCTAGATCAGGAAATTGAAAGGCTCGAACTAAGATATAAGAATCTCAAAGGAAGATTTTTAGACCTTTTAGTCCAAGAGGATATAAATAGGATTTTAAATGATGATGTTGAGTTTAGAAAAGAAAAAGAGTTTATTAAAAAACGGAGAAGAGTTTATTCTTTTTTGTGGATCGCTACGTTACTAATCTTGCTTATGGTGATTTTATTATGTAGCGAGAGATTATCTTTTTTATTTCCATAATTTTGGATGTAAGAACTGATAGCTATTAGAGAAAGTAATACCTACATTTTTTGATGGGAAACTCCCATTCTTGAGGGTCTATCCAACGCAACTTCCATAAAGCATCGCGAAAGATTATACTATTGAATGGCACTGAAACAGACAAAAATATTGCCCGAAACCCTGCAAATTCGCTATTTTGTCAATATCAACCATTTATTGTGGTAGGGGCAATCCCCCCGTGGTTGCCCCGATATCTAGGGGTAGGCACTCAGCGATCGCCTTATTCGACAGGTTGTATTTTCGTCAATAATCTTTCTCTCTTTTGTTGGCGCAATTCCGAATCAATTTGAGAAATCGCATCGTCTAAGAACAAATTATATAGCTCTAGCTGTCGATTAGTTTCCCGCAGGCGATCGAGGCAGTTTCTTTTGGTTTCTTCATTAGGATAAGGATATCGATTTGTCATAGTTAAGGTTTCGTCAGATAGCTTTACTATCGATTTCGAGCAAATATTCGGAAGCCAATCATAATTATCTCAGCTTTTCAACTACTACCGTTACTTGCCACGAATAACTTAATATTGGAGATAGCCTCCCCCATGCAACAAACGCAAAACAAAAGTATTGCGAAGCAATCGGGGGGCACCTGTGGCTGCGATCGCCAATATGCTGGGTTATTGAGGGGAAGCTAAAAGCGATATGAGCTATACTAGAGCCAATGACTACTGCATCAGTCCTTTGTCTACGTACTTGAACCATTATTAACTATGGATTGGCAATCTCGAATTATTCTCAACCCAAATGTCTTAGTTGGTAAACCTATTATCAAAGGAACTCGACTTGCAGTTGAATTCATTATCGATCTCCTTGCACAAGGCTGGAGTACGGACGAAATTTTGCGTAATTACCCAGGTATTACTCTTGCAGATATCCAGGCTTGTCTTAGCTATGCCAGTGCTTCTTTGAAATCCGAAAAGGTTTACGCCATTCCCGTCTAGCTTATGCGCTTCCTTGCTAACGAAAACTTTCCCCTTGATGCTGTTGAAGCGCTGCGACAAAATGGACATGATGTAGCCTGGATTAGAGTTGACTCACCTGGCATCTCCGATCGCGAAGTGCTAAGTCGCGCTCAAATAGAGAACCGTATTCTCTTAACATTTGACAAAGATTTTGGAGAACTGGCTTTTCGATCGCAATTGCCTGCCACAACTGGGATTGTTCTATTTCGGGTTAAGATGCCATCGAGTGCTGTAGTAGCTCAAAAAGTTGCGAAAGCGATCGCTCTACGCGACGATTGGTACGGCCATTTTAGTGTTGTTGAAGATGACAAGATTAGAATGAGGTTGCTTTTTAAGCAACCTGAGATGTAAATTTGGATCTGCGATCGCCTTATTCGATAGGTTGTATTTTCGGCAATAATCTTTCTCGCTTTTGTTGGCGTAATTCCGAGTCAACTTGAGAGATTGCATCGTCCAAGAATAAATTATATAGCTCTAGCTGGCGGTTGTTTTCTCGCAAGCGATCGAGACAGGTTTCTTTAGTTTCTTCGTTGGGATAAGGGTATCGATCTGTCATGACAAATTCCAACCTCTTTTAATGTAAAACAAAAGTATCGCGCTTATAGTATCCTATAAAAATAATATTTCAATAAAACTTGATGCTAAATACATCAGCCTCTACTTCACCTCAAGTCTCTACTCAAATTATTGCAGGATTTCATGCACTGTCAGATCCGTTAAGAGTAAATATTGTAGAACTGCTGCGCAATAAAGAACTTTGCGGTTGCGAGCTTTGCGAATATCTTGGTATTGCTCAATCAAAGCTATCATTCCACCTCAAAGCTTTAAAAGAGGCAGGGTTAGTACGCGCTCGTCACGACGGTCGTTGGATTTATTACAGCCTTAATCTATCTCAGTTTGTTATTTTAGAACAATATTTAGCTGAATTCCGTCGTTTTAGCGAAATTCTGCCAGCTCGGCGCTGCGATCCTTCGGCTTGACATATCAATTTTTTTTGAAATATGCTTGGATTGTCTGCGAATAATCGCTAAATTTAAGCACTATTATCAAAACCAGTGAAGGAAGTATTGCAAAAGCAGTTTGTTGCTTGCTATTCAGAAATTGCCGCTGAGAGTATTGGCACGTTCATTTTAGTGTTTGCGGGCACTGGAGCAGTGATGGTCAACGAACTCAGTCATGGTGCAATTACGCACCTGGGAATTAGCTTTGTATTTGGCGCAGTGGTGGCAGCTCTAATTTATGCCCTCAGTCATATTAGCGGCGCGCACTTTAATCCCGCTGTCACGCTTGCTTTTTGGACAAGTGGCTTTTTCCCACAGAATCGAGTATTGCCTTACATTCTGGCTCAATGTGGAGGCGCGATCGCCGCATCATCAATCCTGTTCCTTTCTTTAGGATCTGTGGCAAATATGGGTGCTACGCTCCCATTGCATGACAACTGGTTGCAGTCATCAATTTTGGAGTTTGTCCTCACCTTTATTCTCATGCTTGTAATCTTAGGGTCGGGACTAGATCGGCGCGCTCCCTCAGGTTTTGCGGGTGTCGCAATCGGACTCACTGTTGGTTTAGAGGCGGCGTTTATGGGACCAATTACAGGAGCGAGTATGAATCCAGCGCGATCGCTCGGGCCAGCTCTCGTTGGGTGGGTTTGGCAGCATCACTGGTTATACTGGATTGCTCCCATTGTAGGGGCACAACTAGCTGTCGTGACCTACAGGCATCTTTCTCACAACTTTCGAGATACGGTACAAAGTCTAAAATTAGAGTCAAAGCAATGATAACCCTCAAGCCAGCAACTACAGCAAATCTAGAGTATATCGAGCAACTACTTGCAGTTAACGGTCTACCAATCGCAGATATCCCAAGCAAATTAGATTCTATGTTTCTAGGTCAGGTTGACTCAGAAATAGTGGGTATCGGCGGCATAGAACTATACGGTGTGTATGGGTTGTTGCGGTCGCTAGCGATCGCGCTAGCTTATAGAAAAAAGGGCTACGGTCGCGCGATCGCCGAACAGCTAATGGCATACGCTCAGTCTAAGGGAGTCAGGCAGGTTTATCTGTTAACAACATTGGAATCGGGTTTCTTTACTAAGATGGGATTCGAGCAAGTCGATCGCGATGCAGTGCCGCCGATAATTCAAAATACAAGCCAGTTTGTTAGCCTTTGTCCAACTACAGCCATCTGTTTGAGGAAAGTACTTTCTCTACCGAAGGTCATGTTTGTTTGCAAAAAAAATTCGCGGCGATCGCAAATGGCAGAGGGATTTACTCGGATATTTGGATCTGGCAAAGTTGAGGTAACTAGCTCCGGCTTGGAATCCAGCCAGGTCGATCCTATAACCATGCAAGTGATGTCAGAGATAGGCATTGATATTAGCTTGCAGACATCTAAACCCTTAAGCGATTTCGACCCAGCAAATTATGATGCCGTAATCTCGCTATGTGGATGCGGTGTAAATCTACCGGAAGCATGGGTGCTACGCGATATTTTTGAAGACTGGCAACTTGACGATCCTGAGGGAGAGGGTATTGATAAATTTCGAGAAGTCCGCGATTTAGTAAAAGTCAAGGTGATGGATTTAATTGAGAGATTGGCACGAGCATACTAATGTGTTGCGATAGTTGGTGCTATAATGCGGTTGCCATAAGATATTCTCTGGATTCCTGCACTCTCAATTATGGTTGCAACTTGGACATCAGAACAGGTAATAGCATTAGCACCAGATCCGGCATCTGCTAAAAATGGTATGGGTCTGGCGACTCTGAGTAAGTGGCGATCGCTTGGCAAAACCTCACAGGTGATTTGGGGCGAGTGTCAGGGTAGCGGCAAAGACCCCTACCGCACGCAGGTCGATCTGAGCGAACCTGCATTTAAGTGCTCCTGCCCCAGCCGTAAGTTTCCCTGCAAACACGGAATAGGTTTATTTTTGCTTTTGGCAGAGCAACCTGATACTTTCCAGGATAGCGAGCCGCCGGAATGGGTAACAGATTGGCTGAATTCTCGCGCAAAGCGAGAGGAGAAGCAGAAGCAAAAGCAGGAGCAGGCAGCCCAACCTGCCGATCCTGCAGCCCAAGCTAAGCGCACTGCGGAAAGATATCGCAAAGTTACGGCGGGAGTCAAAGAATTGCAACTTTGGCTGGCAGATTTAATTCGCCAGGGTCTAGCGACGGTGCAAGCCAAACCCTATAGTTACTGGGAGCAAGCCGCCGCGCGAGCGGTTGATGCCCAAGCCCCCGGCATCGCCCGTTTAATCAAGGACATGGCTGGAATTCCCTACTCAGGTGCAGATTGGGCGGAAAGACTATTAGAGCAACTTAGCAAATTGCATTTACTGCTCGAAGGCTTCCAACGCCTGGAGACTTTGCCCAGTGGCGTGCAGGCGGATATTCGGACGCAGATGGGCTGGAGTCAAAGTCAAGCGGAGCTGTTGGCGGAAGTGGAAGATGGAAATGGCGATTCCAGTCGTAGTAGGGGCAGCCCCCCCATGCCTGACCTAAACCTATCGGTTCCACCAGAGAAATACAACGAAAAGAGAGAGGATAGAAAAGTTGAAAGAGTTGTGAGAGATTATTGGTTGGTAATGGGACAGAGTATAGAAGAGGAGGAAAAATTAAGGGTAAGTCGCAGTTGGTTATGGGGGAAACAGAGCGATCGCCCCGCCCTAATCCTGCAATTTGCCTACGGCACGCAGCCGTTCGAGCTACAGATTATGCCTGGTACTGCGTTCGAGGCAGAGCTGGCGTTTTATGAAAGTGCATATCCCCTGCGGGCGTTAATTAAAACTCGCTATGAATCAGTTAGCTCGCTCGATCGGATGCCCGGTTATCAAAGCATTGACGACGCGATCGCTGCCTATCATCATGCCTTATCTTGTCATATTTGGTTAGAGAAATTCCCCTTGACAATCGCACAAGTTACGCTCATGCCTATGGAATCTGATAATTGGTCGATTCGCGATCGCAATGGAAAGATATTGCCAATCTATGTTTCCTCATCTAATTGGTCAATGCACGCAGTTAGTGGAGGGCATCCCATCACCATATTCGGCGAGTGGAACGGGAGAAAATTCCTCCCTCTCAGCACCTATGCATTCCAAAAATTCCACCTATTCTAACCCCAATCCCCATAATCCAACCCAATCCTGTAAGGGTTTAGCATTTGTGATGAATGCTTGCGATCGATGCGAAGATTATGGGACAAATGCTAAACCCCTGCGTTAACGCCTATCACCAAACCCTCAACCCCTATCACCCAACCCCCACCATGCTCCAAAACATCGTCGCCACAGCCCTAATCGGTACCGAACGCCAACCTTTTACACCTCCAATTGCAGACGGAAAACTTGGCGAATTGATAGCCAAAATCGATCCTGCCAACCCAGAAACTGCTTTGCTAAGTGTAGCCGCAGCAATTACGCTGCATCACAAACTGGGACAGAAACTTAAAACTACTGATATTCCATTACCACAGCCCTGCGATCTTGAAGATTTACCATGCTGTAGCGATCGCGCTGCTTACTACTTACAGTTAATCCTCAGCGATACAAATAGAGCAAATCTGGAGATCTTACCCGAATTCGTAAGAGCAGTAGCAAAGATGGGACAACGGGTACCGGAAACTAGTCTGGAGCGCTTGCTATCTTTGGGTAAGGCTTTGGGAGATTTACATGCTGCGATCGTCCCTGTGTTGGGTAAGCGGGGCATATGGTTGGCGGCGCAAAACCCTGAATGGAACTATGTAACAGTTGACGATCGCGAAACTGTATGGGAAACAGGCAATCTCAAAGAGAGATTAATCTGGTTCAGAGTTCAGCGCCAGCGGGATGCTAATCGCGCTAGGGAATATTTGGAAGGTACGTGGAAAAGCGAGACCGCAGGCGATCGCTCCAAGTTTTTGGAAACTTTGGAGATCGGCTTAAGCATGGTGGATGAACCATTTCTAGAATCTGCCCTCGACGATCGCAGTAAGGAAGTCCGCCGCGTTGCTGCGGAGCATTTATCTTGCCTACCCGAGTCGCGTCTATGCCAGCGCATGACTGAGCGGGTTAAATCTGCACTTGAGATTGTGAGTAAAAAGGGCGAGTCATTTTTTCAGGTAACTTTATCTGAAGTGGGTGACAAAAGTACGATCCGTGACGGAATCGAACCAAAAAGTCAAGATAGTAAATTAGGAGATAAATCGTGGTGGTTGCAACAAATGCTAGCATCTACCCCGCTATCGCTTTGGGCACAAATCTGGTCTAAGACTCCCTCAGAACTAATGGAAGTTGCGCAACACAAGCGATCGGATGAGATAGTATTAAGGGGGCTGGCGCTAGCAGCATCGCGTCAAAAAGATATTGCCTGGATCGAAGCTATATTTACATCCAACGCTGCATCAATTCTGCAACCTTTAATGCCGAATATCTACCAGATGTTTAAATCTCTACCATACGAGCGACAGGAGGCGATCGCGCTGGAAGCTATAAAATCGCAAGGTGTTACCTCCAATCTAGCTGGAATTTTGCTATTTAAGGATAAGGCAATTTGGAGCGGGGGAGTAACTCAGGTAGCTTTAGATAGCTTCAAGCAGGAAATCGAACAGAATAACAATCGATATGATAGAAGACTCGATCCATTTCTATGGGGATGCGCTAGATACATGGCACCGACTCAAATTCACCAGTTAGTAGCTTTATTGAGCGACACGCGTCAGCAAGTCGAACAAAGTGAAACCACTGAATATAATGATTATGTCAAAAACTCTATATTAAGAACTATAGATGAGTCTCTAGGGATTGTCAAACTACGACAAGAAATGTTAGAAGCAATTAATAATGGATAATAGGAATTAACTCTTATGAGCGATGAGAAACAACCTGTCAAAACCTCGAAAACTGCCAAGTCAAAGGAGACTCCCCCAAAGGCGCAAGCAAGCGTAGAACTTGATGGTGCGCTACTGCGCCAACACGCCGAACAGCAGTTTGCCCACGAACTAGAGGAATTAGCCAAAGCGGATACCAAGCAACGTCCCCCCAATTGGAAGCTTTCACCTTGGGCAGTATCGACCTATCTCTTAGGTGGTAAACTCGACAACGGGTTCGAGGTATCGCCCAAATATATCGGCAATAAACGCTTAATGGAAATCGCGATCGCCACCTTGACCACCGATCGCGCTCTACTTCTATACGGCGTACCCGGTACTGCGAAATCCTGGGTATCCGAGCATCTGGCTGCGGCGATCGCTGGAGATTCCACTCTCCTGATTCAAGGCACTGCAGGCACGAGCGAAGAAGCGATTCGCTACGGTTGGAACTATGCCAGACTCCTGGCTGAAGGCCCCTCACGACAGGCATTGGTAGATAGTCCCATGATGCGAGCCATGAACGATGGCAAAATTGCTCGCGTAGAGGAATTAACCCGCATTCCCTCCGACGTGCAGGATACTCTCATTACCATTCTCTCCGAGAAAACCCTTCCCATCCCCGAACTCAATTCGGAAGTACAGGCAAGTAAAGGATTCAATGTAATTGCCACGGCGAACAATCGCGATCGCGGCGTTAACGAATTGTCCAGCGCCCTCAAGCGCCGTTTCAATACCGTCATTCTCCCTGTCCCCGATACTGAAGCCGAGGAAGTCGAAATCGTCCAGCGCCGCGTCGAGAGTCTCGGTCGCGCCCTGGAACTCCCCGCCGAACCACCTGCCCTTGAGGAAATCCGTCGCGTCGTCACCATCTTCCGCGAATTGCGCAACGGCGTTACCCAGGATGGTAAAACCAAGCTTAAGTCTCCCAGCGGTACGCTCAGTACCGCCGAAGCAATTTCTGTCGTGAATAGCGGTCTGGCACTAGCCGCACATTTCGGCGATGGATATCTGCGATCGGGCGATTTAATTTCCGGGTTGCTCGGTGCCGTCATCAAAGACCCCGTGCAAGACCAGATTGTCTGGAGAGAATATCTGGAAACCGTAATCAAAGAGCGAGATGGCTGGAAGGATATCTATCGGGCGGGTAGGGAGGCAGAGTAATGGGAATCCATGTTTTCGGCATCCGCCACCACGGGCCAGGCTCGGCGCGCAGCTTAGTTTATGCTTTAGAGCAACTACAACCCGATGCGATTTTAGTAGAAGGTCCACCTGAAGCTCAGCCTATTCTGCCGCTACTAACACATGCGGACATGAAGCCACCAGTTGCCCTGCTGATCTACGCTCCCGAACAATTACAGCAAGCTGTTTATTACCCCTTCGCCATCTTTTCCCCAGAATGGCAGGCTCTCCATTACGGACTAACGCGCAATATCCCCGTTCGCTTCATCGACCTCCCGCAAATCCATCGCCTTGCCATAGCTAATTCTCAACTCCCAACTTCCAACTCTCTAGATCCCGCCGATCTTCCTAATCCCTCCACTCTGGAATCACCGCCTGACAATCCCGAACGTGCGATCGCTCAAGATCCTCTCAAATATCTCGCCGAAGCAGCAGGATTCAACGATGGCGAGCGGTGGTGGGAATACATGGTAGAGCACCGCAGAGATAGCACCGATCTGTTTGCTGGCATCCTGGAAGCGATGACAGCACTCAGACAGGAGCTAGATCTAGATCCTGGCAAAGAACTTAAGCAGGAACTAGATCGAGAAAATCGAGAAATCAGCCAAGCCCTAGAACTTCCCGATCGCTCGATCGAGCGACAGCGCGAAGCCTACATGCGACAATGCATCCGCGCTGCCCAAGCCGAAGGTAAGGAGCGAATCGCTGTCGTCTGTGGAGCTTGGCACGCTCCCTCCCTCGCCCAGATGCCTCCAGCCAAAACAGATGCTGCCTTACTGAAAGGACTCCCCAAAATCAAGGTAGAAGTAACCTGGGTGCCCTGGACTTACGGGCGACTCTGTTTCACCAGTGGCTACGGCGCAGGCATCGACTCCCCCGGCTGGTATCACCACCTCTGGGAATCCAGTAAAGGTTTAGCATTTGTCCAACAGTCTTCGCATCAAACACAAGAACTCACGGCAAATGCTAAACCCCTGCATCAACCCCCAACCCCCAACCCCCAACTCCTATCATCTAACCCCCAAATCACCACCCGTTGGATTGTCAATGTTGCTCGACTTCTACGATCGCAAGATATCGATGCCTCCTCCGCCAGCGTTATCGAAGCCGTGCGGCTGGCAGAATCTCTGGCGGCACTGCGCGATCGCCCCCTTCCAGGACTTCCCGAACTCAATGAAGCGGTACAAGCCGTTTTATGTTTTGGCGATCCTCTACCAATGCAACTGATTCGCGAAAAACTAATCGTCGGGGAACGGATGGGCGAAGTGCCGGACGATACACCGATGGTGCCTTTGCAGCAGGACTTGCTCAAACAGCAGAAGCGTTTGCGCCTAAAGGCCGAAGCCTCTGCTCGCCAACTCGATCTGGATTTACGCAACGCTAACGACCTTGAGCGATCGCAACTACTCCATCGCCTCCTTTTGCTCGATATCCCTTGGGGGAGCCAGCAATACACCTCAGGTAAGGGCACTTTCAAAGAACAGTGGCGCTTGCAGTGGCAGCCAGAACTGGCCGTACAGCTAATTGAAGCTAGTATTTGGGGTAAAACCATTGAGGAAGCTGCAATCGCCCGTACGCGCGATCTGGCGAATCGAGCCATCGATCTTCCTACTCTCACCGATCTGGTGGATAAGACCCTACTGGCGAATCTAATTGATGCTGCCAGCTACCTGATGGTGCGCCTGCAAGCAGAAGCAGCGATCGCCACAGATATCGCTCACCTGATGGCAGCTTTGCCGCCGCTAGCAAATGTATTGCGCTATGGCAACGTGCGCCAAATTGATACGGAGATTATCAAATACGTAGTTGATGGCTTAGTCGCTCGCATTTGTGTGGGATTACCCTTTGCCTGCTCCTCTTTGAATGATGAAGCTGCGACTGCTATGTACGATCGCATCGTTGAAGTGAATAGTGCGGTGATGTTACTACAAAACCCTGAGATGCTCGAATCGTGGCAAGCAGTATTGGCACAGATGGCAGATCGACAGGGATTGCACGGGCTTCTAGCGGGACGTTGCTGTCGCATCTTACTCGATGCGGGCATTTTTACCACAGAATCGGTGGGAACTCGCATGGGACTCGCGCTCTCCACCGCCAGCGAACCCGCGATCGCTGCCGCCTGGGTGGAAGGATTTCTAAAAGGCAGCGGTCTCATTCTCCTGCACGACGATCGCCTGTGGCAAGTTTTGGATGCCTGGGTCGCCAGCTTGACTGACGACACGTTTACCATCCTGCTACCGCTCCTCCGCCGCACCTTCTCTACTTTTCCCGCCCCCGAACGTCGCCAAATGGGAGAGCGCGTCAAACGTGGAGACTCCAGCACAGCAATTACTGGCAGCAGCGCTATAGACCTAGATCGCGATCGCGCTGATACCGTCCTCCCGCTTGTAGCTCAGCTACTTGGTGTCAAAGAACTGTGAACTAAGGTTACACTAGAATTTAAGACAATAAGCGAAAAAATTATGCAAGTAAAAGACCTGACTACCGAGCAGTTTCGAGCATTAATTCGGGAAGTAGTAACCGAGGTATTAGAGGAGTATAGGGATCCAGATTGGGGAAAAAATTTACGGCCAGAAGTTGTCGAGCGCCTATTGAGGCATAACCAGCATCCCCAACTAACTATTTCTGCTGAAGATGCCTTGAAAACAATTGGAATCGACTGGGATGAGCTATAGAGTAACATTTACTTCTGATGGACTCAACGATCTTGCTACGCTCGATCGAGCTATTCAACTTCGTATTACTCGGAAAATCAAATGGCTAGCTACAAATTTTGAGCAAGTCTCTCCCATAGGTCTTGCGGGCGATCTAGCAGGATATTGTAAGCTGAGAGTTGGAGATTATCGTATCATCTATTCTACGAATGCTGCTGAAGAGGTTGTTACTATCCATCAAATTGGTCATCGTCGAGAGATTTACGATCGGTAAATCTATTGTTATTGCAGTTTGTTCTCAAACCCAAGATTCTAAAAAACTATATATTCATGTCTCAATCCTCTCTCCCCAACCCCCATAACCCATTCCCCGAAACCCGCCTGCGTCGCTGGAGACTTATCCTCGGTGGCGGAGCGGCTGATGGTATTTGCGCAGGATCTGATGGGTTAGGCTTTAGTCTTAACAGCCAGGACGCGGCGATTGATGGTGCCTTGAGTGCCCTCTATGACAGCGATCGCTCCGGTGGCTTAGGTAGCTCGTCGCCAAAGGTGGCGCGCTGGTTGGGCGACATTCGCTCCTACTTCCCTGCTTCTGTGGTGAGAGTGATGCAACAGGATGCTTTGGAACGACTGAACTTGCAGCGCATGTTACTGGAACCAGAGATGCTAGAAGCAGTCGAACCAGACGTGCATCTAGTAGCAAATTTGCTATCGCTCAGTGGCATTATGCCTAGTAAGACAAAGGAAACTGCGCGCATTGTGGTGCGGCGAGTCGTTGAAGAATTACAACGCAAGCTAGAGAACCCGACGCGGCAGGCGGTAATGGGCAGCTTAAACCGCGCCGCACGCAACCGCCGCCCCCGTCATCATGAAATCGATTGGAATCGCACAATTCGCACCAATCTCAAAAATTATCAACCGGACTATCGCACCATCATTCCTGAAACTAAGATTGGCTATGGACGCAAACGCTCTTCTTTGCGCGATATCATTCTATGCGTCGATCAGAGCGGCTCTATGGCTACGTCTGTGGTATATGCGGGCATTTTTAGTGCTGTCTTAGCGACATTGCCAGCCGTCAAAACCAGTATGGTAGTCTTCGATACAGCAGTAGTCGATTTAACTGAAATGCTACAGGATCCGGTCGAAGTCTTATTTGGTACCCAGCTAGGCGGCGGTACGGATATCAATCGGGCTTTAGCCTACTGTCAAGGATTGGTACGCCAACCCCAGGAAACCATTCTGGTTTTGATTAGCGATCTATATGAGGGTGGGAATAATGAGGAAATGCTCAAACGCATTGCTACTCTAGTTGCGTCGGGGGTACAGTTCATTACTTTGTTGGCGTTGAGCGATGATGGTTCGCCTGCCTACGACCATCGCAACACAGCCGCGATCGCTGGATTTGGCGTACCTTCTTTCGCCTGTACCCCCGATCTATTCCCAGATTTGATGGCAGCAGCAATTAACCGTCAAGATATCAGCCAATGGGCAGCTTCCCACGACATTTCCGCGTCAAGAAGTCGATAATTACACCTTCACTGAATTGATAGGTCTGATGGGGGAATTGCGGATGATGCTTTGCCGCGATCGCAAAACATCGCAAAGAGATCGTAATTTGGCAAGTTTTTGGGGTGCGATCGGTCAGGATGTCCAGGTTTGACATCTTTGGTGGGCTTGAGATGGTAGCTGAAAACCATACCAATAAACTTGGTTAAGCTAAATAATGCTTGATAATTTCTGGCTAACATCGCGGTCTAGTTGCCCTAATTATCTGGTTTAATAATCATATCTAATGAGATATCAATATGTCACAACAGCAAAGCTCAAAGTTTAATGCAGCACTGGCTAAAACACGATTACTGCTCGGTTTGTGGGATATGGGCGCACAGGGGGTTAAAAAAGGCGACCTAATGCGGCAAATTGTTAAATCCGGTGAGAAATCTAAGGATTATCAAGTAATTCTGGATAATTTGTCACAGGAAAATGCGATCTTAATTGCCACAGAAAAACGGGCTACGCGGATTTCTATAACCGCTTACGGGCAGGAAGTCCTTGCTTCTGGTCTCAAAGACGAGAACTTTTCGTTTGGGAAAAACCAAGTTGGTAGTAGCGTTGCCAATGCTTTGCTGAAGTGGATTCGGCATTTGGGCGATGCTTTACCTGGTGCTGGCAACCAGATCGGCGATCGCCAAACAAATGCAGTAGCGATCGCCACCTATGACGAGTTTAAGGCTTTAGCCCTAGAGGTTTACGATCGCCTCAACCGCGATTACAACTACGATCGTCTTGTACCGATTTATCGGATTAGGCGGGAAATAGGCGATCGCGTTACCCGTTCGCAATTTAATGACTGGATGCTGGAAATGCAAACTAATGATATTTTTCAGCTTCAAGGTGGAGCGCTAGAAGATGGTGCAACTGACAAGCTAGAGGACTCGATCATGACTAAAGTTGGTGGTATGAGGTGCTATGCCAAAATATTAACCCAATCACACTGATTAGCTGCCTTATTCAAACTATTAATTTACTCACACATTTACCAAACTTAATTTCTATGACAACTTCATCATCGTCAGTTGAGGATCTCAGTAAAGCAATCGAGGGTTCTAATCTTTTTGCAATTAAATTTGCCGATCATCAGCATGTATGGGGCAAAAGCTTCCCAGATGCAACATCTATCAATGCTATGGTTTCTGATGTTGTATTTGAGGCAATTACTAAAGTCGATAGAGGTGAGCTTCCTTCGGTTGGTATTACTATTACTGCTGAGAAAGGTACAGGTAAAACCCACATCATTAGCCGTATTCGTCATCTCCTTCAAGCAGATGGTAAAGCTTTTTTCGTCTATATGGGTAATTATGGCAACCCGGATTGTATTAAGCATGAGTTTTTACAAACCTTAGTTTCAAGCCTCAAAAAAATAGGTTCTCAGGAGGTCTCGCAATGGCAAGAACTTGCAGTAAACTTGTTACGAGAAGTTACGTCTAAAAAAGCTTACTCATCCAGGCAAGCGGTAATTGGTGTTACAAAGGAATTAGCTAAAGATCCTACATGGATCGACCGTTTGCATAAAGCACTTTTGCCAAAGAAGCCAGACGTTGACAACCCCTATTTGTTAAAGGCAATCCTTTGGACGCTCTCTGAACACCATAAATCTTATGCAGTTAACTGGTTAGCAGGAGAAGACCTAGCTGATGGGAAAGCGGTGGAGATGGGATTACCCAACTCTCCTAATCAGAAGCAAGAAGTAGAATCTTTTAACTTTGCCTGCCAAATCTTAGATCTGATCAGCGACTACATTACTGTTGTGTTCTGCTTTGATGAGCTAGATGACCCCGGCGATAACAAAAGGGGGTTTACTAGAGCACAGGTTGTGTATGCCTTAGCGAAAGATCTACGCAACCGCATTAAACGGTGCGTGCTACTGATGGCAACATATCCTGATACTTTCCGAGATCAGATCAAACAGTTACCTGTAGCAGGGGCAGCTTTCGATCGCACAGCAGATCGAGTTTTAGAACTGGAATATCTTAATCCTGACAGCGTGGTAGATCTAGTTTCTCAATGGTTAGCTATATTTTATAAAGAGAAAGAATTAGTGCCACCAAATCCTGTTTATCCTTTTGATGTAGATGAACTGAGAGAAATCGGCAAGGAAAAGCCCACAGCCAGGAGAGTGCTAATGTGGTGTTCGGAGAACTTTACAACCAAGAAAGACGTAATATCTCCTGACATCCCTCTAATATTGCCACCAGATCCCATTGAGGTGGCTTTCAATAATGAAATGGCAGCAGTTGAGGAAGACATTGACGAATATATGGAGAATAATGAAGTAATTGCCGATGCTCTTTGGTTGGGAATTGCTAGCTTGATAGATGAGGAGACAGTTGAAGGGGTTGCAGTTAAAAACATAGAAGAAATTGAAGCTAGTAAAGCCGACCAAGGCTACCTTCATTTCAGAATTATTGGTGAGGAGAGCGGTAGAGTTGTAAAAATTGGAGTAGCTGTCCTTCAGCAGTCTGCTGGTAGATTTATTGGAGCAGCCTTAAAAAGACTAATTGACTATAAAAAATTTGGGTTTACTCGCGGCTGCTTAATACGCTCAAAAACTATTAATCGTGGTGCTGCCATACCCAGAGATTGTGTAAGAAAACTTCTTCAAGAACAAGGAGGGGAATGGGTATTTTTACAAAGCCAGGACATCAAACCTCTTTTAGCTATCTTATTTGTTTATAATTCTGCTGAGAATTATGAGTTAACAGAGGACAGTATTTTTAACTTTATTGCTAAGAGAAGATTGGCAACTGATAACCCCCTAATCCGTGAGATCCTCAGCGATCCTTCTGGGCAGGAGCCGGAAAATTTGATTGATGAAGATATGCCAGTCAGCATTCCTAAAAGCACATCAGACCTTGATGATAGCATAGATGATATACAGATAGATCGGTGAGGTAATACCAATGCAAGCCAGTAGTAACGAACCAACCCTACTAGATGTCATTCAAAGACTTGATAAGCTCAATACTGAATTTGATAAACTTAATACTGAGTTTGATAAGTTTAGTACTGAATTCGACAAACTCAATACTGAAGTGGAGCATTTTAGCAAAGAACTTGGGCAAACCCAAAAGTGGCAAGATAGAACTTGGGATGTTGTCAAATGGGTTGGTGGTATTTCGGCAGGACTCTCGATTAGTGCTGCGATCGCACTTGTAGGACTCTTGCTCAGATTCGCAGGTACAGGGCAGTAGAGGAAAATGAGTCAGTCAGCCCCAATTTTTAATGCCTTGTGCTTACCCATTACTGATGTTGATGCCTTAGTAAAAGGTCAATCGATCGCAGCAATATCCCAATCATTTCTGCGTCCGGGGCAGCAATTCGGACTTTATCCCGATAATTCTAATCTTGATTCTGGTAATGTTTTTGTCAACGCATGGGCTAGATGCGAGCTATGTCAAATTATTGATTCTGCTGAAGCCTTAGATATAATATCTCGCCTTACAGTCTGGTCAGTAGAAACGTTAGAGGAAATACTGGCACAAAGAGAAGTCATTTGGTTGGTTTATTTGCGAGTTTATTTATTGCCGAATTCGGTGGAAGTATCTGCCAAAGCGACAGCGCAATTCATACCTTTGTCTCATCCTATTACTGTGACCGATGACCTGCCAGTTATAGGCGATCGCGAATTTGCTAAACGTAGAGAAAGACTAGAAAACCTAGAACTTCCAGAAGATCCTGAACTAGAAAACCTGCAAATAGCAATTAGCCAACTGGCTTTTACTAACCATGCCGCCAAACTATTAGCTGAGCAAATTCAAGTATTTCTTGGTTGGCAAGAAACTAAACCAATACAAATATCCGATCCTAATTTAGATTGGATAAAAGATAGAGAGATTGTTACTTTAGGCGATCGCAGTAAAGAGCAAGATGAGGGAAAAAGTAACTATCAGGCTGGAACGGATTTTGAAAATATTGTGCGAAAAGGTCTTGAATTCCTTGGTTTTAAAGCTGATTACGCACATAAAGGTGGAGCAGGAGGATTAGATTTATTGTGTCTAGAACCGTTTCCCCTCTTTGGTGAATGTAAAGCTGGGAAGAAGATACCTAACGATACAGCAGTACAACTACTTAACTTAGGAACACTTAGAAAGCAAGAACTTTTTGAGACAGCAGCTAAGTTAATTATCGGTTCAGGAGAGCCGACAGAGCAACTCGAAGATGCGGCAAAAGTACATGGTATGGCAATTATAAATCCTACAACATTACAAAATTTGGTCGAACTTAAAGCAAAATATTCTGGCTCAATTAACTTGATCGAACTTAGAAAGTATTTAGTGGCAGGACGTAGCGACGAAAAAGTTGATGAATATATTCAGAAAGTTGAAACTGAGATTAGATTGCGGTCGCATGTAGTTCAAGCAGTAAAAGAATTACAAGCTCACCCAGATGAAAAACCAACACCACTTGCTATCAGGGTACAGTACAACGCCAAATTTATCAAAGATAGAGAACCTAGATTGGAGGATCGAGAAATCCACGATTTGCTCGTAGAACTTTCATCGCCCCTAGCAGGTTATTTGGGTAGAGAAAGAGGAAATGATTGGCGGAGCGATCGCTTTTACTTTCTCAGGGATCTAACTATAGATTAGGACAAGGATAACTTTTTTTATGCTTACTGACGCTAGATCGTTATCTAGATGATGAAGCTGTGGAGGTTTCTTTAATTGATGCCTGAATGGTTTCTAGCGAAATAGGGGTTTTGCCATCGCCGGGGACTTCCACGACAACTAAATAACCTGATAAACTACCACCGCCTAGATTGGTGAGCGTTCTCAAAATCTTTGGCATATCCGATTGAGAGAGATTGCCGCGATCGTCATATACTTCCAAAGCGGAAAGACATCCAATTGTCGGACTCCAGGTATTGTTGCCCAGTTGAGGGCGATTGCCTGGGAAGTAGTTAGCTCCTTCACCGCTACCATGAATCCGAAATAGCGATCGCCCGTACAATCCCGCCCAGTAGCTTTGCTGCATGGGAAAATAGTTTTGCCAGGAAGTTGGTAGCAATGTCTGATATTGTTGGATATTGCCTCTAAAAGTCCCCTTTTGCCCTGGCAAAAATTCCTTCACTCCTCCTTCAAAAGGCACGAATAATTTAACTAATGGGAACTGCCCGTAGGCGCGGAAATATTCTGTGTCCGGCTGCGGTACCGTGCCTTCGATACGATAGATACCCTGAGGAGTTTGTCCGCGAGTGAATTTCCAACTCAGATGGTGCAGCGATCGCAATAACAACGGCACAGACCATAATTGACCGTTTTGTCTGACAAACTCGCCATTCCGATCCTTTACCACTGCCTGACAAAGTACTTGACGGTTGGGTTGGCAGATGACGTAAAGATGGAAAGAATCGGGTGCGATCGTCCAGCTCAGCAAATCGGCTAAGGGTGGCGTAGCGGCTGGTGTTGCAAGGCGATCGATCTCCTTTAGGGTCGTGTAAAGCAAGACATCCTGATGCCAGCGAGGGAATCGCTGTTTGATGCGATCGCCCATCCGCACGAGTTCGCCTACTGACGCATCTCCCTTCGCCAATCCCGACAGCGACATCGCTACCCATTGCGGATCGGAACTGCGTTCCAGGGCTTGCTCGAAGCTGTTCCGAATTATCGCAAACCGCTTGGGATTGCTGGCGTATAGCTGCGTGCTCACCTGCATGGCAGCTTCCACGATGCTCCCTTGAGAGTCAGATAGATTAGGTGTAGCAGTCAGAGCGACGATCTGGCTTAAACTTTGAGCGACGAAATCATCCTGCGGTTCTGCAATGCTGGTATCCCATAGCAGGCTTTTCCAATAACCTTCATTGGCATCGACGATCGGATACAGCGTCAAGTCAAAATTCTCAGGGCGCATCTGCGTCAAACGGCTTTGTTTCTGCCAACTTCTTGCCGATGCATTTGCCAGCGACTCAATCGAACCGTTCTGAGCGCTGGCTAATGATGGGGAACAAAGGACGATCGAGCAGGCGATCGCGCTAGCTAAGCGGACTAAACCTGGATTTTTCATAGTGACTGTGAATGAGAAGGAGCTTACGGCAAATTACACTTGCCAATATTAACCCAAGTACTATCACCGTCAAGCCAGTATTCTTTTTTCCAGATGGGGGCATTTTGTTTGAGCGCGTCGATGGCATAGCGGCAGGCATCAAACGCCTCCGCGCGATGGGGAGATCCCACGGCGATCGCGACGCTAATTTCACCCACCCTTAGCTTGCCCAAACGATGATGAATTACAACGCGACTAACATCGGGATACATGCGCCGAATATCCTGCGTAATTTGCGCAAATATCCTTAGAGCCATCGGCTCGTATGCCTGATAGTCCAGATGGTCTACAGTTCGACCTGCGGTTTGCTCCCGCACCATACCACTCATCAGCACCACCGCCCCATTTGCCGATGTATCCGCCAGCCTGTAAACCTCAGCCACATCTAAAGGTTCGTAGGTGAGCCTGAAATCGCTGGTTTCTTGCAAAATATCTACTGATGTCATATACATTCACATCCTATTGCCGATCCGGTTTTATCCTATATGCTAGTGAAGTTTCTAGATGTTTCTGTAAAGTATTTGCAGGTAGAGGCCCGTGCAAGTGCTGCCAGGGTAAAACGCGATCGCTTTGCCAATTTTCGTAAACGTAGGCTTCGAGTGGAGGTATTTGACCGCGCAGTTGCTTAAAGGCGCGCTTGTACATGCCGTCGCTTGGCACTGAGCCACCGCTATATTCGTATACCAGTCGTAACAAAGCCTGGAGGCGGCGATCGCCCCTGGAAATCGCCGCTTGAATTATGGAGTCTTTATAGCTTTCTGGACGAAAGTCAATCCCTTTTGGAGCTAGTTGTTTTTGCAGATACTTCAGTTTTTTATCGGCGCTGGCATCGACTCCCATCCATTGCCAAGGCGTGTGAGATTTAGGTACGAACGTGCTGCAACCAAAACTGATTCGGAGTTTTGGAGCGGCTTTTTTGAGCGATCGCAGCATTTCTACAGTCTCTTCGAGATCGCGATCGATTTCACCAGGAACGCCCACCATGCCATATAGTTTGAGCGCGCTCAACCCGCCCACCTGAGCGTTAACCGCCGCCTGTATAATTTCGTCGTTGTGCAGCTTTTTATTGATAATCTGACGCAGGCGATCGGAACCGCTTTCTACAGCGACAGTTACCGAGCGACTATCGCGGCTGGCAAGGGTTTGGGCTAGCTTCACGCTTAGCGTATTCGCGCGCACAGATGCCAAACTGAGTCGGACTGAATCAAATTGGGGTTGGGCAAGATAGTCCAGCAGCAGATCGAATTCTGGATGCTGAGTAATCGATGCTCCTAGTAAGCCCAAGCGATTGGTTACTTTCAAGCCCCTGTCTATGGCAGGAATCAGGCTGTCCGTAGCGCTGGGGGTACGAAACGGCAGAGTCAAATAGCTGGCTAAGCAGAAACGGCACATTTCCGGGCAGCTACGCGCCACTTCCACCATGTAGATGCTTTCCCAAGCAGCTTTAGCAGTGACCACCGCAGACGCAGAAAGGGTATTTCCCCTGTAGGTTTGTTTAGCGACAGTGGCAGGAATATCGGAGTCAATGGGTTGAATTGAGGCGATCGCCCCTTCTGGCGATTCGTAGGTTATGTCATAGAAACCGGGCACGTAAATACCAGGCACCTTTGCCAAGTGCTTGAGCTGAGTATGGCGAGGCCGATCGCGTACCTGTTGATAGGCAGCCAGCATGTTGCCAATCAGTTCTTCCCCATCCCCCAGCAAAACAAAGTCAAACCAATCGGCAAATGGTTCGGGGTTGGCAGTCAAAACTGGACCGCCGCCAAAAACTAGTGGCGAGTCAGATGCGCGATCGGTGCTGCTAATTGGTACGCCCAAATGCTCTAATGCGGCTAGAATATTGACATAGTCCAGTTCCCAGGAGAAAGAAAAACCTAACAACTCCGCATAGCGTGGCAATGGTTCGCAGTCATCCGTAAACCAGCGGCTGACAGCTACTTCCGATCGCATTGCCAGATCCGCCCAGATCGTCTGATAACCCAAGCTAGTAATGCCAACCGAGTATGTATTTGGAAAAGCAAACACAACAGGGATAGCATTACCGTGCGGTGTAGCAAGTTCAAACAGATGGTGTTCGGAACTAAAATTACTGTGACTCAACGCTTTGATGTGTTAAAACTACTGCTATAGCTAACAGGCTGAGAGCGGGTGCAGGGGATCCACCCCTGCGTGGGGGCGCAACCCCACACCCCCTGCACTAACAGATCTATCTGCGGCTATATCAGTTCTAAGGTAGCAGATCCCTGCAATACCTCATATCCAAGCACTAGGAATTATGGAGTTCTGGTCTAAGTTTAAGCAAGGTTTAGAAGCTTTATGTCAGACTGAAAGCTGTCGGCCCGTTTGTCACGCATCCGTGTTAGACGAGGCGATCGCCTCCGATCTGACATTGGCGATGCTCGTCCAGCGGCTCTGGCTGATACAGCTTAAACTCCGTGCCTTAGAGAATCGCGACGACACGCTCTCCGACGATACTGATGCAGATCTAGAGGCAAAGCTAAACCCAGAATGCCAGCAAAAGCTATTGGAATTCAGGCAACTGCTGGCTAACAAAATGCAGCCCTCTGAAATTGACTCTAGCCAATCCGAGCAATTTCTCCAGTGGCGGCGATCGCGCCAGAAAGATCTACAGCAAAAGCTACAAACAACCGAGCGACAAATTATTCTGGCTATCCGTGCCAGCGATCGCCATACGGCATTAGTGCAATTTAATCTACAGTCAAATACTTCAACCACGAGCGCGAAGTTAGGAGCCAGAGCGACTGCAAAGTCGAAAATTTGGGAGGCTATTAACCAAAATCTACATCTCTCAGATGCGTTCGATCTTGAGATGAGCAGGTTCAGTATCGTTCCAGTTCAAATTCTTCTACATATACCAACCTCTTCCGAAGCAGATTTAAACGATCTGACGCTGTTCCCAGAACTAACGGCGCAGTTAGAACAGTTTTGTCAGTTCTACAGAGATCGCGATCGGCCAGTCGATCTGTTAGCTGACAACTGGTTCCCGGAAGCATTTGCCGGGGAGTCAGCGGTGGCTGAAATATTTACGATGCTGAAAACAGAACCGATCGTAGTTCTGGAATCTGACGTGTTTGCCGAGATTTTATACTTGCATTCAGGCCACTGGGGCTTGTCCTGCACCGAGTATCGCTACGTACCAGGAGTATTAGAAATCGACCTGCGGCAGTGTCTTAACAGTCTAGCCAAACAATCTACTTTAGAGTGGTGGAAGGGCTTAAAGCAAGCTACTGCTAAAGGGATATCGCCGGAGGAATACAGTCAAAACTATGACCCTAACAGTATCCCTATCTTTATCGAAAATCTAAAAGCGATCGAGCAGGAGCAAAATGCCCGTCAGAGTGGAATAGATGTGGATACTTCTGGTGTATCGTATGTTTTTTGTCAGTCAGACTTAGATCGATTGAAGCAATACATTGCAAGTTCCTATTGTATATCGATTGGATTGCAACTGGATGAATATTTTCTCCTCAATCCCATCCCAAAATTGAGACTGAGACCGTTATTGCCGGAGTTCTTATCTCAGTTGCTGAGAGATGTCCCATCACAGGAAACGAGCGAGCTAGTCAAGCTAATTGTGATGCGGTATCAGTCTCTCTATCAAAGTTTGTGGGAACGGGAACCTCTATCTTATCCAGAGCTATGCCTAGATCTAGGTTTGAGCTTGAGCCACTTAAGCGATCGCTCCTGGGCGCAAGGGCAGATCGTCCGATCTATGAACGCATGGCTAGATCTACACAACATCACGCCACTACCACCGCATCAAGATAGAACATTTAACGATCTAATTAATACTACGATCGCAAACACCACTTTAGAAGACTGGGATTACCTCAATCAGCTCAATCAGTCTCTTACCGCCATAGGATACAGTCGCCAAGTTAGTTTTGCCGACTCCTACTTTGAACGCGGGAAACTAAAATATTATGCCGAAGACTACCAGGACGCAATTCCCAACTTTAGTCAGGCGATCGCTCTGGACGATTCGTACGTAGAAGCATACCTGTACCGGGGACTGGCTTATACTAGCCTGGGGAAATATCAAGTAGCAATTGACGACTACAGTCGAGTGATTGAATTGCAGCCGGACCTGTCAAGAGCCTATAATTATCGCGGTAATACCTATCGTGAATTAGGCGATTGTCTAGCTGCGATCGCCGATTACGACCGGGCATTAGCTTTAGATCCCAATTTAGCGAGCGCTAACAGCGATCGGCAAATCACCCTGGACATAATGGCAGAAGCAGAGCGTCATCAATTGGCAGATCGTCGGATAGAGAGCGGTTATAGTCGCGAATTTGAGTATGAAGTAGTCAGGTTAAACTCCAATGGCAAGGAAATCAATCGTCGTGTCAACCGAGCTAAGCTCTTGATTCAGGACATTACTTCATCATCCGAATTATCTGCCATTCTGGAAATGGTATATGTCCCCAGTGGCGTTTGCTTTATGGGTTCATCTGACAGAGAAGCAGGTAGAGAAATGACCGAAGGCCCGCAGCACTGGGTGAATATTTCCAGGTTTTTCATGGGCAAGCACCCCGTCACCCAGGCTCAGTGGCAAGTAGTTGCTAATTTACCTCCCTCCAACCCAGCTAAGCCTCTGGTGCTTAACCCCGACCCATCGGAATTTAAAAGCTCAGATAGACCCGTAGAAAGCATTTCATGGTTCGAGGCGATGGAATTTTGCACTCGCCTGTCACGAGCCACTGGTAGGGATTATCGCTTACCTAGCGAAGCCGAATGGGAATATGCCTGTCGAGGCGGCACAAAGACACCCTTTTGTTATGGGCATACGATTTCGACCGACTTAGCTAACTATGATGGTTCCTCTGGCTATGGCTTTGGCCCTCTAGGAGAATATCGCACCCAAACCCTTGCCGTAAATAGTTTCTCTGTCTGTAACCCCTTTGGCCTAGCTGACATGCACGGTCAAGTATGGGAGTGGTGTGCCGATCCTTGGCATGACAACTACAAGGGCGCACCCAACAATGGAAGCATTTGGGAAGAGGATGGCGACGATGAATATCGCGTCGTGCGAGGGGGATCGTGGTTTGCGATTCCGGGTCGTTGTCGTGCTGCTGCGCGTGGTAAGTATACGCCGGACGTTTGGTTAAATCAGATTGGATTTCGAGTAGCGCTATCGATGTAAATAACTTTGGATGGGTACTTATGGAAATTTGGATGGGAATTTCAATCGCGATCGCCAGAGCGATCGCTTTAGGTGTATTAACTGCAATACTAACGATCGCAATATTCATACCCGCCAACATCCTTCAAGCTCAGGTTCTGCAATCCGGCACATTCACTGCAAGCCGTGCTTGTGCTGCCCCTAGAGCGATAAATGGTGCAAACCCAGGCAATGTTCGGGTATCAAAGAACCAGAAATATAACGCGATCGGGTTTAATAGCACAAAGCGAGAATATATCTGGCTCGAAATTCCCGGTGTTACGCCGCAACGACGCTGGGTTAGTGCTACATGTGGCACATTTAGTACTGTCAGTAACAGCTCGTCGAGTAGTGCGGCAAGTAGTGCCTCAAGTACCTCTTCGATCGCTAGCAGCCAGCCCAATAACGCTCTCCTGCCATTTTTCGATACCTCTACCAGCGAAGTACTGGTAGAGGTGAACCGCCCCCAAAGGCGAGTTGTAGATATCACACCTCCACCGCCGGCGCTCAATGATTTCGATCGCGCAGTGTTGCGTACCTGCGGCCCAATTGGAACGAAGCTCAAGAGTAGCGATGTGAGGCGATTGCTATCCGAGTACCCATCCGTGGTCAGTGCTATTCGTGCTGCGGTCGGAGGCTCATTAGTCGCGGGGCGCAATTCGCCAGCAGAATTTTTGGACGATCTCACCTCAATTTGGACAAAGCGAGAGGGTTTCGAGCATATCTTTTGTGGCGAGCTAGAAGGAGCAACCAAAATTGGCGGTTTACATTTCTTGGGGCGATATCTGCAATTGCAGCAAAATGGGCAAGGCGGTCGTCTAGCGAATAACCGCGATCGCGAGGAAGTCATCCCTGGCGTGCTTTATACCTTGGGTGTAGTAATTAAGAAGGATGGGCAAACCTGGACTGACGAACTCAAGGGTTACTCCTATGTTAACAATGCTGAGGAGCTAATGCTTGCTGCCACCAAAGCCTATAAAGAGCGGGGGAACGCCCAGGGTGCATGTATTCTATCTGTACGGGATGCCGACTCAGGCAAAAACTATCAGGCAGTCTTTGTCAAAGATAGAGATGCGATCGTGACGTTTTATCCCGATGCTACTCCTCAAGGAAGATCTTGCGATCGCTAGTAAATCTGCCTTGGGCGGCAACACCCCCAAATCCCCTTCTCGTTTTCATCTAAAAATTGCTATATAGCCGTAGACAGATCTGTTAGGACAGGGGGTGTGGGGGCTGCGCCCCCACGCAGGGGAGGCAGGGCGGTCTTGGGGGTTCCCCGCTAGAGCCACTGCCGTGTGGAACCCCTGCACCCCGTCCTAAGCCTATTGGCTATAGCTATACTATCCGTGGCAGTGAGAACCTTATGGCGTTGAATAGTGGCTGACGCTACATACCATTTCAGTAGCATTTCAGCATAATGAAGAAGTCAGACTCCGATCTGCATAAATTCCCCTCTGCCGATCCCATGAGGTAATTGTGATGCAAACAATAATAGCTAATAGCTCCGATCGCTACAGTTCTGCCAAAGCCGATCCTAACGCTCATCATGTCGTAGTTGTGGGCGGTGGGTTTGGTGGGTTGTATGCGGCTAAGGAGCTAGGTAAATCCCCCGTGCAGGTTACTTTACTAGACAAGCGTAATTTTCATCTCTTTCAACCGCTACTCTACCAGGTGGCAACAGGCGGCTTATCCCCGGCGGACATTGCCTCTCCTTTGCGAGCCATCCTGGCAAAGCACAAAAACACAAGGGTGCTCATGGGTGAGGTTACCGGTATAGATACTCAAAAACAAACACTAATTACCCGCAACGGGGAAACTATTGACTACGACACGCTAGTCGTTGCCACTGGCGTGAGCCATCATTATTTTGGTAACGATTGCTGGGCAGAGGATGCTCCCGGACTTAAGACCCTAGAAGATGCCGTAGAAATGCGCCGTCGTATTTTACTGGCGTTTGAAAAGGCTGAAAAGGAATGCGATCCCCAAAAGCGGCGCGCCCTTCTGACGTTTGCGATCGTTGGGGGCGGTCCCACTGGTGTAGAACTGGCAGGGGCATTGGCCGAACTCGCTCATGGTACGCTGAAAAGCGACTTTAGCAGTATCGATACCACGGAAACGGAAATAGTATTGATTGAAGGTACCGATCGCATATTACCAACCTATCCTGCCGACCTATCCTTAGAGGCAGCGCGGGCGCTAAAGAGTCTTGGCGTGCAGGTTAAGACCCAAGCTCTAGTCACAGAAATTAGCGATAAGGTGGTGGCTGTTCGCAGTGGCGATCGCACAGACTACATCACGGCTGAAAACATCCTCTGGGCAGCGGGAGTGCAAGCATCGTCGATGGGAAAAGTTTTAGCCGACTGTACTGGCGTACAGCTAGATCGAGCTGGCCGAGTAATTGTCGAACCAGATCTAAGCATTGCCAACTATCCTAATATTTTTGTAATTGGCGATCTGGCAAACTATGCCCATCAAGGCAATAAACCCTTGCCTGGTATAGCTCCAGTCGCAATGCAGCAGGGAAAATACGTGGCAGACCTGATCGAAGCCCGACTGGTAGAAAAAAAATTACCAGCCTTTCGTTATGCAGATTGGGGTAACTTAGCTGTAATTGGCAAGCATGCGGCAGTAGTAGACATGCGCTTCTTAAAGTTTACGGGCATACCCGCATGGCTAATCTGGACTTTCTTACACATTTATTACCTAATTGAATTTGATAATAAGTTATTGGTATTGACTCAATGGGCTTGGAACTACTTTACTAAACAGCGAGGAGCAAGACTGATTACAGGGGGCGAGAAAAAGGATGAGGCGACCTAGTATACTTTTTTGAAAGTAACTTGCCCTGTTCCGATGAAAAAAGTAGAGTCCTATTACAATCGCGAAGGCAATATCTATCTAATCGAGCTGAAATTCAACAATCTGCACCAACTATTTAATTCATTCGATCCATCGCCGTTCTTAGAAAAAGATCTTGATGACAAAGTGGAAAATTATATCGTCCAGTCAGTGTGCGAGTTCCCACTCAAAACCACCCTGAAGTTAGTGTTTTACTTGCCCGATGAGTTGAAGAAAGAAGCAAAACAGATCGTCCCAGAAGCCATCCATCACTATTTCGACTATCGCAGGCAGACTAAAGATAAGGAACTGCGCGCCATCCTGCGTGAAGGGCGCGTTGCTTTGATCGTGGGCTTGGTATTCTTATTTTTCTGCATTAGTGTCAGTGGATTAATTGGCTGGCTGAATAATCAGACGTTAATTGACATTTTCAAAGAAGGACTGCTAATTATCGGCTGGGTGGCTATGTGGCGACCGCTGGAGATATTTCTATATGACTGGTGGCCCATTGATTACAGCCGCAACATTTTTGAAAAGCTCAGTCATATTGCCATAGAGATCCGTTAGCTATAGCGGTTTTCAGATGAAAACGAGAAGGGGGTTTGGGGGCGTTGCCCCCAAGAAGGGGAAGCAGGGCGGTCTTGGGGGTTCCCCGCTAGAGCCACTGCCGTGTTCCACCCCTTCACCCCAAAAATAAAACCCGTTCTCAAGTGAAAACCGCTATAAATTGCTGCTAAAGAATAAAACCGAGACCTAGGCACACTCCGCTCCAGAAGTGCAAGCCAACCGCGATGAACTTGCAGTTATTTACCAATTCGGGGCGATCGTGATTCCGTCCTACCCAGGTGCAGAGTCCGATCGCCGCCGGGAGGCTGGTAAATACCAGTGCCGTCCAGATTGGGAATGCGCCCAAACCGATTCCCAAAAGCGTCAAAGCGTAAATGCTGCCACAGAGCCAGGGTAATAGTCGAGCCGATCGAGATGTACCGAGTTTGACAATTGGCGATCGCTTGCCAGCCGCGATATCATCTTCTGCCTGGTGGAAGTGAGAGCAAAATAGAATTAGACTGGTGACAATCCCAACAATCCCCGACGCGAGCAATGCTACCCAGGAGTAGGTTTGTGCCTGACTGTAATAGGCGGCTGATACTGCTAACGGCCCAAAGGCAAAGAAGCAGATAATCTCACCCCAACCGCGATAGCCAAATCGAAATGGAGGTCCCTGGTAGGTATATCCCAAGAAGCAACAGAGCGCAATTAGCCCCACCACCACAAAATTCCTTTGCCACCAGGAAATTGCTAGTACGCCAAGAATGCCCAGCATGAGGCAGATATTAGCCAGCCAAAAGATCGCGCTTTTCTTACCAGTCAGATTCACAATGGAATGAGCCTTATTGCGATCTATGCCTGTTTCAGAGTCGAACACGTCGTTGCTCAGATTTTCCCAGACCAGAATCAAAATTGCGGAGATTAAGAAATTCGCAAATACGCCCCAGTGCATAATGCCAGTTTCATGGAAGGCGATCGCCGTACCAGTCGTAATCGGAATAATGGCAACGCTGTACATAGGTGGCTTGATAGCTGCCAGCCATAGCTTGCGCTTAGCAGCAGAATCTTGTGGGTCGGGAATGGCTCGCTCAGCGCTTTGCAGCATGTTTCAGTAGCAAATATACTCAATCCGTTCATTTTAGCGAAGATTGTCAGATCGATCCTATTTACCTACCAATTGTGAATTTAGATTAAGCGATCGCGACAAAGGATAACACCCCCCTCACCCCCAGCTATAGTCAACAGGCTTAGGACGGGGTGCAGGGGTTTCACACGGCAGTGGCTCTAGCGGGGAACCCCCAAGACCGCCCTGCCTCCCCTGCGTGGGGGCGCAGCCCCCACACCCTCTGTCCTAACAGATCTGTCTATGGCTATATAAACCAGATCGCGCCAAAAATAGTCTGAAGACGGATTCTACGACCCAGTAATTTTGCGTAATATTAAGTGTTGGTAGATAGTTACAAAATAGAAGTGTGAATCAATGGCTGACCAGTTACTTCGTGCCACTGCGGCTGACGGCGGTATTCGCGCCGTAGGCTTAATTTCAACTCAACTTACAGAAGAAGCACGCCGCCGTCACAAAATGTCAGCCGTGGCAACCGCCGCTCTCGGTCGGACAATGAGCGCGGGCTTGTTGCTATCCTCCAGCATGAAAAAGGCAGAAGCGCGTATTAATATCCGCATTAATGGTGACGGGCCTTTGGGTGTTGTGTTTGCAGATGCTGGCCTGGATGGCACGGTTAGAGGTTATGTCACCAATCCTCAAGTAGAACTGCCCCCCAACGACAAAGGTAAACTCGATGTGGGTAAAGCGGTAGGGCGCAATGGTTTTGTCTATGTAGTGAAGGATACTGGCTATGACTATCCCTACTCCAGTACGGTTGAACTGGTGTCCGGCGAAATCGGTGAAGATCTGACCCATTACCTTGTATCTTCCGAGCAAACACCTTCTGCCCTGTTACTAGGGGTATTTGTCGATAAAACTGGCGTAGCGGCGGCTGGTGGGCTACTTCTGCAAGTTTTACCCCAAGCAGCCCATGACGTGCGTTTGATCGAACTTCTAGAGTCTCGCATCAGTGCTTTGACTGGTTTTACCCCGTTACTGCGCCAGGGTAAATCTCTGTCTGGGGTTATGCAAGACCTGCTTGGCGATCTGGGTTTAGAGATATTCCCAGAAACACAGTTAGTCAGATTTCAATGCAAGTGCTCGTTCGATCGCGTTTTGGGAGCCTTGAAGATGCTGGGCGAGGCAGAGTTAAAGGACATGATTGTCAAGGATGACGGTGCTGAAGCGACCTGTCACTTTTGCGCGCAGGTCTACCAGGCAGATAGCGACCAACTCGCTCGACTGATCGACGACCTCAGAGCCGATGCCCTATCTACTCGTTAGGTAACGTTTCTTCTGACTCGATCGCCTGCGTTTTGGCTGGCACTAGGGTTTGGTTCTCTGGTTTGAATATCCCCTTAAGTTTACTCGGACAGATAGTCGGCGCGCTTTTCTTTAGTTTGACAGTGGGGCCAAGAATAGCATTTGCATACAGGCGATCGAATTCGCGTTGAAAGTGTGCTGCTACCACTGGGTTATTAATTGCAACGATCGCTTCATCGTTATTGTAGTTAGCATTAATCGACCAGTTATGCGAGCCAGTGACGACAAGATGTCGATCGATCGTGGCAAACTTGTGATGGAGCAAATCTCCTGCTGATAGGCTAGGGATACCAGCCGTCTTAATTGGGGCTGCCCAAGGACGACCATTCCCAAACTTACAGTCTTGCGTGGAGACAAAGCCCCACATATCCAGAGTGGTGGCATAGTTTCTGTAGGCAAAATTCGAGTCAACCAGAACCCGGACATTAACATTTTTTTTCTGTCGAGTTTCGAGGATATTGCCCAAGACAGGTTCCGAAAATACAAACAATGCTAGATCGGCAGATTGCTCGCCACTAGCCAGTACGGTACCGATCAAGCCACTGCTAGTTTGCTCAAAGGAGAGATTTCTAGAATCGGGAGAGAATTTGACCCGCACCTGAGCATCTCCAACCAGAACGTATTTGACTTTGCGATAGGGTTTCTTGCTACCAAATAAGCTATTGGCCTGTCCACCTGGCCCATCGCCCCACATAAGATCGAATTCCTGCGTAAATAATTTGGCTACCTCTTCGTTCTCAATTCTGACCAGGTTATTGGCATTGCCAGTGGAGTTAGGATTGCTAAAATCACCGTGGATATCGCTCATGGTATAGTTGGCGGAGCCAGCCAGTATGACTTTCTCATCAATTACCATGAATTTATGATGCATTAACCCCGTTCCGCGAGAATTGTCTGCCGTGTCATCGATATAGGGTAGATTGGAATTTTTCAGGATGACAATAGCATCGCGATCGCTTATCTCAGTGGGACTTAATTTGCCATCTCGATTGACATCGACAAACGCAAAGAAATCCCGATATTTTTGTTTCGCTCTACTATTGAGTTTGGCAATTTCCGCTGAGGTATATTCGCTATAACTGCGATTGTAGGTATTGTCCAGAATGAGACGGACTTTTACTCCTGCTTTTTGGCGCTCGATTAAGGCTTTGACAATACTGGGCAACCGCAACTCCTGTACTGCTACATCTATGCTCGTATCAGCTTGGTTGATGTTGTCGAGCAGTATGCGTTCCAGGTTGTCACCATAGCGCAGGATACGGCGGTAGCGATCGGTATAACTATCAGATTCGTTATGATTCATGTACACCTGAATCTGTGGGTGCTGCGGGAGCGATGGCACCTTGGCATCGAGTTTTTCTTCGGCGCGAAAGAAAATGAAGTAAATGCCAATGGCGATCGCCAAGCCCAATACAAACAACAGTGCATAAATACCCCACGGGTGTTTTTGACGTTGGCGCAATAACCAATTATTCATTTCCAGCACCATCAATTCGTATTAGGACGGGTTGCAGGGCTTCCACCCCTGCGTGGAGACGCAGACCCACATCCCCATGTCCAACCAGATCGCGTAGAGTCATAGGTGACAATGCAAAAGGCAAGGGAAAAGTTTTAGACTCGGGATCGCCCAATCTCAGCAAATCCCGTGTTTTCTGGAAATCTCCTTATTTTGTCGATGCCACGTATTCGCAGAAGACTTTCGAGAATCGATCGGGTTGAAAGCCTTGTTGCTTCAACTCTCCCACGTTCAACCGAGGGCTAACGATCTCGATACAGCCGCTAATAAATTGAGGATGCGGTAGATTGCGGGCTTTGAGTTGTTGAATTTCTGCTTGCAGATCGGGGCCTAAAGCCTGCGGCCAGAGCGAAGCAGCAAAATCAATTTGTTTTTGCTTTTGCAACTGTGCCGTAATCGCAGCATAGTTACTGCGATATAGTTCTAGTTTTTGTGTGACCTCCGCTGCCGCTAAACTGCTTGGGGGGATGCTTTCCAGTAGTTTGAGCGCTTCCTGCCACTTGGTCTGGGCATTTTGCCACACATCTGCTTTATGTGGTGGGTTTTGAACGATGATGCTAGCATCCATAGCTAATTTCTTGGCATTCTCTAGCTTGTCGATCGCTGGTTTCTCCGCATTGAGTTTGGCTTCAACGGCCTGTAACTTGGGTTGCAGCGCTTTTAGCTCTGATTGTGCTTGCTCGTAGGGAGAACCAGGACGGTTAGGAATCTCTCCTAATAGCGTGACGGCTTTCTTTAGTTGGGCGTGGGCATCTTGCAATGCCTCTACTTTCCCCAACTGGTTCGGGTCAAATGTCTTAGCAGATATGGCCTGGGCTTCAGCTAATTTCTGCTCCTGCGCTGATTTGTCAAATACAAACCAGCCTCCACCACCAGCTACTGCTAGTAAAGCCGCCAGAGCGATCGCTCCCACAGCTTTTTTGCCCCCGCTACGCGCTGTTGGTTCTGTCGTTGCTGAAGAAGCTGTGTCGGCCTCCATAGAAGATTCCTGACTATCTGCGGACATGTCAAATTCCTCAGACACAGACAAATCCGGACTGTATTCAGCCAGTCCAAAATCATCAGATATAGAAGGCGTTTCACCACTCAGGTCGGATTCGTCTAGATTCGAGATATCGGATCTAATCGAAGCAGAGGTGTCATCGCTGCTAAGGTCAGGCATCTCCAGATCGTCAGCTAGAGAACGCTCCAGTTCTGCATCCATTGCATCAGATATCTCAAAGCTCGATTCCGTTGTCTCTACATTCCACATGTCATCAGAGTCGTCTGCGCTTGGCGTGGTAGTAGTTGTCCTTACACCCCACATGTCATCCGCTTGCAGATCTGATGTCACCGTCTCAATATCTGCGTCAGTTATTTCAAAATCCGATGTGGCAGCCTCAATATCGAGATCGGGTATCTCAAAATCCGATGCGCTGGTCTCGACATTCCATAGCTCCTCAGAATCTTCAACATCATCAGCGGCTGATGCAGCGATCGCTTCGATATCTAGATTGGCATTCTCAGGTTTGGCAGTCGCTCCAGGCGTATATATGTCGGGTAAATCTACAGCATCACTTGTAAAATCATCTACTTCTGCCAGGTAGTCTGCTGCTGTCGGAGTGAGAGCCGGAGTCAGGTCTGCTAGTGGTGGGCTAGCTTGTACGGCAGAGGTAACAGCTACTCCTGCATCTGTAATCTGTTGTAACGAACCCTGTCGCTGCCATTCTGGATGCTTGGAGCCGAATATTCTGCCGTAAACGGTGAAAACTTCTACAGGTAGTTTGTGCTGGGTCAAGGTATTTTGAACTGCGTCAAACAAAACGGTGTAATCCACATCATTAGTTTGACTGCGACTAATCAAGATGTGTAACTGATCGTCCCTATGCTTAGCCTGAACCTTAACTTTAAAGAAGTTCAGGTCGGCTTGCAGAGCTTGTGTAATTTCAGCCTCATCCATCTTGATATCCTCACGTGTTTTAACTTTCTAAATAAGCTTGTTTGCATATTAAACGAAAGTTGAGAAAATGCGATCGAAAAGTCCCCTTTTGCTTATGCTATCCATCATACTAGCCATGGCAGAATAGTAGTATTTATTAAAATTTACTTTTACTTACCTTTTACACTTTTACAAAAACTTCTTAATTTAAAGCGTTGCTTAAACTACTGTCACATATCTACACAACTATTCGGCGTTGGTGGTCAGAGGTCACGCTTCAAACCAAGCTTATGGCCTTAGTGACTCTGTTAGTTTCTCTACTCATGAGTGGGGTAACATTTTGGGCAGTTAATGACATTCAAACCGATGCTCGTCTCAGCGATACCAGGTTTGGACGAGATCTAGGTTTACTACTTGCCGATAATGTGGCGCATCTGGTTGCAGAAGATAACCTGGCAGAGGTAGCTCGACTATCTAAAAATTTTTACGATAGTAGTTCCAGCATTCGTTATATTCTCTACGCCGATAACAACGGTGAAATTTACTACGGCATTCCATTTTCCTCTAGCGAGGTCAAAAACTCCCTCACTATCCGCCGTCGCATTCAAATTCCCAAGGAGCCAAATACTACCCCCGGTCGTCCTCAAGTGCGCCAGCATGCTACTCCAGAGGGCGAGGTTACGGATGTATTTGTTAATCTTACCGACTCAGGCAAATCGCTCGGAACTTTAGCAATCGGGATTAACCCTAACCCTACCGCTGTAGTTTCTTCTAACTTGACGCTGGACGTGGCAACTGCTGTGTTTGTCTCCATCTGGGCAATGGTAATTTTGGGAGCAGCTTCTAACGCTGTCACGATTACGAAGCCGATCAAAGAACTGGTAGTTGGGGTGCAAAGTATTGCGAGCGGTAACTTCAAGCAAAGGATCGACCTGCCCTTTGGCGGTGAGTTGGGCGAACTCATCAGAAGCTTTAATAATATGGCGATCCGGCTGGCAAGCTACGAGGAGCAAAATATTGAGGAGTTAACGGCGGAAAAAGCGAAATTGGAAACTCTGGTATCGACGATCGCCGATGGAGCCGTGTTATTGGATGCCGATATGAAGGTGATGCTGGCAAACCCCGCTGCGATCGCTATCCTGGATTTAGATGCCAGCAAAGTTATTGGCACTAATATCTTGCAAATATTACCTGCCCCCGTGGCAACGGAGATCTCGCGGCCTTTACTGGAGATTGCTGTCGGAGAGCGCGAAGGCGGCGAATTTCGCATCATGCACGCCGGAGAACCAGGTGAAGGTGGGTTTAACCATTCTCTGCGCTTTTGGATTGACACTGTGATGGGAACTAGCAATACCGTCAGAGGTATTGCCATGACCGTGCAGGATATCACCCGCGAGGTAGAGCTAAATGCAGCTCAAAGTCGGTTTATCAGTAACGTCAGCCACGAACTGCGCACGCCATTGTTTAATATCAAGTCTTTCATTGAAACGCTGTATGAGTATGGTGATGAGTTAACCGACGAGCAAAAGCACGAGTTTCTCGATACAGCCAACCGAGAAACAGATCGCCTGACTCGCCTGGTCAATGATGTGCTGGATTTGTCGCGCCTAGAGTCCGGCAAGCAATATGTATTCGATGCTGTCGATCTCAATCAAACCGTCGAGCAAACCGTGCGCACGTATCAGCTTAACGCGCGCGATAAGGGAGTTGAATTGCGCAAGGAAATATCGCCAAATCTAGCTAAGGTTTGGGGCAACTACGACCTGTTGTTACAGGTACTTGCCAATCTAGTCGGTAATGCACTCAAGTTTACTAACCCTGGCGGTCAGGTTTTCATCCGTGCCTATGAATGGCAAGATCAAAACGCTACCATCCCCCATAGATCGGTTAACCGCGTCCGAGTTGAGGTGGCAGATACGGGTATTGGCATTGACTCTGAGGATCAGCGGCGGATTTTCGATCGCTTTTTCCGCGTAGAGAATCGCGTACATACCTTGGAAGGTACGGGATTGGGGTTATCCATCGTGCGCAACATTATTGAGAAGCACCATAGTAGCGTCCATCTCAAGAGCGAAGTCGGTGTTGGTACGACTTTTTGGTTCGATCTCAGCGTTTTCCAAGATAAATGCGATCTGCCCTTTGTGGTTGCGAGCCTCGACTCTGTCACTCCACAAGTCGATCCCGCCGTTGGTTAAACGGAAATTGGTTCGATATCCTTAAGATTCACGGTCATCTTCATTTGCCCCAGGCGCACCGAGAGTTCGCCAGCGCTATTTGGCAACGATAATACCTGTACCTTTTGATTGAGCGAGACGATCCGCACGCGATCGCCAACTTGAGGTGTATAAGTCGTAGCTTGCGGTTTTGTTTGTACCTGCTGCGATGGTAGATGCCGCTTGCTCAGTTCCTCGCAGCGCTGCTCGGCGTGCTGGGCAGCCTGAGCCGAACCGTCGCCCGCCTGTAATTTGCGAATGACGCGGGCAATTTCTTTTTTAGCTTGCTTGATCGCTGCTGCCACCTCGTTTTCTTGCATGGCGCGCAACTCTTGGTATTGCGATCGCAGCACGGCTGACTTTTCACCGATTTCGCGATGTAATTTCTCCGTTGCCTGCAATAGTTCGGCGGCGGCTTCGGTTTTGCTAACTTGCTCGCGTCGTTGTGCCTCTAGTTCCGCGATCGCCGTGTTAATCTCCGCCGAACCAGTCCCGAGATGATTTTGGGCGGGCTCCAGGATTTCATCTGGGAGACCGAGTCTACGTGAAATCGCGATCGCGTTCGATCTACCCGGAATGCCCCATTGCAGGCGATAGGTAGGTGCAAGCTGCACGTCATCGAACTCTACCGAGGCATTTTCAAAGCGGGGATCTTGATATTTCAACGTTTTTAATTCACCAAAATGCGTCGTCGCAACGGTCAAACGCGCACGATCGGCGAGATGTTCCAGTAAAGCCCTGGCGATCGCGCTCCCTTCGGTGGGGTCGGTACCTGCCCCCACTTCATCGAGCAGTACTAAGCTCTGAGGCGAAGTTTGAGCTAAGATGCGAGCGATGCGGCGAATGTGCCCCGAAAAAGTAGAAAGGCTTTGTTGTAGGGACTGTTCGTCGCCAATATCCGCCAGAACGGCATCAAACCAGGGCAATTCCACTGGTTCCCGCGCTGGAACGAACATGCCAGCTTTAGCCATTAAGGCAGCTAAACCAAAGGTTTTTAAGGTCGCCGTTTTGCCGCCTGTATTGGGACCAGTAATTACCACTACCCGAATAGTCGAATCGATCGTTACATCTACTGGCACTACGGCATGACCTTGCTCGTGCTGTTGCTGCCAGACCAATAGGGGATGTCGCAACTGACGCAGGGTAATATTGCCATTGATCGTACCCTCAACAAAGGCAGGGGGATTGGCTCCCAGCCAGTAGGCATAGCGAGCGCGGGCGATCGCCAGATCGATCTCGGTGACAATCTCTAGTAGCCTCAACAAATCCTCAGCAACGGCAGCTACCTGCGTGCTGAGGCGTTGCAGAATAACTTCGATCTCCGCCTGCTCCTGTCGTGCTAGTTGCCTGAGTTTGTTATTCTCAGGGACGACGGCATGAGGTTCTATGTATACAGTCATGCCCGTACTGGAGGCATCGTGCACGATTCCGGGAATTCGATCCTTTTGAGGTGCTTTGACAGCCAGGACGTAGCGATCGCTGCGCTGCGTAATGATATTTTCCTGCAAGGCGCTGTGATTGCGTTGCATAATCCCTTGCAAGCTGCTGAATATGCGATCGCGAACCTGCCGCAGGGCACTGCGCAGGTTGCCCAACTTTTCGGAAGCGCGATCTAAAACCGTGCCGCCCTCGTCAATACAGCGATAAATTTCCTGTTCCAGTTCGGGGTAGGTGCGCAGATCGCTAACCAATGCTTGCAGGCGATCGCAACCTTCAACGCTATCGAGGCTGCGGCGCAGATTTCTGGCTCCGGCTAGAGTGGTGGCAACTTGCCAAAGTTCCTCCGGCAACAGAATGCCATGCTTCTGCGCTCTTAAGACGGCATTGGCAATATCGTGAATCCCTTCTAGCGATATACCACCTGGCAATTTCGACTCAAGGTGGCACACCTCTTTGGTTTGGGTGAGTAGCTCTAGAGAGCGATCGCGATTCTCGGGTATGCCAAGCTGAACCGCCGCCACTGTCCCCAATTTAGTGGCAGCAAAGGTGGCGAGATGCTGACACAATCTCTGCCATTCCAGCAGTTCTAGAGTTTCCGCTTGCATGAATTGCGATCGACACACTACATCAATAATATATTGTGACACTACCAGAGGGTTTCAGACGGCATCACTTAGGGATCTTGACAAACTTTCTGTTGAAACGTTTTAGTACTCAGAACTTCCCATGGAGCAGGTGGCAACCCAGAGCGAATATTGCATAGGAATTCTCTTCTCATGGGAACTTTTTAGGGCAAAATGCGTCGCCACTTTTCCCATAGATCCCCTGAGATATCTTGAATAACAATAACCTTCCCCTTTTCAATCGAAGAAAAAGAGGAAGGTAATGGATTTTTGTGCGTTATGCTGCTAAATCTTGCCTGTGAGCTTGGTTAACAGCTTGCTAGAACGCTCTAGGAAAGCCTTCATGCTATTGGCATCAAAGCTCTTTTGCGCCATCAGTGCTAGATCGTAGACGTGGTTGCAAATCAGATTAGCTAGATCGCTCGCTTCCGAAGGTTGCCCCGATGCCGTTAAAATTGCGCTGCGATCGAGACCGATCAAGTTTTGCATCAGTGGGTGGGCAGTGTTGACCAGCAGAATGTGATCCTCAGGGAAAGCCACGTTGGTCTGCTGCAACAAGGCTGACATCTCCTGCATCCGGCGGGCGTTTTCTGGTAACAGAATCATTGCAGGCGGTGCCGTCTCCGTATCATTGCCCTTTAATACTTCCGTGCGAATGACTAGATTGGGTTTATGCAAAGCCCGCCGGAAGATTTCTTGCAGATGGTCGCTCTGGGTTTTATTCGTCGTGGGATCGACGATTTCTGTTTTCGACTCCTCGCTAATCAGGCGATCGTCGATCTCCGCATCGACGCGGGCAAATTTCACATCGGGAAATTCCCTTTCCAAAAAGTGAATGTAGTGACTGTCGATAAACGAGTCTAGCGTAATTACCTCCAGACCTTGACTCTTATGCAACTCCACATAGGTAGCCTGAGTCACGGGATCGGAAGTGTAAAAGACGCGGTTTTCATGTTTTTCCTTATTACGCTCCAGATACGCTTGCAGCGTTGTATAGTTGCCGTACTCGCTCTTGCTGGGCGCGTCTTCTACGTAGGTAGTGGGGTAAACCAGAATTTCCTTCACCTGTTGGTAAAACTTATCGCTATTCATAGAGCCGAACTTCATGAACAGGCTAATGTCCTGCCAGCAGCGTAGGAATTCCTCACGCGAGTCGGCATACAGTTGGGTGAGATGATCCCCGACTTTTTTAGCGATGTAGTCTTGAATTTTGCGTACCTTGCGATCGCCCTGCAAAAAGCTGCGCGATACGTTCAACGGAATATCGGTACTGTCGATCGCACCGCGTAAGGGCAAGAGGAATCTGGGGATCACCTCTTCGCAGTTATCGCTGACAAATACCTGATTGCAAAACAGCTTGATCTGTCCCTTATTGGGATCGATATCTGCCTTGATTTTGGGGAAATAGAGAATACCCTTGATAATAAACGGGTAGTCCGTATTCAAATGCACCCAGAATAGGGGATCTTCCTGGAAGGGATATAAATAGCGATAGAATTCCAGATAGTCATCCTTGCTCAATGAGCTAGGGGACTGACTCCACAAGGCTTTCTGCTTATTGGCAACCTCATCGTTCAGCTTGATGGGTACGGGAATGAAGTCGCAGTACTTGCGCACGATCCGCCGCACTTCGGCTACTTCCAGAAATTCTTCCGCATCTTCTTGTAGGGTTAATACGATCGTGGTGCCGACCTTGTCGCGACTACCATCATCTAGCGTAAACGCGGTGGTTCCATCGCAAGACCAATGTACAGATTGTGCCCCAGGTTGATACGACAAAGTATCAATTTCTACGCGGCTCGCCACCATAAAAGCCGAGTAAAAGCCTAAGCCAAAATGACCGATGATTTGCCGATCGCTGTCACCAGAACCAGTATATTTTTGAATGAATTCCTCCGCACTCGAAAAAGCCACCTGATTGATGTACTTTTTCACCTCATCAGCAGTCATGCCGATCCCGTTATCAGAGACCACGATCCTTTTGTTGTCTTTATCAATGGTGACGCTAATTTCTGGTTCGGGCAGCTCACCACTGACTTCGCCAGCATAGGACACCATTTTTAACTTACTAATCGCATCCACCCCATTAGAGATCAACTCCCTTAAAAAGATATCCCGCTCTGAGTAAAGCGCCTTCTTAATAATGGGAAAGATATTCTCAGTGTGGATACTAATCGTTCCCTGTTCGAGCATTTGCTGTCTCCAATTATAAATTTCACCAAATCTCAATTATAGTATTGAGTTTTCTTATTATTCACCGACCTTACGGGGCAGATCCTGAAACCCTCACCCCTCAGTCCAAGCCCCATCACCCAAGCCCCATTACCCAAGCCCCATCACCCAAGCCCCACTCCCCCATCCAATCCCCAAATCTTAGTTGAAAATTCGGGCTTTCTCCTCTATTGTTGTAGCAATATTGCGCTCCTATCACACCTCTAAGTACTATGGCTATTGCAATAACCTATGCTCGGGCTTTAACCCTACTAATTCTAAGTTCAATTGCCCTGTTGCAGCGATCGCTTAAATTTTTAAAATGATTCCGATCCATTTAGATCTATCTATTGGATCCATAAATTTGAGTCAGCGCTGACTGCTGAAAGCTACCTCCTAAAATTCACAGCACGATTAACAGTGCAATGTAACAGTGCAAACTAAAGCTCGAGACAAGGCAATGGCAACCACCTCCGACCAGGTTACCGTAGATGACTTTACCGAACGGCGCAAACAACTTCGGCAGAAACGTCGTATTAAATTTTTTCAGCACCTTTGGCAGTTTCTGTTTATCAGTGGTGCAACCGGTAGCATGTTATGGGTAGCTACTTTGCCTGATTGGATCTTGCGCGGCCCCAGTCAAGTCGATATCGAAGGCAATCGCCTGTTGACCCAGGAAGCCATTCAAAAGCTCGTACCCGTATCGTATCCCCAATCGATCTTTCAAGTGCAGCCAAGCGCGATCGCTGCGAAACTAGAGTCCACTGCGCCCGTGCGTAGCGTGGTGGTGACCCGCACGCTTTTTCCAGCCAGGCTAACCATTCAAGTACAGGAGCGCAATCCCGTCGCTAAAGCAGAACTAGACGGTAAAATCGGGTTGATTGACGCAGATGGGGCATGGATGCCGCTTAAAAGCTATCCTGCCAATGTCAAAAAGCCAGATCTAACTATTTTGGGACTGAATAAGCGAGTATTGCAGGTCTGGCCAAACGCCTATCGCCGTCTCAGTCAAAGCCATGTAAAAATTTTGCAATTAGATTGGCGGGATGAAAATAACCTCATCCTCAAAACGGAACTGGGAATAGTTCATTGTGGACTTTATAGCGATCCAGATTTTGCCAAACAATTAGAGATATTAGAAAGACTCCGCTCTTTACCTCAGAAGTTAAAATCTCAGCCATTTGTTTACATTGACTTAACCAATTCTAGTTCCCCCATCCTGGAAATGAAAACTCCGACCAAGCTAAATTCCTCAGAATCGAAACAGTAGATTAAATTACTACTGAATTATCGATATATAGTTTTATACTTAGATGCAAATTATGTTTATCATATTTAGCAACTCGTAAGTGCTTGTTTTCCGTCCAAGTCGTAGATGAAACCATACACCTTTCGCTGGCAGTCTCAATGATACCTAGCAATAACTGGCCGGAGTTAGCCTCCAATAGCTCTGGCGACCTAGATCCACCGGATTTACCAATGACCAATGAAACGTCTGAGAAAATGAATCATCATGGAATACATCTGGGTCACTCCCGTAATAACAGCACAAAGCCACAATTAGGGATAGATCCTGAAATGAGCAACATCACAGTAGGCAGCATAGCTAAAATCAAAGTTATTGGTGTAGGTGGCGGTGGTGGTAACGCAGTCAATCGCATGATTGTCAGCGAAGTTGCGGGTGTTGAGTTTTGGGCAGTGAATACGGATGCGCAAGCATTATTACAGTCAGCCGCACCTAAGCGCTTTCAAATGGGGCAAAAATTAACTAGAGGCTTAGGAGCCGGAGGTAATCCGTCAATCGGTCAGAAAGCGGCAGAAGAATCGCGCGATGAAATTGCCCAGGCGCTTGAGGGTGCAGATCTAGTATTTATTACCGCAGGAATGGGCGGTGGAACTGGTACAGGTGCTGCACCAGTAATTGCCGAGATCGCCAAGGGAGTTGGTGCCTTAACTGTTGGTGTAGTAACTAAGCCGTTTACCTTTGAAGGCAAAAAAAGAATTAATCAAGCCACAGACGGAATAGAGCAGCTCCAGGGGCATGTAGACACCTTAATCGTGATTCCGAACGATAAGTTACTGTCCGTAGTACCTGAAAATACGCCAGTACAGGAAGCGTTTCGGATTGCTGACGATGTATTGCGTCAAGGTGTGCAGGGCATATCGGATATCATTACAATTCCAGGACTGGTCAACGTTGACTTTGCCGATGTACGTGCCATTATGGCTGATGCTGGGTCAGCCCTGATGGGCATAGGATTAGGTTCGGGCAAGTCGCGCGCGCGCGAGGCTGCCATGACCGCTATATCTTCACCACTGCTAGAAGCCTCGATTGAGGGAGCCAATGGCGTAGTATTCAACATTACTGGTGGCAACGATCTCACCCTACATGAAGTAACTGCGGCGGCTGAAACTATCTATGAAGTAGTCGATCCTAATGCCAACATCATTTTTGGTGCCGTGATTGACGATAAAATGGATGGGGAAGTCAGAATTACGGTAATTGCTACGGGTTTTTCTCATAAGGCAGTTGTGCCAGCACCGCAAATTAAGAAGCAACAACCTGTAAAAGTAACAAGCGTTACTAGCCAGCAGTCTGTCTCCCAAGCCGAACCCAAGCAAAGCAGTTCGGGAGGGCTTGATATACCTGAATTTTTGCAGCGTCGCCGACCGCAAAAGTAGCAAATAATAGCATGATTGTCAAACTAACGCTGAATTGAATCGCTATTGCAGGTATGGGTTACGATAGTAACCGCTTGCGCACAAACAATTAAACCCGATTGTAGGCTTTGATTAAAACGCAGTGACTCAATTAACAACAACAAAACATAGGTATGGTGTCTTCTCTGCTAATGGCAGCGAAGACAGGCTGAGGTTATTTGCCGGATCTGCAAATATACCCCTGGCGCAAGAAGTTGCTAGGTACTTGGGCATGGGGCTAGGCCCTATGGTACGCAAGAGTTTTGCTGATGGGGAGATTTACATCCAGGTACAGGAGTCCATCCGGGGCTGCGATGTTTATCTAATTCAGCCTACATGCAGGCCTGTTAACGATCATTTGACAGAGTTACTGATTATGATCGATGCCTGTCGTCGAGCCTCAGCGCGTCAGATTACGGCTGTTTTACCTTACTACGGCTACGCGCGTGCCGATCGCAAGACTGCTGGCCGAGAATCAATTACAGCTAAGCTGGTTGCCAATTTAATCGTGCAGTCCGGCGCACAACGCGTGATTGCGATGGATTTGCATTCGGCACAGATTCAAGGATATTTTGATATTCCCTGCGATCATGTCTATGGCTCGCCCGTATTATTTAGCTACCTACTGGACAAACAACTGGAAGATTTAGTAGTTGTTTCGCCGGATGTGGGCGGTGTGGCGCGGGCAAGAGCTTTTGCCAAAAAGCTCAACGACAGCCCTTTAGCTATTATCGATAAGCGCCGCCAGAGTCATAACGTAGCGGAAGTGATGAACGTGATCGGCGATGTTGCTGGTAAGACTGCCGTTTTAGTCGATGACATGATCGATACAGCAGGCACGATTACCGAAGCAGCAAAAATTTTACGCAAAGAAGGCGCGCGTCAAGTCTACGCCTGCGCTACCCATGCGGTGTTCTCTCCTCCGGCGATCGAGCGGCTTTCCAGCGGTTGCATTGAAGAGGTAATCGTTACCAATACCATTCCCGTCCCCCAAGATTGCCATTTTCCTCAGTTAAAAGTCCTTTCGGTCGCCAACCTGATTGGCGAGACGATCTGGCGCGTCCACGAAGATACGTCAGTCAGTAGCATGTTTCGCTAGATGCGATCGGATCGGAATTGCCAAACTCGATCCCATAACTTTCCCCCTACCTCCAGAGCAGCTAGATTGCTGGAGGTATTAATTTGTAGATCGGCATTAAGTTTGAGCTTGAGATCGCCTCTAGTAGTATCGCGGCAGCAATATTCTAAGCCTGTAGCTCTCGGTACCATAATTAACGTACCGCGATGTAAGGTTGTGCCGTGAATGCAAACATCTTGCGGCGAGCCGTATTCCTGCTTATGTGCCTCGATTTGCCAGTCCCCCCAAGGCGCAATCCGACAGTAAATGTCGCTGTTCTCCGGCATAAAGCTATATAACTTGCCATTGTAATGAATGCCCACCATAGCAACGCTCCTGGCTGCACCCAGGAATTCACGGATGCCACCCGCTACTGTAATCGTTAAGTCAGGATATTCGCTAAAGGCATTGCACTGGAGCCAGAACCATTGTTGTGGGAACGATCTGCCCCAATTTTTTTCGCAGTAGGCAGGAGCGCGATCGAATTCATATACTCGATCGTTCCACGCGATCGCCCCAGTTGCCAAGCCATGCGCCATTAAAATTTGCCACCCCGGTTCAAATACGGGCAAATAAGAGAGGTATCCCATAGTGGGGATCGCTTGCCCCGCGTTATCGCGTACGTTACCCCAAGTATAAATTGGCTCGATGTGGTAATCCCAACGGCATGACATTGACGTAACGGGATCGGAGATCGCGCCTTTGTTGTGGCGATCGCTAGCACTATAGCCCTGTCCCGCCGCTCCCCAGTGTTCTAGCATGAGGCGATCGCGGCTGGCGTGGAAAGTGCGAGGATTGGGGATCGTACGCCAGAGGTGGAGATCGTCAATACCCAGCACTTGCAGAGAGCCACCACTACACGCTGTCCCACCCTGGGGATCGTCAATCGCATACATGAAGGCAAATGACTGCCCGATGCGGGGTAGGGTGAGGCGATAGTACCAGCCTTCAAAGAAACGATCGGAACCACCACGCCAGTGATAGCCACTATGAGGAAGCATTCAGGTAGATTAGTTAAAGAATTGCGATACAGCGCAGCTAAATTTGGGTAGTAAGGGTGAAGTCAGGCGATCGTCTTCCTTCAGTACCTCAATTAGTGTGAGGCTGTCGTCAGTGCGGCGATAAACTTCTACCTGATGTAACTCCCACTGGGCGATCCAATACTCTTGTACGCCCTGTCTGGAATACAGCTTGAGTTTAGCCTCCTTATCGCGGCGTTCGTTTTCCCTGCCAGGCGATAAAACTTCTATAACTATCTCCGGCGCGCCCGTTAAGTGCCCGGAGTCGTCGAGTATTTCCGCCAGGCGATCGTGGCTCAGCCAGATCACGTCGGGGATGACCATATCGGAGGCAGAAAAGATAATTTCTGGGTTCAAAAATGCTTCGCCGAGACCGCTTGGTTCTGACCATTCGTCTAAGGGGCGCAATATCTTACCGCAAGCCCTTTGATGCCTCAGGTGAGGCGATCTGGTGACAAATAACTCACCATCTACGATCTCGTAGCTAAGCCAGGCATTATCGGGCAAGCGCTCCAGATCGTTGACCGTCCAGTGTTTATCCTTATTCGTTTCGCGATCCATGCTCATAGTCCCTGTATTTTGGCTCAAATTCAAGTCGCAGTTTTTACTTTAAACCCTTTGTTAAGGTGTAGGTAATCTGTATAGTTTGTTTTAAGGCTAGTACGCCAAAACAAAAGTTTTGCAGGGGGGAAGGTGTAACATCCCTTCTGGGGGTGTAGCCCCTGCTTGCCCTTGTTGCAAAATTTACGATCTGCAACGCTAGTTCGGAGTTGTCTATTTTAGAATTGCCATGTGTAATGTCGCTAGCAATGTTGTTAGTAATGATAGTAATGTTATCAGCTTAGATTCACTCCAGGCGATCCTGCGGCAGTCACCTCAAGCATGGCGACCTTTAGTTTTTACAAACGGGTGCTTCGATCTCATTCATGTGGGTCACGTGCGCTACCTGCAAGCGGCGAAACAATTGGGCAAAACTTTAATTGTCGGCTTAAATAGCGATCGCTCCGTACGCCAACTCAAAGGCGATCTGCGTCCGATCGTGCCAGAAGCACAACGAGCCGAAGTTGTAGGAGCGCTCAAGCCAGTTGATGCCGTGGTAATTTTCCCAGAAACTACGGCGATCGCGACAATCCAGGCGATCTCCCCCGATATTTACGTCAAAGGCGGGGACTACACGCCCGCAACTCTGCCAGAGGCTCCGGTGGTAATCGCTAGTGGAGGAAGGATTGAATTAATTCAAATAGAGATTCCTACTTCAACATCCAAAATTCTGGAGAAAATTAGAAATGGAAAGGAGTAACGCGCTTGGATACAGCAAACTCAATTAATTTCGACTGTCAGATCCGATCGGCAACTCCTACAGATGTGGAGACTATCTTTGCATTAATCCAGGCATTAGCTGCATATGAGAAACTGACCGATACTTGTACTGGCAGCATCGATGCCTTGGCAGATCACTTGTTTGGCGATCGCCCCTGCGCTGAGGCGATCGTTGCTGAATGCGACGATCTGTCCGTGGGATTTGCTTTATTCGTACAAAACTATTCCACGTTTTTGACACGCCCTGGTATGTATTTGGAGGATTTATTCGTGCTGGAAGCATATCGCGGACGAGGTATTGGTAAAGCCATGATTCGATATCTTGCTGGCATAGCGATCGAGCGGGGATACGGAAGATTTGAATGGTCGGTTTTAGATTGGAACGAACCAGCGATTAGTTTTTATCAACGGATGGGAGCAGACGTGCTACCCGACTGGCGTATTTGTCGCATGACGGGCAATGCCTTACTAAACCTGAGTTGTAGCTAGTGGCTAGATCGATGTTGGGCTGCTTCGGTTAAAGGTTGTGGTAGCAGTTGAAAAGTTATCCATTTGCGTTCAGTTGCTTCTAAACAAGAGACTTAGGGCACGGCGAACATACGCTGTCCAGGATTCAGATGTCGGTTGAAAAATTAAAGCGTAGAGCATGATTCCACTCATCGTGTCAAAGACTAGATCGGAATCCAGGTCGGCTGGGATTTCATTTCTTGCCTTTGCCCGTTCTAGGACGATCGCAAATGTTTTTCGTCGAGGTTGTAGATATTTTGTCCAGTAAATCTGAGCAAATTGAGCGTTGCTGGAGGCACTGCTAATAATCATGGCAACAGTCTGTCGTCCAAGTGGACTGAGAGTGATTTGTGCGGCATTTTGAACGAGCGCATCAATGTCACCCTGAAGAGTGCCCGTATCGGGGATTACCATTTCTTCTCGAACATTCTCAATCGCATCCGCGACTAATTCTGCTTTTGAGGCATAGCGACGATAGATTGTGGTTTTGCCGACCCCAGCGCGAGCCGCGATCGCATCGATACTCATTGCATCGAAACCAACTTCTGCCAGCAGTTCGAGAGTTGCTTGCAACATGGCTTGATGAGATTTGACGCTGCGTGGTCTTCCCGGCGATTTTTTATCAGGATTGTTCATTAAGTGTTAGCATAATTTACGGTACTGTATCGTATCGAAAATATAATTAATAATTATGAGCCACCGCCCTCACTACATGGATAAAACCAGTACTCAAACGCTTCAGGAAGGTTTGGCAGAGTACTATGCCCACAATCCTCACGTCACTCCACCTGAAACACAGCCACAAGAATTTGCCAAAATCTTGCTGGCTCATGATGTCGGTCATGTCATCTACGGTTGCGATACGGGAATGTACGACGAGCTAAAAATTCTGCCGCTATTTTGGTGGACGAGTGAATGCACGTTTCAGACCTATCTAAAAATGAAAAATTCGCCTGCCGTAGATGTGATGTATGAGGACATGATTAGAGAAAAGGGCGTACTTTGGCTCTACAGATCGGTACTCATGGTACTACCGTTGCTGATTCCAGCTTTAATTCCGATTTGGTTCAAAACTCGAAACCGCCAGAAGCTACTACCGTTTCTAGAGTTTGAGCCTTTGCTCGATCGCTCCCTGCTCGACATTCGCCAAGAGTTCGATTTGTTGCAGTTTATCAGGTAGATGCTACAAATATAGCTATAGCCAACGGATTTAGGACGGGGTGCAGGGGTATAACCCCTGCGTGGGGGGCGCAGCCCCCCCACGCACCCATCTGTCTATGGCTATATTTCATAGGTGCGGGTCGCTTACTTAACCGACGCGAAGCCGCGATCGCATGGGAGATAGTCGTGAAATTACTGCTACTAAGGCAAAAATTAAGGAAGCGCTACGTTCTGTTGCTGGCTGTTGCATCCATATTGACGTTGTGGGCGATCGCCGAGTTAGTTGCTCGTTTGGGAGCGGAGATCCTGTGGTTCCAGGAAGTCGGCTATCTTTCCACCTATGCAATTAGGTTGGCGGCGAGGGTAGGACTGTGGGCGATCGCTTTCGCGATCGCTGCCGTTTATCTGTTTGGCAACCTACATCTGGCTCAACGACTCAAGCATCCCGATCCTCCTATGGAAAAGAGAGTAGCTCTTTTCTCAGTTAAGGGGGAGCAAAGAGCAGATGCAATCGCAAAAAACGAGCGATCGGGAAAATACGCTATGCCGCTGCGGTTGCGCTGGTTGCTGCTCCTGTCGCTCGGACTGAGCCTGTTAGTAGGGTTACTGCTGTGGCATTACGGTCAGGTTGCTCTTGCCCAAACTGCATTTGCTCAAGCCGCGCTCGGTCAAACCAGCCGCGATGTCAATCTTCCCAATATTTTGCCTCCAGCACCGCAGCCCTTCAGGCCGGAGCAGGTATGGCGATCGCTGGTGCAGTTAAACTCACACAGAATTGCAGGTATCGCGCTTCTAGGTGGGGCGATCGCTCTGTTAATTTACCCTCGCTTCTTACTGGCGGCGAGTGCGTTGATGATGAGTGCGGCGATCGCCACTGCGATCTCGCGACAGTGGATAAGGGTGTTGCCATATTTCCATCCCACGCCGTTTGGCAGCGACGATCCGGTGTTCGGACGGGATATTAGTTTCTATATCTTTTCGCTGCCACTGTGGGAATTACTGGAATTCGGACTGCTCGGCATATTCGCCTACGGTTTTGTTGCAGCATTACTGACATATCTACTGTCAGCAAATAGCCTCAGTCAAGGGATGTTCCCAGGATTCTCGTCTTCTCAACAGCAACATCTCTACGGTATGGGAGGTGCGCTGATGTTGGGAGTGGCATTCAGCTACTGGCTCGGTCGCTACGAGCTACTCTATTCACCACGAGGAGTTTCCTATGGTGCGAGTTATACCGATATCAACGCGCAACTGCCAGCCTGCACGCTGTTGGCTATTCTGTCACTGGCGATCGCCGCATATTTGCTGTGGAGAGCAATTTCGCGATCGCGTCGGTTCTCCGACCACAAGCACGTAGCATACGGATTAATCATCTATTTAATAGTAGTTGTCGTAGCGGGGCAGGTAGTACCGCAGGCAGTACAGTCACTGGTCGTGCAACCGAATGAGTTGGAGCGAGAACGACCTTATATCGCACGTGCGATCGCGCAGACGCGGCAGGCATTCGATCTCGATGCGATTGAAGTTCGAGCTTTCGATCCACAGAATCGCCTTACCTATGACGATATTCAGTCCAACGAACTCACGATTCGCAATATCCGCCTGTGGGATCGGCAGCCCTTATTGGAAAGCAATCGGCAGCTACAGCAGATTCGCCCCTACTATCGCTTTGCCGATGCTGATATCGATCGCTATACCCTGGCTGTCGAGCCGCAGGAACCTCCTGCCAAACAACAGGTTCTGATTGCCCCCAGGGAATTAGACTATAATGCCTTACCCAAGATAGCGCAAACCTGGGTCAATCGCAGCCTCATCTACACCCACGGTTATGGGTTTACCGTTAGTCCGGTGAACAGGTTTAATGCGAGCGGCCTGCCCGAGTATCTTGTCAAGGATATTGGCATTACAGAAGGCACTCCTCTCACTACCTCTAGCGACTCCGTGCGTACCAGCATTCCCATCGGTCAACCTCGCATCTATTATGGCGAACTAACTGATACTTACGCGATCGTGGGAACCAGGGTGAAAGAATTAGATTATCCCAGTGGCGATGACAATGTTTACAATACCTACGATGGACGGGGAGGAATTAATATTGGCGTGCTCTGGCGGCGATGGATGTTTGCCAAATATTTAAACGACTGGCAAATGCTGTTTACGCGCGACTTTCTCCCAGAGACCAAGCTATTGTTTAGGCGCAACATCAAACAACGCATTCGGGCGATCGCGCCGTTTTTGCGCTTCGATGGCGATCCCTATTTAGTGGCAGCGGATACTAAATCCAACAACGTTTCCAGAAATATCAAAGATCCCAGTCATCTATATTGGATTGTCGATGCCTACACCACCAGCGATCGCTATCCCTATGCCGACATTGGCAGCGAAGGGATAAATTATATCCGCAACTCTGTTAAGGTGGTCATCGATGCCTATCACGGTGCGGTCAATTTCTACATTGCCGATGCCAAAGATCCGATGATTAATACCTGGGCTGCCATCTTTCCCAATTTATTCAAATCGCTCGACGACATGCCTGCCAATCTGCGGCGACACCTGCGATATCCAGTTGACTTCTTCAAGATCCAATCGGAACGCTTGATGACCTATCACATGACCGATCCGCAAGTATTCTACAATCGCGAAGACGTGTGGCAGATTCCCACTGAAGTCTACGGCGATCGCCCCCAGCTAGTCGAACCATATTACTTGATTACCAGTCTGCCTACCATTCCATTTGAGGAATTCATTCTCCTTTTACCCTATACACCAAAGGAGCGGGCTAATCTAATTGCCTGGCTGGCAGCGCGATCGGATGGCGAGAACTATGGCAAGCTGCTGCTGTATGTCTTTCCCAAACAGAGGCTAGTATACGGCCCCCAGCAAATCGAAGCGCGTATCAATCAAGATCCTGCGATCTCTCAACAAATTTCGCTTTGGAATCGCCAGGGTTCAAAAACGATTCAAGGAAATCTATTAGTGATTCCCATCGAGCAATCGTTGCTTTATGTCGAGCCTCTCTATTTGGAAGCGACTCAGAATAAACTTCCTACGTTGGTTAGGGTAATCGTGGCATATGAGGATCGAATTGTGATGACTCCCACGTTACAACAATCTCTGCAAGCCATTTTTAAAACAGACGCAAAATCCACAATTAGATTGCCAGGTGCGGAGTTCTAACTGAGGGGGAAATGTGTCTGGCAATTATGACTTTTTTTCTCTTCAAGAAGTGTTAAAGGCATTGAAACACAGCTATTGTTCGTTGCGATCGCCAAAGTTACGACGGTTCATAAATCGAATTTCTTCTAGCAAAATGTTAAAGCGCTGGTCTGTTTCTGCTTGCCGCTCTTCGATTCTGGCTTGTCGCTGTGCATTTTCTGCTTGCCGCTGCGCGCTTTGAGCTTGTAGCTGTTCCAGTACAGTTTGCCGCTGCGCGCTTTGAGCTTGTAGCTGTTCCAGTACAGTTTGCCGCTCATCCATCCTGGCCATTAACCGGGTAAGCGTATCGATGTTATCTGCTACTATACGGTGTGTTTCTGCCATATATGCTTGATTAGCCTGCAACTCGCGCTGGGCTTCCGCCATAACAGTTATAGCTTCTTCTACCGTGCGGACTCTTGTTTCAAGTGATTCGCGGGTCATTTCTAATGTACATAGAATATGAATCGATCGAAATTATACCAAATTCTCATCAATCAGGTCGAGAGCCGTAATGCTATAGCGTTTTTCAATTGAGAACAGGTTTTATTGACGGGGTGAAGGGGTGGAACCCCTTCTTGGGGGCAACGCCCCCAAACCCCCTTCTCGTTTTCATCTGAAAACCGCTATAGATAGCAAAATCTGTTGGTAAAATTGCTAAAGGACTGACTGGAAGGGCTAGGCTATTTCCTTAACTCTTAGTTTAGTGTAATGCGATTTTAGTAGCGAAGAAATGAAGCTTAATTTCCTGTTTCTGAAAGTTATACTCTCTGTTGTCGCCTTTGGTAGCAGCGTACTAGTTGGTTTTTTAACGCGATCGCCCCAGCCATTACTCGCTCAAGTAGAGCCTATTTTAGCTCAGACTGGGGGGCAGGACTTAATCGTGCAGGCGGCGGCGCTGTTGAATCAGAAGCGCTATCAAGAAGCGAGCGTTATTTTCGATCGCCTGGTGCAGACATATCCCAATGTAGCTGAAATTTGGGGCGGTCGCGGTGCCGCCTACGCCGGACTGAAACGATATCGCGAAGCGATCGCGTCTTTTGATAAAGCACTCCAACTCAAGCCCGAACTGACCGATATCTGGTTTGGCCGAGGCGTAGCGCTTTCGGGGTTGAATAGCTACCGAGAAGCGGTGGAATCATTTGATAAGGCATTACAGGCGCGACCCGACTTCGCCGAGGCTTGGAATTTGCGAGGACATGCACTATTTAGTTTGAATCGCTATCCAGATGCTGCGGCCTCTTTTAGTAAAGCTTTGCAAGCTAAGCCGGATTACACAAACGCTTGGGCGGGTTTGAGCAGTTCGATGTACGTATTAAGAAAGCATCAAGAGTTGCTGGCACTGGGAGATCGAGTTACTCAAGCAAAGCCTGAAATTGCTGGCGCTTGGTACGGTCGCGGTAGAGGGATGTACGGGCTGCGGCGGTACGAAGAAGCGATCGCCTCGTTTGATAAGGCTCTCCAACTGCAACCCAATGCTTTTGAGGTGTGGGCCAGTAAGGGCAAAGCGCTACGACAGCTCAAACGCTACCAAGAATCGCTGGTAGCCTACGATCGCGCCATCCAGATCAATTCCGATGCATTTGATGCTTGGTACGGTCGCGGCTATGTGATGGACGACTTGAAACGCTACGACGAGGCGTTGCAAAGCTACGATAAAGCTCTAAATCTCACATCTAACGACTCTCCACTTTGGCATAATCGAGGGATTACACTAGCGAATTTGAAACGCTACGACCAGGCGATCGCAGCCTATGACAGAGCAATTCAGATTAACCAGTACTTTTCCGATTTAGTCGAACTTACCGCCGCTGATTCCTGGTACGCGCGCGGACTATCGCTCTATGCGATGCGCAGGTTTCGCGAGGCAGTAGCATCGTTCGATCGGGCGATCGCGCTGCGACCAAATTTCGACGATGCGATTAAAGCTCGCGGCGTTGCCCAAAAGCTACTATAGATATCGTTAAATCCTATTTCAATTACATTCTTTTGTGGATTACCATCACGTGATGAGAGCTAGACTTTCTAGAAGTTTTTTGAGGGTATAGGGCTTTGATAAAAATGCACTCGCGCCTGCGGCAAGAGCGGGGTCTCGGTTGGCTGGCAATCCGCTCATGGCAATAATCTTAACCGTTGGATTTATCTCCTTCAGCTTCTGAATTAAGGTGATGCCGCTCATCTTGGGCATCATGATATCTAGAATCGCCAGTTTAATCTCAGCTTGACGCTGAGCGAACAGTTCGATCGCTGCCATGCCATCATTTGCTGATATCACGATATAGTCCTGGATTTCTAGTAGAGATTGAATACTGTGCAGCACGGCAATATCGTCATCTACGAGTAAAATCATCTCTCCCTTACTGCTAAGCCGTTCTTCCGATCGGATAGAGTCAGTTGACATGCCTTCAATGGCAGGTAAGTACACCTTCACCTGAGTGCCTTGCCCTACTTCACTGAAAACCTGTAAGAATCCGCCGTAATTTTTGACAATCCCTAACGAGGTTGCCAGCCCTAACCCTGTGCCCTGACCGGGTGGTTTAGTGGTAAAAAATGGATCGAAGATGCGATCGCGGACTTCTAAGGGAATTCCCACACCAGTATCGCCGATGGTAACGACCACATAGTTCCCAACCTGGGCATCGAGGTTGGCTTGAGCAAAGGCTCGATCTACAAAAAAATTTTCAATGGTAAAAGAGAGAATGCCCCCGTTGGGCATGGCATCGCGGGCATTCACGCAGAGATTCATAAACACCTGATGCAGGTAAGTCGAATCAGCAGAAACCAACCAAAGTGACTGTTCGTGAATATTGTGATGAATATCAATCGATTTTGGGAAAGTCTGTTGGATGACATCAATTACTTCGTGCAATAGGGTCGTAACCTGCACTGGATGGCGCTCTCCACCCGTACCTCTGGCAAAAGTGAGAATTTGTTCGATCATATTCGCGCCTCGTTTGGCGCTATCTTCTAAGATCTGCAACATCCGCTGCGATCGCTCGCCAAGATTTGGTTGCTGTAACCTCAATACCTGAGCAATTGACAGAACCGGAGTCAGAATGTTGTTGAGATCGTGGGCGATGCCGCTGGCCAGGGTACCCAGACTCTCCAGGCGTTGAGCGCGATAAAACTGAGTTTCCAGGTGTTTCTTCTGGTCTTCGCTTTCCTGCAAAGCCAGTTCCGCCTGACGGCGTTTCTGCCGTTCTGTGGCTTCTCGCAACTCCCGTTCCACCGCCGGTACTAACCGCGCTAAATTGCCCTTGGTGATAAAGTCATGTGCCCCCGCTTTCATGGCAGAGACGGCGGTTTCTTCCCCCATCGTGCCCGAAACAATAATGAAAGGTAGATCTTGCTGCCGTTCCTGCAACAGTTGCAGCGCGCTCAGGCCGCTAAAGGCGGGCAAGGTATAATCGGCCAGGATAATGTCCCACGGCTGCCGATCGAGGGCGGCTTGCATTTCATCTGGAGTCTCGACCCGGACGTAGTCGATCGCGTAGCCGCCACGTCGCAATTCCCGCAACACTAGCAGCATATCGTCTTCCGAGTCTTCAACAATCAGAACAGATAATTGAGGATTCATGGCGATCGCCTTCCTAAATGGGTGGTGGTTCGTTCATCAGCAGCCAGTACATCCCAAGTTGTCGAATCGCTTCCGAAAATTGCAGAAAATCGACGGGTTTGCGAATGTAACTATTGCATCCCAAGCTGTAACTGTCGAGCAGATCTTGTTCTTCGCTGGATGTGGTTAAAACCACGACAGGCAAGAGTTTTGTACTTTCATTTTCGCGCAGGCGACGCAGCACTTCCAGACCATCGATCCGAGGCAGTTTCAGATCCAATAGAACCACGGCAGGTTTGATGCCGATATTCCGTCCCGCATATTGACCCGTGCCAAACAGATAATCCAGTGCTTCTACCCCATCATGTGCTACTACGATCTCGTTGCCAATGTGATGGCGTTTGAGGGCACGGATTGCCAATGCTTCATCATCGGGATTATCTTCTACTAATAAGATCGCTTTGGTATTGGTGCCTCCACTCATACCCCAACTTCCTCCTCCTCCAGCGTAAAATAAAACGTCGCACCTCGATCTAAGGCGGCTTCTGCCCATACTCGACCGCCGTGGCGGTGAACGATGCGCTGCACGGTGGCTAGCCCGATCCCGTTGCCGGGGAATTCGTACATGCCGTGCAAGCGCTGAAATGGCTTAAATAATTTGTCAACGAATGCCATATCAAAACCAACGCCATCATCGCGAACAAAATATACAGGAATACCGTTTTCAGGAGCGATCGCGCCAAATTCAATCCTGGCTTGCTGGTGCTTCGAGGTAAATTTCCAGGCATTATTAATTAAATTATCTAATACCACCTGCAACAGCCGCACATCACCTTGGACAACGAGGTCAGGTTGGATCTCAAACTCCATCTGCCGCTCTGGATGGGCTTGCTGCAAGTGAGTACAGAGTTCGCTAGCCAGTTGGCTGAGATCGACGACTTCTTTGTGGAGGCTGCTGCGGGTTACCCGCGCTAGCGCGAGCAGGTCATCGATCAACTGCCCCATGCGCTGGCTAGCCGAGCGGATGCGACGCAAATAGTCCTGCCCGACAGTATCTAATTGACCCAGATAGTCTTCTAGTAGTGCCTGGCTGAAACCGTCAATACTGCGTAAGGGGGCGCGCAGATCGTGGGAAACAGAATAGCTAAAGGCTTCCAGTTCTTTATTCACTGCCTGCAGTTCGATAATTGCCTGGCGCAAGCCCTGGTTGAGTTCCAAAGCGCGTTGCTCCGCCTGCTGGCGTTCGATTACCTCAGCCCGCAGTTCTGCCAGCAGTTCCGCCTGTTGCAGCGCTATGGCTAAGTGGCTGGCGATTTGCTGCACGAATTCGATCTCGGTGTCCTGCCACTGGCGGGGGGCGCGGCATTGATGGATGCACAACAAGCCCCACAGATGGCGACCTTGCAACAAGGGCACCACCAGATTTGCCCGTACCTGAAATTGCGACAGGATCGCGATGTGGCAGTCGCTCAACCCGGCATTGTAAATATCGGCAACGTTCTGCACGCGCCCTTCTTGGTAATAGATAGCAAACTGCTCGCCAAAACAGCGATCGCGAACTTTTTGGGTGATCGCCGAGTCAAACTCGGGGTCTACATCCTCCGATACGAATTCGCCGTCATCCCAGCCAGAGTCTGGATCGAAGCGAAACATGCCAACCCGATCGACCCCTAACAGTTGCCTGATTTCAGCCGCAGTAGCTTTAAAAATTGCTTCTAGATCTATGTGTTCTCGCAGTCGCATAATCACCCGGGCTAGCGCCTGCTGCTGTTGGAGCTGGAAATTAGCCTGACGGGTCGCTTGCTCCAAAGTGTACATTTCATCCGCCAGAGCTTGCCGAACTTGCTCGAAGGCAGCTAGATCTCGACAGCAGCTTTGTATTTTTGCTAATAACTCTGGTTTCATGAATGGGTAATCCTCAGCGGAAAGGGATAAACTGGCTGACTCGTCAGAAAACGGTTCAAAGACAAACGCTTTACCCTAAAAGCGATAATATCAGGAAGAGGGATCGAGATGCTCCAGAAGATTTTTGAGGAGGGTGTAGGTAACGCTGGTTGTAAAGCTCGATCGCGATCGAAGATTCTGGTCGTGGCGCAGCGATCGCTAATTGATGTTGGTAAAAACTATTTGGCAACATTATCGGGACAACCCTGAGTTGACTTCTTGCCATCAGGCATGATGGCATTGCAGAGGTTGGCTTCATTGAAATCGACTCCAAAGATATCCGCGCCAGTTAGATCTGCTCCTCTAAGATCGGCTCTGTACAGGTTAGCGCCCACTAGTCTGGACTCTCTGAGATCGGCAAACCTCAGATTGGCGCGGTACATGTTGGCATTGCTCAGATTAGCTCCCCGCAGATTGACAGGCCCTAAATTAGCCTCGTAGAGATCGCAACCCGGACACTCCTTGGTAGTCAGCAATTGCCGTACGTGCAAGGGATTATCTGCTCGTACCGCTTGTACGGACAAGCCAAAACATGTACCAGCCGCCAGAACTACTACAACTGCAATACCTAATTTCATAAGAATCTAAAAAATCTGAAAACTCGCGCTCGTTACTAATAGCATTATGCCTTGTCTGGGACTGACAGTGGCATTGCGATCGCGATCGCAACTAAGCTCAGATCTCGATCGCTGCAATTGCCATATTTTACAGAGATGATATCTAGATATAGAGCGATCTCGCTCCATGCCAGAGGGGGGTTCACCCACTCGCATGAGCTAGTTGCAGGAAGTATAACCGCGTCTAAAGTCGCAAACTGATAGACAGGTGCTCAAGGTAAAACTTCACAGGATATTCAGATTACAGAGTGAGGATTAAGGCTATGAAATTAAGAGGATTTGCAACGTTATTAGCGATCGCTTTGGTAAGTTTTGCTACCCCTGCCAAGGCAGATACCACCGATACCCCTATTGCCGCACTACAGTTGGACAATTCTCAGAAAGTAGAAATGCGCTGCCCGCAAGAGCCAGGTAGTTTGTGTGAATCTGGATTAGATATCCCTAATCTTCGCATTGCGGCGATCGCGCCTTACAGTATCGCTCCCGCTCCTACTTTAGACCATGTGGTTATGCTCAGCGAAAAAGATGGCATTGCCTGCTTGGTAGAAGCAGAAGGTTCCCCAAACGGAGAACTATCCTGTGGTTTTGTAGACCATGAGTAGAGGCGAACGGTCGTTTGACCCTAACGTGAATCACTCCATCTCAGGACTCAATGCGGTGCCGCAGTTCTTGCAATGTTTGGCATCAGCATCGTGAGACGACAAACCGCAATTGAGACACGGTATCTCTACGCGATTAGCCGTTTTAACCAGGCTTTTAAATAAATCTCCCAACTGCACCGGAATCAGCGCGATGCCGATCAGTACCATCAAAACGGTAAGCAAACGTCCAGATTCCGAAGAAGGGGTGACATCGCCATAACCAACTGTTGTCATGGTAAAAATCGAGAAGTAAAATGCATCGAGAAAAGTTCTAAAGCTATTGGGATTGACGGGATGTTCGACCTGATAAATCAGCCCCGAAAAGATAAACACGATCGCAAATAGAGTAAATATAATTCTCACCACCATCAGGCGATCGTCGTTGCTAACTCGCCCAAATATGGTTTTATCGCCCAACAGACGCACCAGGCGCAGAAATCTGAACCAGCGCAAGAGGCGAATAAAACTAGTGTCAGCCGCAATTATAAAAAACGGTAGAATCGCGATTAAGTCGATCATTGAATAAAGGCTAAAGCAGTATTTCAGCCTGTTGTCGGCGCACCAGAGGCGGAGTAGATATTCAACGGCAAAGATAAAAAGAATAGCATTGTCCGCAAGATTCAGGATATTTCGGGTTGTCTCGGAGATGAGATAGGTTTGTGCGACAAATATTCCAGATGAAATCAACACCAGTAGAGCGATCGCCAGGTTAATCCCTTTGCCTACAGGTGTTTCAATATCCTCTAAGTAAAACGCAATCTTTTCACGCAGCAATTTGTTTTATCCCTGAATTACGCTCTTCCCAATATATGCGGTTTTCAATTGTAGGGGCGAACGGCCGTTCGCCCCTACAGCATTAAATATCGGGTTCAACTCCTAGTGCCCTTAACTGCATTTTCAGCGCTTCCACTTTCTGCTGCTCCTGTTCGGCACGCTGGCGTTCCTGTTCGGCACGTTGACGTTCCTGTTCGGCACGTTGACGTTCCTGTTCGGCGCGCTGGCGTTCCTGTTCGGCGCGTTGACGTTCCTGTTCGGCGCGCTGGCGTTCCTGTTCGGCGCGCTCTTCCTGGGTTGGGAGCCACGTTTCATTAGCATCATACCAACGCAACCAATCAGCTTCTATGCCTTGATAAGATCCGTGCCAAATCCCCAGCCCTAACTGCAATTCCTCAACCCACAGCTTTGTTGCTTCCCTGTCTAGTTCGGTATATTTGCCATTCTGCCATCTGAACTTGCGAAATTCGCTATTGCGCTCGTCAAATGTTATGTAGTAAGGCACTTGCAAAATCTGTTCGTATACTTCCCACTTAGTCGGCGGGCTGCCGAGTTTGCGTACGTTTCTGCCCAAATCTTCTGCTTCCGTTCCTTCGGAGATCAACTCCACCACTAATAAAGGACTCTTGCCTTCATCCCATAGAACGTAACTTTGACGAAGCTCTCTATTTTGGTATAGCCGCGTTCCATCTACCACTACAAACCAATCGGGGCGTTTATACCAATTCAAGCGATCGAGATCGTAGTAAAGATTGAGGTCGCTGGCAATAAAGACGCGATCGCTTTCGTAGACAGGAGGTTTACAAGTTTGACTGAGAACCTGCGGTTGATAAAGATGAAACTCGTCAGGCAATCCTGGATCCTCCGGATAATCGCTGGGCAGATCGTACATCGTGGGGAAGGGTTTCCCCATAGCGTTAGGTTTGGACTGGTACATAGTCAACCTCTACAAATTTATGCAAGCTAGTTTATGCAAGCTAGACCCAATAACTAACTTAACCTAGATCTCGCCCCATTAGGGACAAAATAAGTCGGGAGGTATTTTATGGGAGCTATACAATGATTTTGGGCGTATTTTGTTTTGAGGAAGCATAATTTGGATCGGGAAAATCTGTTGTTGAAACCTGGCACTTTGTGGACAAAGCTGGTAGAGCGCAGCGATCGCGCCCATCAGTGCGGTGCCTTGCTGTCCATTCCGACAGAGTTTGAGTTTGTCGAGCAGGATGGCGTTCGCTTTATGGTGAGAATCCTGGCCAATCTCGCTCGCAAGGACGAGGCGAAACAAGCCCAAGACCGACTAACTAGTGCTGGCGATCGATCGTTCAACCCCTTCCTGCCCTACGACGAGGATCTGTTTGTTACGGATATTTCCGATACGCATGTCTGCATTCTGAACAAGTTCAACGTAGTCGATCGCCACCTACTCGTTATTACACGGGCATTCGAGGCACAGGAAAGCCTGCTGACCTTGGCAGATTTTGTAGCAATGTGGGCGTGTCTGGCAGAATTCGACGGGCTGGTATTTTACAATGCTGGCAAAACGGCTGGTGCCAGCCAACCGCATAAGCATTTGCAAATTGTTTCCCTGCCGCTCATCCCTTCTGAACCTCACCAGATTCCGATCGCGCCACTACTATCATCCGCTGTATTTCAAGGCGAGATTGCTACCATCCCCGGACTGCCTTTTGTCCATGCCTTTACCAAATTAGAGCCGCTCTGGGCAGGCTCTCCATTCCAAGCCGCAGAAGCGACACTGGCCTGTTATCATCGCCTGCTCAAAGCGATTAGTTTCCCCAAAACTAGTGCAGAGAATGAGCTAGGGATACAGCCCTGTCCGTATAATCTTTTGGCAACGCGAGAATGGATGCTTTTGATTTTGCGATCGCAGGAAAGTTTTGGGTCTATCTCGGTCAATTCATTGGGATTTGCTGGTACGTTGCTAGTGAGAGATCGAGAGCAAATGCAGGTTCTTAAAGCCTGCGGCCCGATGGAACTTTTGCGACAGGTTGCCGTTCCTCAAAGCTGCGCTTAGATTCCGTATGAGAATTAGGCGTTGAAGGTTTGCAATAACCACCGCGCGATCGCCCCATCATCTTCACTCTGGCTGCGGAGTAGAGCCTCTTCTACAGTTGCGATCCGCAGACCCGCTAGCACTTGGGATGCTTGAATGCGTCCGCTGCGTCCGTCCGCAATCTCAAAGGCATATACTTCAGTCGCTTCGACATCCACTACCCAATATTCCCGCACGCCCAGCCGCTCGTACAACAAACGTTTATGCCCTAAATCGTCGTTAAGCGTAGTCGAGGCAATTTCGATTATCAAAGTAGGAGGATCGTGTTCCTTCAAGTTTACAGGGGAGTTATTAGATGCAGGTAAACGTAACCCCTCACCAATGTAGAAAGCAAGATCTGGTTGGCACTCTCTTTCCGGCTCCTTGCGAAAACTGCAATTCAAATACTCAAAAATTCGTATATTTTTGAGCGTCGCAAACAAGCTGACTACCTTAGAAACAATCGCATTTTCGCGGGCGTGTATCGGGCCAAGTGCTGCCATTTCTATCCTCATCGCATCGCGGTCGTAATAAAATCTGTTAGTTCTTGTATAAGCGCGATCGTCAGCTAGAGCCACAAAATCTTCCCAAGTTGCTTTGACCCAGATATCTAGAGCGAGTTTCGATTTTTGAGGAGTTACAACCATGTTTGTCCAGTTATTAAATCGAGTATTAAACTAAGCAAGTATTCAAAAAAGTCACAAAACGCACCCTAAAATAGCTAAATTTATCTTAGCAGGTTGCTTTGGAGGAACAACACTTATGGCTAAAGTTGCAGAAGACGATGCGCGAGAAGAACGCATTGCCATGGAGATTGTAGTTGATGCCTACGGTGAAGAAGAACGGGCAATGGGTTGGTACTACTATCTTGACGACAAACTAAGTTTCCCCTTTAAGGCTTTGCTAATCGAGAAGTCGCGCACTTCAGCGCAGAAAAAAGGAACTGAGGTAGTAGTGGTGGGAATGTCCCCGGAGGAGGAGTGCTTGCACGAGATGTTTGTGGAAGTGGAATATGACGGGGATATATTCTCTATGCGTTTAAAAGAGATAGAAGCCCCCGCAGCAGATGAAGATACCCAGGAAGCGATCGCCGATTGGCACTACTGGTTAGCGCGGGGCTACGAGTTGTAGAATGCTCAAACGATCGAAATAGTTAATAATGGTTCCAACATGGCGCAGAAAATTGGCATTGGTATTATCGGTACTGGCTTCGGGCAAATCGTCCATATTCCAGGGTTTCAGGCTCATCCCGACACGGAAGTAGTGGCAGTCTACCATCGCAGGCTAGATAAAGCCCAACAGATAGCAGATAAATTTGGCATTCCCCACAGCTACACCAACCTTGGCGATCTCCTGGCAATCCCAGACGTGCAGGCGGTCAGTATCTCCACGCCTCCCTTTTTGCATTTTGAGGCAGCCAAAGCCGCGATCGCTGCCGGAAAACACGTTTTACTGGAAAAGCCGACCACGCTGAATGTCGATGAGGCGATCGCTCTGTATAAGCTAGCCCAGAATAAGGGGACGATCGTGACGATGGACTTTGAGTTTCGTACCTGTCCCCATTGGTGCTATCTAAAAGATTTAATGGCGCAAGGATACGCTGGCAAAACTCGTCTGATTACAATCGACTGGTTGGTTCAAGGGCGTGCCGACGCGAAGCGTGCGTGGAACTGGTACAGCCAGAAAGCTCGAGGTGGAGGGGCGCTAGGTGCTCTGGGATCTCATACATTCGACTATGTGGACTGGTTATTTGGCCCAATTTCACGCCTGTGCGGGCAACTCAGTACTGCTATTCCCACACGACCCGATGTCAACGGAGTTCTGCACCCCGTTGATGCCGACGACACCTGCAATATCATGCTGGAACTCGCCGATGGTACGCCATGTAATATTTGCATTAGCACGGTTACCTATAGCGGACGAGGGCATTGGGTGACGGTATATGGCGATCGCGCCACGCTCGTGCTGGGCAGTCCGAATCTAGCAGACTACGTGCATGGCTTCAGCTTGCGGCAGGCAAAACCCGGCGGCGAGTTGGAAGTGATGCCAATCCCATCGGAATATGAATTTCCGCAAACCTTTAAAGACGGTCGTCTCGCTCCATTTATCGCGATTTGCGATCGCTTCGTTGCCGCTATCCGAAAAGGAGAGAGTATCGCACCTGGTCTAAAAGAGGGTATTTATTCGCAACTACTGATGGATTTAACCCATCTATCCCATGCCCAACGACAGTGGGTGGACGTACCGAGTTTAGATAGTGTAATTGCTTAGCTGGAATAGATTTCTGGATACCGTATATTTACCTAATAGTAACCATAGGAATTGTGTAAGGTTGGGACGCTGATTTTTTCGTACATTTAAATATAGCTGTAGTTAAATGTAGCTGTAGTCAACAAGCTTAGGACGAGGTACAGGGGTGGAACTCCTGCGTGGGGGTGCAGCCCCACACTCGCCTGTTCTAACGGAGTCTGCATACGGCTATATCTTTAAACTAAAGACACGCTTGCAGTTCCTCTTAAACCGTTGAGGTTTAATGCCAAATTTTATTAGGAGGATTTTAAACCAATCTCTAAAAATTTTGATATCCTATGGAAATTGTGTGAGGAATATTTATGTTGAAAAATTACGCTGCTAGCAAGCTAGGTTTGCTCCTATTAGCTTCTTATCTCTTGTTTGGTGCGCTTCCTGCTACTGCTGAAACCAAGTCGGGCGATATCGAGCAACCTGCGACAACAGAGTCTGTATCTACTAAATCAACTATCAAACTAACTAACGAGACTCCCGTGCAACCTTTCCAACCGGTTGCTCAAGCTACAACTGCCACAACCTCAGAAACAACAGCAGAGACAGTATCGGAGATAGTTCCTAGTAATACCACTAGCACTCCAGTTTCGCAGTTAAACGCGCAAATACAAGACAATGCGATCGCTCCCAGCCCCACAGCCCAAAACGTCACATCTGTTTCGCAGCTATCTGACGTTCGTCCAACTGACTGGGCGTTCACGGCCTTGCAATCTTTAGTCGAGCGCTATGGTTGCATTGCCGGTTATCCCGATCGCACTTTTCGCGGTCAGCGCGCCCTCACGCGCTTTGAATTTGCCGCAGGTTTAAATGCCTGCTTAGACAAGATTAACGAGATTCTCACCGCTGGCTTGGCAGATAAAGTTAGCAAAGAGGATCTAGCCGCCGTCCAAAAGTTACAAGAGGAATTTGCGGCGGAATTAGCTGCTCTCAAGGGACGGGTTGATGCCCTAGAGTCCAAAACAGCTACACTCGAAGCCCAACAGTTCTCAACTACCACCAAGCTGAGTGGCGAAGTAATTATTGGGGTGGCTGGCGCTAGTGGTGCCAATCCTAACGTGGCAGGCAGTGGCAACTCAAATGTTGTATTCAATAACAGGGTTAGACTGAACTTACTCACCAGTTTTACTGGCAAAGACTTGCTGATTACTGGTTTGCAGGCTTATAACTTCGGTGGCGGTGCCAATAGCTTGCAAGGTGCATTGGGATATACCGATCCACTAGGCTTGAGTGCCAGCAACGTGCGCTTGGGCTTTGAACCGCAGTTCCCTGGCGTAAATCCACAGAATCTCAACCCTGTCGCTTCCAACTCGATTAACCTCTACAAGCTACTGTACGTCTTTCCAGTCGCTGATAAGTTCACCATGTTTGCTGGCTCCAACGCCGAAGTTTCCGATGCATTCCCAGCGATCAGTCCCTTTGCTAGCGAAGGACAAGGTTCGATCTCGCGTTTTGGGCAAGGTTGGAACGCTGCCACTCGCGTGTCTGGCGGCATGTCCGGTACTGGTTTGGCTGCGGCGGTTGGTTTGATCTGGACACCTTCGGATACGGTTGACTTCCGCGCCCTGTACGGCAGCGTGAACGCCTCGCTCCCCAGCAATCAAGGTTTCCCCGCTACGCCCCTTGGTGCTGGATTTTTTGGTGGCAGTACCATAGCAGCCGCACAACTAACCCTCAGACCGTCATCTACTCTTGATATCGGTCTGAACTATGCCAACAGCTATCACCAAATCAACATTTTGGGCACTGGCTTAGCGGCGGCGGATATTGGTGCCATCAATGGTGGGGCAGCAACCGAGCCGATCAAACTCAACTCCATTGGTGCTACCCTAACATGGCGGGTTGCCCCTAAAGTTGCTTTTAACCTATCGGGTGCCTGGATCTTTGCCAATCTAACTAACCTTAATGCTTCGACAACCTTTACCAGTTGGATGACAGGCTTCCACTTCAGCGATGTATTTAGTGAGGGTAATACGGCTGGCATTCTATTCGGACAGCCCCTAGCACGGGAATCCGTAGGTGGCATTGCTACAGTTCCGACCGGATTCACGGCTAAGCCTTACCATTTAGAAGGTTACTTCAACTTTAAGGTGTCTAAAAATATCAGCATTACGCCAGGCGTGTTCTTCGTCTTTAACCCAGAGGGCATTAACAACGCCCCCACTGCTACAGTAGGCGTAGTTCGCACCACATTCACATTCTAGACTAGCTCAAAATGAAGGCACCCCCTCAAGGCGATCGCCTTGAGGGGGTGCTGCAACATTAATGTATTCCGCGTATTTCGCGCAACGCTCTTGCCCAAAGAACTGAATGGCGTTATGTGTTGAAAACAATATTTGTATCTTAAATTAATGAAGCCAACAGCAGTTTTAGTTCAGACCCAGTTGCTTCATTTCGCTTTCTAGCTGTCCGATCAGTTGAGCGTCATTTCTAGATCTAGCAGATTCTATGCGACGCTTTAGTAATGCAGCCAAACTAGCCTTATGGTTAGCCGCAGCTTCCATCCTCTTTTCATGCTTAATGTTCATAGTAAGTAGTTCCTTCAATGATTTATACAACGACTATAACTATAATGTTCGCTAATTGGTAGTTTTTGTTACAAATTTTAGAATATAAATACTGTAAAGGACGTTGCTTGGGCTAGAGGGCGCTAGCCCGAGTGGTCGGGCTGGTTACCAGAACATAAACATAATGCTGCCTTTTCTTGAAAGACAGGGGCAACAGCAAAGTTGCATGTATCAGACTTGAACTATTTCAAATTTCTCAGTTTCTTGCTTTATCCAATCTCTAAATAAATCTCCAACAATTCGATCGCGCAATCGTTCGTCTAACTGTGGTTGCAAAAGTTCCTCCAGCTTAATTAAGTGCACTCCCCTGGTTGCCACAATTGGTTTAAGCATCTGCGGTGGTTTTGCGGCAAAGACTGCGGCGGAAATTTCCGGTTTTAAGTCAAAGCGGCGAACGACACCCAAGTAACCTCCCTTTCGACGTAATTCTGCATCTTGAATGTATTGACTGGCTGCTTCTGAAAAGCTCATTTCGTCTTCCTGAATTGCATAAAAGATTTCCAGCGCCAAGTCTTCGTCGTCCAAAACTATTTCATACATTGCTACACCAGTGTAATCCAAGTAGTGCTCGATAAAATATGTTTCTACCGCATCGCTAAACAGATGTTGCGCTAGCTTCTCAGCCATTAAATTGTGAGAAATCATTTCTTCAAAATCATCTACAGTCAGGCTATGTTTTTGCAGCCAGGCAAATGTATCTTCTGCACTCTTCAATTGCAGCATCAAGCGAAATCGATCTGCTCTTTCCTGTAATTCTTCGGTTCCTAATTTGATGCCAGCATCTGCTATAGCAGATGCAATGACTCTGCGAGTTACAATCTCGTCAATTAATGCAGGTATTTGGCAGGATAGCTTGACTTGGTGCAGGATATCGTTTTGAGCGATGTTAATAGTCTGTGGCATAGTTTTTATTGGCGATCGAATTTGATAATGATTGGAGAAATAATTTATAGGTTATAGCGTTTTTCAATTGAGAACAGGTTTTATTGACGGGGTGAAGGGGTGAAACCCCTTCTTGGGGGCAACGCCCCCAAACCCCCTTCTCGTTTTCAGATGAAAACCGCTATAAGTTACAGTTCGAGTCCACCGTTTTGCAGCTTTTTGAATGGATCGAGGATAAAGTCAATAACATGACGCTGGCGAACGATAATTTCGGCAGTTGCTGTCTGTCCGGGCATTAAGGTAATGCATTCGTTCCTGGTCTGGATACAGGGTTTTGCTAACTCGATTTCCAAATCAAAAGTTGCGACTTGACCTTGCGCTGTTTCCGTGACTTTGGAGGTTCGAGCCATCTTGACTAATTTTCCTTCGACCACACCGTAGTCTTGGAAAGGATAGGCATCGAACTTGATTTTTACGGGTAGTCCCTCTCGCAGCGAGCCGCTTTCGGAAGTTGCTATTTGCGATCGCAGAATCATAGGAGAGTCTTGAGGTGCAATTTCCGCTACCAGCGAACTTGGTTGCAATACAACTCCAGCTCGTTGGATCGGTAGTTGAAAAATCGTGCCGCTGACAGGAGCCTTGACTACGCGCTGCCCTAATTGAAACTTAAGAGCTTGAATCTGAACTTTATTCTGGGCAATTTCAGTTTTGAGCGATGTAATTTGCCCTTCTACTTCCTTTAGTTGCTCGTTACTTTTCAGCAAAGCAATTCTGCCAGCATGGATAGTGCTTTGATAGCTGTTTTGCTGCTCGTCAAGATTCAATTTTGAGCGAGTTACCTCCCATTGAGCCTGGGTAATGATAGTTTGATAGCGAGTTTGCTGCTCGGCTAAGCGCAATTTTGCTTGCTCGATCTCAGCTCCGGACTGTACTCGCAGCCTGCGGCTTTCCGCTGCTAGCTTTTCCTTTTCCAGAAACTGAATTTCAGGTACGACTCCTTGCTGCCAAAGCTGCTTGTAGCGATTGACCTCAACTTTGTCTCTTTCCTCGCGACTCGCAGCTAGATTGTAGGCGACCTGGCTGGCTTCCAGACTTTGTCGGGCTTGATCGATGGGTGCTAGTTTTTCTACCTTTTGTAAATTGAGACTGACATTACTGCTTCTCAGGTTATATTTTGCCTGTTCGACTTGGGATAGCTTTGCTAGATCTTGAGCCTGGTTTTGTTGTTGTTGGAATTGCATGCTAATCGCTAATTGATTCTTCAGTAACTCCGCCTGGTTGAGACGATTCAGTTGCCCTTCCAGCTTAGTTTGAGCTTGCTGTAGCTCGCTCTCGATCGCTTCTGATTCGATTACGAGTAAAGGTTGGTTCGCCTGCACGAGTTGCCCCTCTTGCACCAATACTTTAGAAACCGTACCTGCAACTGGAGCATCGATTCTGAAAGTTTTGCCTTTGGGTTCGAGTCGTCCTCGTGCGCTACCAGTTTCATCAACGCGAGATAGCGCTGCCCAAGGCAAGCCGATCGCCACGAAAGCGAGCAGGCAATAGAATAAGCCTCTAGTCCAAACGCGCGGGAGTGAATTGACTAACTCCTTAGTCATACCAGACCAATCTTCGTCTTGAGAGGTGATGTCTTGAGAGTCGATTAATATTTCTGCGCGATCGCTTAGTTCTGCTTCGACAGGCTGAAGTTGCAATTCCTTGGTGGATGAGATCTGTCTATAGGATTTATGCCCATTCTGAGTAGATTCTTGGCTAAAGTTTGAGATGTTTGACATATGCTTGTCCTCGATGAATCGATGGCTGAATTTAGCTGACGATCGCCAGTTGTTGCTGGTTGAGATAGAAGTAGTGGCCGCGCTGAGACATTAATTGCTCGTGCGTGCCGCTTTCGACCAGAACGCCGCGATCGAGTACTAAAATTAGATCGGCATTACGGACGGTAGAGAGGCGATGGGCAATGACTAAAGTGGTGCGATTTTTTAAAATAGTATTGAAATTGGATTGAATAATGCGCTCCGACTCAGCATCGAGGCTGCTGGTGGCTTCATCTAGAATCAACAAACGCGGATTGCCCAGAAGGGCGCGAGCGATCGCCAGCCGCTGTCTCTGCCCGCCCGATAGCATCCCACCACCTTCACCAATTTGAGTTTCATATCCCATTGGTAGCTCTTTAATAAATTGATGCGCTCCCGCCTGCTTTGCAGCTTCAATAATGTCATCCAATTTAGCTTCGGGATGGCTGATGCAGATATTTTCGCGAATCGTACCGCCAAAGAGAAACGTATCTTGATCGACAACGCCAATCTGCTGGCGCAGCGATCGCAACGATAAACCGCTGACATCGTAGCCATCAATGAGAATCTTACCTTCGGTGGGTGAATACAAGCCGAGCAAGAGCTTTGCAATAGTCGTCTTGCCGGAGCCGCTGCGTCCAACTAGCGCTACCATTTGCCCTGGCTGCGCTGAGAAACTGAGGTTTTCCAAAGTATTGATATCGCTATCGGGATGGTAGCGAAACGTAACGCGATCGAATTGAATGTAACCGTTAATTGGTGGTAGGGTTTGGCGAGTTTGATGCAGTAAATCTTCCTCTGGAGCAGTATCGATCACGTCGTTGATGCGCTCGACTGCAATTACTACTTCCTGCAACTCATTCCACAATACAGTCAGCCTTTGGAAGGGACGAATGACATTACCCAAAAGCATGTTAAAAGCTACTAATTGTCCGATCGTTAAATTATTTTGAATTACTTGCCACGCTCCAAACCAGAGCAAGATGGTGGTAATAAGTGCTTCGATGGTCAGACTGGCTGTCTGCATGGCATTTCCGATTGTTTGTCCGTTAAAGTTCGCCTTAACCGAGCGATTAAATAATTCTTCCCAATGCCAGCGGACATTCTGCTCTACTGCCATAGATTTGACCGTACGAACGCCATTAAGCGATTGAATGAGATATCCAGTCTCTTCGTTATATGCCGTAAAGATTTCTCGGGAAACTTTTTGCAACAGCGGCGTAGAGATGGCGGATAGCAGCATAAATAGGGGCACGATCGCTAGCGTTAACAGCGCCATTTGCCAGCTATACCAGAGCATCAGTCCAACATAGATGAAAACTGTCAATAAATCGAGGACGATGGAGAGTGCTTCACCTGTAAGGAAACGCTGGATTTTGCGATTTTCCTGTACTCGCGAGATGATATCGCCTACGAACCGCGATTCAAAAAATCCCAGTGGTAATCGAAACGTATGACTGATAAAACCGATCAGCAAGACCAGATCGACTTTATTGGCCGTGTGATCGAGTAGATATTGCCGCAGGCTAGTCATCACCACTCGGAACAGGCTAAAGAAAAGCAACCCTATGCCTACAGTTGTCAAAGTCAGGCTGCTGCGCTGCACGACTACTCGATCTAAAAGAAGTTGCGTTAGTAGTGGTGTAATCAGACCGAAAATCTGCAGCAATACGGAAGCAATGAATACCTCTGCGAGTACTACAGAATGAGGTTTGACTAGCTGCCAAAATTGCCAAAATTGTTGTTTATCTTCCTTGGATTCGTTGAGTAATGCTGTGGGTTGCAGTAACAAAGCGTATCCAGTCCAACCGCGTTTGAATTGGGCATGCGTGAGAGAAAGCTGCCCGAGTGCGGGGTCGCAAACCACAACGCGATCGCGGGTAATTTCAAAAACCACAACGTAGTGCTTGCCTTCCCAATGGGCGATCGCGGGCAAATTCTGTTCTGCTAATTTATCGAGACTGGCTTTGACGGGGCGAGTAGTAAAACCGAGGCTTTCTGCGGCGGCGGACAGACTTCGTATCGACGCACCTGTACGATTGACGTGCGCGATTTCTCGCAAGCGATTGACGCTGAAACGCTTCCCCCAGTACCTTCCGACCATTACTAGGCAGGCTGCACCGCAGTCAGTGGCACTTTGCTGTCGAAAGAATGGATAGCGATGGGTAATCCGCTGCCATAGATGGCCGATTTTGATAGTTGGGTGGGGGAAATAGGCTTTTCCAATCTGCGATTTAGATTGGCGATCGCTGTGAGAAATTTTGGTAGGAGGAACTCTCTCCGGTTCTTCAATTACTGCAATATTTCTACTCGGCAATTCTGTCTCAATTCTGTCTGAGCTAACCAGGGTTGCTAGTTGTGGTGCATCTTGCCGCAACATCTCCCACTCAGATCGACCGAGCCTGTATATTTCTGTAGGTTTCGTTACCTGCCAGGAACCTCCTTGCGGCAATTGCGACGAGAAGTAGAGATTGCCAACCGTCAGTCTCTTACCCGATGAATGCAGCAGTTCGCCTTGATGCAGGAGCAAAAGCTGTTGACCTTGAACTATAGAGAAAGATAATTCACCTTTATCTAAAGTTTGCGGCTCCAGTAGGGTAAGGAGTTGGAGTAAATCTTCAACAGGAATGTCAGAAGAGGAAATGGTTTGGCGACAGCATAACAGAAAATTCCACACGATCGCCTGGTGGCGCAGGCGATCGCCAATCGTCGGATATTTACCAATTAGGGATTGCAGGTAATTGCTAGGAAGATAGGCAAGTTGTAAATTCAGCGAAGCTCTAGCGGTATAGGATTGGAAATTCTCGGCGGGAAATAGAGTTTGCTGTCCAAACGATACGCCCGGCTCAAGGGAAGCTACCAGGTTATTATCTCCGTCGAGCAATCTCACTTTACCAGCAAGGACGATATACACACCAGGACGTTCATCTGTCGCTTGCCAAAAGAGCTTTCCGGCTGGTGGTTCTAGTAACTGCATCTGTTGCCAGCACGCAGCTAATTCTGTTTCAGATAGGGGTTGACCGAGAGTTTCCTGGAGATGCTTTTCAATATCAATTTTTACTAATGTGGATGATGGTTGAATCATAAGTTTCCGATCTATTGTGACTGCTTCTCAGCAGCAATTGCGAAAAAAGACACTAAATTTATTGGCTCACCTTACGCGAGAGATCTTGAAACCCTCACCCCTAGCCCCTCTCCCTCAGGGAGAGGGGAACAGAACCAAATCGGGGGTTTCACCCCTACGACCCTTGACTACAAAGGTATATACAGGTCAAAAGAGATAAAGATTCTGCGTAACATGAGTTACTGAGTTATTGATGCGATCGCAGACAGTCTATTTATCCGTATCTACTGAGTTGAATGGAAATTGAACGGTATTACTGTATCGGTTGATAGGGAAGAATGCAGATCGTTAATCTTAATGCTGCACTTACTATTTGCAGCGATCGCGGATGTTTTATCCAACTGCTTCAATCGCGTTGAGAGTCCCATTTCTTTAAGCAATCGGTTGATGTGGCGATCGCTGATTTCAATGCCAAGCTCTTTAATCAACTGTTTCTTGAGCCATAAAGCCGTCCAGCGTTGAAAGGCATAACCGTAGTCGCGGGGGCTATGGTTCACTAACTCTTTGAGGCGATCGATATACGGTTCGCTAACAGCTTTAGGTCGCCCGATCGGGATATCTTCCCAATTGTGAGCTTGACCGTTACGAGCCATTGAAGACCACAGCCTCACGGTACCGCGAGAGCAACCGAGCACATGGGCGATCTGCGTCTGCGTTTGTCCCATATCTGCCAGTAACATAATCTCAATCCGCTGGCGATACTCTGCGCGCAATTCAGACTGTAGATTCTTTAACAACAACTTGCGCTGGAATGGCGTGAGGTATCGCCCCTGCTGCTCAAATTTAATTACTTGCTGCAAAACTTCAGAAGTTTCAGAAGACATTGACTTTCCCTCAACTAAAACGAGTGGGGTGCATGCTTCTCACCAAGACAAGATGAATAACTAATGCTTTGTCAAAGAATGCCGGATCTAACTGCTCAATTTCCAGACCAAAAAGTGCTCATTTTCTGCTCATTTTTGCAGATGGTAGATTACTGGCAGATCCTTGCCTGCTAGAAACCAGAGTAACTTTTGCCAAGTTAACTATTAATTTAAGTACCTATAAATGTATATAAAGTCAAGTTTAGACTGCCCAGAAGCTCAGATAGAACGAACTCTTTTATGTCTGTAAAACAACGTCTTTGAGCTTGACTGACTAAATTATTTTTTGCAAGATAAACTCAAGAATTGAAAATTAAATCAATTCTAAACCTAACTTTATTCGCATAGGAGAAAATCATGGCAACTATTAAAATTAACGAACTGAATCCTGCTGGTTCGAATTTGTTTAACGATTCCGAAAGCTTCATGGCAGACTTAACTGACGAGCAAATTAGCTCTACTCGTGGTGGCTGCCTTGGAGGAGTTGTAACGATTACAGCTACTCCTTTTAGTAGCAGTCCAGTTTGCGGTGTTGTAGGAGGAGCAGATCTCGCTCTTAGTACGGTTGTAGTTTTTACAGTTATCGATAGTACCAAAAAATAGCGGTATGGCGAGATCGGAGAATGATTGGCATCAAAACAAATGAGAGTGGAATAACTGCATTTGTATCTTCTTGTGGTCAGAGTTTGCCCTTAAAATCATATTTAAATCATATTAATTATGATAGTTTTTAAGGGCTTTTACTCAAAACCATCTAAAGATATTGAGCCAAATTCACTATTTATTGAGGAAAAATCATGGCCAATATTGATATTAGCGAACTCAACATTTCTGGTTCAGATCTATTTGATGATACTGAAACCTATTTACAAGAGCTGTCAGAGGAAGAGTTGGGAATTCAAGGCGGCATTATTGATGGATGCATTCCACCCCTATTGCCAACTCCATTGACTACAGATGGGATGTCAACATATGTTTGTTCTAACTGCATTTCCATTACTGGCTCTCCCCTTTGCGTACCTCCAACAGCCAATACTGCGAACTAATAGGCAACAAAATTGCTTTGCAAACGCTTGAAATAGGGATTAAGAACGCACTTAATCCCACATACAACTTTTTCTTTTCACACAGGAGAAAATCATGGCTAATATTGACATTAACGAACTAAATGCGATCGGCTCAGATCTATTTGATGATGCTGAAACCTATTTGCAAGATTTGTCTGAAGGTGAGTTGAGAATTCAAGGTGGTCTCGATGCTGATTGCTGGCCAACCAAGCCAACCACTGTAACTTCAATTACGCAATCAACAGCGATAATTTGTTCTATCGGTTTCCCAACAACGAAACCTTACTCTCCGCTTTGTGCCGTGACAATGGGTTAATAAAGTTAGCCGTTGTATGCTATGAGGGGTTGAGCTAAAAACTATTCGATCCCTCCTTAATTCAGGCAAATGACAAGTCAAATTAGGTAGAACCTGGGATATTTATCTTTCTCCTAATTTGGATATTATGGAGTCCTTTATGTCTGCAAAATATCCCTCTCTACCTTGACTTGCCAAATCATTTCACGCAAAATTGATGTACAAATTGAGAGTGGAATTAAACCTGAAAGCTTACTCTATTCACGCAGGAGCAAATCATGGCAACTATTCAAATTAACGAACTAAATCCCGCTGGTTCGGATTTATTTAACGATTTAGAAAGCTTCATGTCAGATCTAACCGACGAGCAAATTAACTCTAAGCGCGGTGGTTGTGTTGTTAGTGTTGCATCAATCCCCTACCGCCTGAATCCTTACATTACAGCACTCGCAATTTGCCCAGCTAGCAGCACTCCAGTTTGCGCGTTGGTGTAGGACTATTCGATGTAACACTCATAATTGTAATGACTCCACAAGATATAACGTCAACAATTTTTGTTCGATTGTCACTGGCTCTCCTAACAGTCTCCCCTTAAACTAGCACGCTAGTTTGCTCGCAATTCTTGCTAACAGAGATTGAACAGTTTCTATTTCAATCTCTCCTTAATCTAATCAAGTTGTAAATCCTATCAGGAGAAATACTCTAATGGCAACGATCGCAATTTCCGATTTATCTACCTCTGGTTACACGCTATTTTCCGATTCTGAAAGTTATATGAACGATTTGTCCGAGCCAGAAATCGACATTCGTGGCGGAGAATTGTCGCCCCTCATTATTAATGCCTTCTCTCCATTGTACCTTCCGCGTGGTGAAGATTTGCCCCCCTTGCTTAGATCTCCTATTAACATTGCTTAGCTAGATATTTGATGGAGGATAATTATGACATTTGTGTTAAGCGCGGATAATGTATTTAATTATTTGCAGGAACATGACCTTTGCACCCGCGAAGAAGCAGAAAACAGCCATATCGAAGTTAAATATGCCAAAAATTATAACTTGCTGATCGGTCTACCGGGCGATCGCAAGCTGTTGGTCAAGCAAGAGCGCTATAACTCTGAAGGGAAAACGGCGGGCGAGTTTTTGACAGAATGGCGCACGCGCGAGTTACTGCAAACAATTCCCGAACTCAATATGCTATGCCCGTTGCTACCAGAGATTTTGCATTTTGGCGAAGCAGAATCCATCCTGGTTTTTAACTATCTGACGGACTGCCGAGACCTGTCGGGTTTCTATGGACTTAAAAATGGTTTTCCACCCGCGATCGCGACGGTAATCGGTAGTGCATTAGGGCAAATCCATCGTTCTACATTCAAAGGCGAGCAATATCAAGAATTTATTTCTAAACATAACCAGAGCGTACCTAAAGAGAACTTTGCTAAGTTTTCTCGCAGTATGAGTCGCATCACTCCCGAAGTCTTTGGTCGCGTACCTGCCGATGCAATCAAATTCTTCACGCTTTATCAACGTTATGACAGTCTAGCACGAGCAATCTCCGAATTGGATAATGCATTCCAACCAAGTTGTCTTACCCACAACGATCTGAAATTGAATAATATCTTGTTGCACGATCGCTGGGAAACGTATGTTGCTAGTGCGGCAACTGCAAGTAAGAGTATTCGCATTATTGACTGGGAGCGTTGCGGCTGGGGCGATCCCGCCTTCGATTTGGGATTGACGATCTCTAGCTACATGCAAATCTGGTTGGGCAATCTGGTAGTAAACAATTCTATGGATATTCAAGAATCCTTGCGTATAGCAATGATTCCTTTAGAATCTATCCAACCCTCAATCGCCGCTCTCATGAGAGCATACTTATCTGTTTTTCCAGAAATAATTGAATATCGCCCTGACTTCCTTGTTAAAGTTGTCCAGTTTACAGGCTTTAGCTTTATTCAACAAATCCAGGCAATGATTCAATATCAAAAATATTTTGGCAATACGAGTATTTGTCTGCTACAAGTGGCGAAAAGCTTGTTATGCCGACCTCAAGAATCAATTACAACCGTATTTGGTACTGTGCCCGAGCAATTGATGCCATTGATTCCACTTGCTGCCTAAATGCAAATGGCGATCGGCGATATGTAAGGGCAGGTTTGGCGAGGAGTTTTGGGATTTTACTGATATCGCACGGACAAAACCTGCCCCTACCATGAATTTTTACGGCAACAACATTTATTGCGATTAAATCTATGACGCTACTTCTAAATTCTCTCAAAAAACCAACCAGTGACTTTGCGCAAGAAAAGCTGTTCGATGCTCTTGAAGATATTGTTAATAGAATCGAAATCAAACCCGATCTCAGCATTCACCACCCAGACTATAAACCACTAGAACTCTCAGAAGAGGCTATTGCCAGTATTAGGGCAGTATCTCCAGATCTTTTGGATAAATATCTCAGCTCGCAACTACAAAGCTTCCTCTATGGTATTTACTATAACGGACATTCCAGAACAGTTCTGGCACCAGAAACGGAAATGCCCGATATATGGTTGCACAAACATCAGAAAAACAATACCTACTTAGGAGTCGATCTGGAGTTTTTCAGCCGACTGCACGCCAGCAACAAGGGAAAAGGCTATTTCGATCCTGGTTGGCAGGTTGTCGGGCAAGAAAGCGATGGTAGCCTGTTTGTCAAAAAGAATGGTTTGACTTTATACATCGAGCCAACTGGTGCGAACGCCGAACCAAAATTTTATCGATTGCCTACAACCGAGCAAAGCACTGCTCTCGGAGATATCGTAGCCATTCGGATGCCTCGCAACTTAGTGCAAAATGGCTTCTATATGGCAGCTAGCGATCGCGGCGTTAATACTTATCCCCAAACCGTGCGCGTCTACTTTAACGTGACAGATGAAGGGGCGATCGCGATGATGCAAAGCTTGACGCAACAACTTAACGCGATCGACATCTCATTTACATTCAAGGTTTTGTACAACCCGTTTGACTACAATCGCTGCGATGCGGGCGTACTCTACTTCGAGCGCAGTAATTATCCTGGTGTCTGTCAAGTGCTTCAGTCTGTATATAACGAACATCGCATTTATTTCAAGGATGATATCCCGCTATTTACCAAGTTCCTGGCACCCGGCCTCGCTCTAGCTGAGGAGCCAGATCGCAAGTTTGCCGATAAGGAAAGCTTTGGCTTGAATCGCTGTCAAATTGTCGCTAATGGTTTGATAGAAGCTCGCGCTAATGGAGATGAGTCTCCTAATGCCCGTCTAGAAGCAATTTACCAGCAATTTTCTCAACTTGGCATCGATTTACACCGACCCTACCTCAACCCCAGTTCGGAGGATATCTACACTCCTTTAGAAGTCGATTAGAATTCCTCTTGAATGTCATTGCCATCCGATTTACACTTATAGCGGTTTTCAGATCGGAAGGAGTAGGAGGTTTGGGGGCGTTGCCCCCAAGAAGGGGTTCCACCCCTTCACCCCAAAAAAAACGTTCTCAATTGAAAACCGCTATAATCCATACGATGACCAAATTATCAACACTGGAAGCAGTAACATCAACCAATGCCGCATGCCAGCACTCGGCATTGGATTTACCTTTTTATCGCTCGCTCGGTCGCACCAACTTAAATGTCAGTTGTTTGGGTTTAGGTGGTGGGGCTGGAATTTCAAGTGAAGACACGCTCTATGCCTTTGAGCGAGGTATTAACTATTTCTTTTACTCCAGCGACTTGCACCACTTCATTTATAGCTCTATGGCAGAAGGCTTGAGAAAATTGTGCGGGCGCGGTTCGGCAGTACGAGAAAAAGTCGTACTGGCTACGGTAACTTACATTAAGAGTCCAGAAGTTGCCTTTTCCGCACTTTATGACCAATTTAAAGAACTGGGACTCGATTACGTGGATATATTTTTTTGGGGCTGGATTGGCAGTAATGATGGTACTGCATTGAGCGATTGTTTGAATTTAGTCCCCGGCATGAGAGGAAAGGATACCACATTTCATCGCATTGCCGAACAGATGTTTGGTGTCTCAGAACGCATGAAAAGGATGGGGGTAGTTCGCTATATTGGTGCTTCCTTCCACGATCTCGATCTGGCTCAACAGTGGTTGCACAGCCCTTTGCTGGATGTAGTGATGGTAAGACATAATGTCGCCCATCGCTCCGCCCAAGCCAAGGTGTTCCATCATTTAAACGAGAGCGATCCTCAACGACCGGGGATTGTGACATTTAAATCTACCGGATCGCATACAGGTGCTTTGTGGTATCCTCCTGACGGTCTGCCCAAACAGTGCTGGCAGCCCACCGTACCCGATCTATATCGCTACTCCTTAAGCCAAAATTGCGTCGATCTTTGTTTGACGGGACTGAGAAACCGAGATGAAATTGATGCGGCGATCGCTGGAGTGCAAAAAGGCAAGTTATCTACCACAGAACTAAGCTACTTAGATCTTTATGGTGATATGCACAGTCAGAAGATAAATATTGAGAGAATTCCATTGAATCGGTTGATTTATACTTCCTGATGATAGCTGAGAAAGTAAATATTAATCTGTTTGAACTGGTTTGAGTTTTAAGCCTTTACTGTGGCGCGATCGCCAGATCTTGCTGGCTCGCAACAGCGTGTCAAAAATTATTTTGTTCTTTAGAGATCCAAGCAGCATAGACAAGCGTATACCCATCCAGAAAAGGCTTCTAAATTTTGAACTCGTTTTAAAAACTCAGTTTATCTTTTTAGCAGCGAGGTACTGTCTATGCCACTGTCTGTATCTCTTGCAGAGCGTCTGACTATTGAGCGATCGCGTCGATTTGTAGGCCGCAAGTTTGAGCTTTATTTATTTCAAACTGCGATCCTTAAGTCTAAGTCTGCGGATTCCCCTCAGCTACCCTTCCACGTACTACATGTATTTGGCCCTGGTGGAGTTGGTAAAACCAGCTTGCTGGAGCAGTTTTGTCGTATCTGCGAGCAACATCAAATCCGATCGCTCTATATAGATACGCGCAATATCGAACCTACGCCCGAATCTTTCCTTAGTTCCTTACGTACGATCTTGGGATTAGAACCAACAGATTCGCCATTACAGGCATTTGCAGATCGATCTGATTGTCTTATTATCCTGCTCGATACTTATGAAACCTTAGAGCCGCTTGATGATTGGATACGCGAAACCTTCCTGCCACAGCTAACCGAAAACGTATTAGTGGTAATTGCTAGCCGTCATGCGCCTGCGCCAGCCTGGCGTAGCGATTCGGGTTGGCAGTCTCTCGTGCGCGTAGTGCCATTGCGCAATCTCAGCCCAGAGGAAAGTCAAGCCTATCTCACGAAACGAGATGTTCCAGAACTACAACACCAGTCTGTCTTGGAATTTACTCACGGTCATCCCCTGGCACTATCTCTAGTTGCTGATGTATTCGAGCAAGGACATGACATCCAATTTCAAACAGATGTAGAGCCGGATATCGTCAAAATTCTGCTGGAACGATTTGTCCAGGATCTGCCTTCATCCGATCGTCGCATGGCTTTAGAAGCTTGCGCTCTAGTAAGAGTCACCACAGAAGCCTTATTGTCGCGGATGCTGGAACTCCTGGACGTACATAAGCTATTTAATTGGTTGCGATCGCTCTCCTTTGTCGAATCAGGTCAGCAAGGTATATTCCCTCACGATGTCGTGCGAGAGGTACTGATTGCAGATCTGCGCTGGCGAAATCCTGACTGGTATGTGGAACTACACCGACGCGCTCGTTCGTATTACACGCAACGCCTGCAGGAAACTCAAGGTCAACAACAACATCGCTTGCTATTCGATTATATTTTTCTACATCGCGATAATCCCGCCGTTCGCCCCCGCTTTACCTGGCAAGAGAACAAAAGCTTGCAAACTGATACCATGCGCGAGAGCGACGTTCCTGCTTTGATTCGCATGGTGGAGCAGCATGAGGGGCGCGAATCTGCTAGCATTGCCGCACATTGGCTAGCTCGACAACCACATAGCGTCATGGTATTTCGCGACGCACAGCCGCAGCTTGCTGGCTTTGTGATGGCGATCGCCCTGCATCAAGCAAGCGAATCTGACCTGCGCGCCGATCCCGCTGCGATCGCCGCTTGGGAATACCTACACAAACACGCTCCTTTGCGATCGGGAGAAGGAGCTTCTTTATTTCGTTTTTGGATGGCACGAGATACATACCAGAATGTATCGCCAACTCAAAGCCTCATATTTATCAATCTCGTTCAATACTACCGAAACACATCAGGATTGGCATTTACCTTTCTACCCTGCGCTGACCCGGAGTCATGGGCAGCGATGTTTGCCTATGCCGATCTAACCAGGTTGCCAGAGGCTGACTTTACTGTGGGAGGGAAATGCTATGGCGCATACGGACACGACTGGCGCGTCCTCTCACCCGCAGCTTGGCAGGAGTTACTCGCCCAAAGGGAAATTGCCGCCTCAGTCCAGGCTACCAATACAACTCACGTCAGCGAACCTTTATTAGTTCTCAGTCAGGCAGAGTTTGTCGAAGCCGTACAACACGCCCTCCGCCATCTGAGCAGTCCCAATATCTTGCAGCAAAATCCTCTTCTGCGATCGCGGCTAATTGTGGAGCACACTGTAGATAAGACAGACATGAATCAACGTATCGCAACTTTACAATCTGCGATCGAAGAGATAATAGCATCGCTGCGATCTGCTCCTCGCGATGAAAAACTATATCGCGCCTTAGATCGGACATACCTGCATCCTGCCCCTACCCAGGAACGGGCAGCGGAGTTATTGGATTTACCCTTCAGTACCTATCGTCGCCACCTTAAAACTGGGATCGAACGAGTAACAAATATGCTATGGCAGCGCGAAATTAGCTGAATACAAATTGAGTATCAATTAAACATCAACAAAGACAAACTGAATAGATTTTGGACTGGGAAATGAACAGTGGGTTGAGACAAACTACACTCAAGGTTCTATGCAAAGAGTTCACCAAAACAAAGCTCTACTGCCCAGAACTGCACTCACACGCAATTTCCAGGAGATTATCCGATGCGAATCTTTTTTTGTAATGCTGTCAAGCGGTTATCAATGCTTGTTGCAGCAATCTTCTTCAGTTTGGTTAGCCTGATTGCTAACGTTGGTTCTGCTTCTGCGCAGGTGGCATCATTCCCAGTCCCCTGCTCCAGTTTGCCAGTCAGCCAGCCTATTATAGCCCTCGACAGTAACAATACTCTATTCACCTATAATCCCAGTCTTGGTCTATTTGTGAATCCCGTGCAAGTAACAGACATTAAAGGGAATTTAGAGGGAATCGACTTTCGCCCAGCCAACAACCTGCTCTATGGGATAACGGATACCGATCTTATCTACATTATCGATCCCGCTAGCGGTGCGACTAAGTTTGTCAGTACCCTTCCAACTAGCTTCGATGGGGGTTTCCAATCTTTGATGGATTTCAATCCCGTTGTCAATGCTCTGCGCTTGATCGGCAGTAATGACCAGAATTTAGCTGTTGCCAATGCCAATGGTGTAGATCTCAGCGCTACCAATCCGCAACTAAGTTTAGTATATGCAGATGGCGATCGCAATGAAGGTGTAGATCCCAACATTACTGCTGGAGCCTACACGAATAACGTTCCCAATGCTACCCAAACCGTCCTGTACAACATCGACTCCGATAAGGACGTGCTGACGATCCAGAGTCTAGCTACGGTCGGTTCCAATCAGGTTGTTACGGGGCCTAATCAGACGGCAAACGGCATCAACCGAACGATTGGTTCTCTCGGTGTGAACTTTGCCCCCGTCGCAGGGATGGATATTTATACTAATCCTCAAAATCTGGTCAACAATGCCGTTGCTGTCTCTGGATCGACTCTATACTGTGTCAATTTGGATACGGGTGCGGCTACAGCCATACCTCCGCTCAATCCTGGAATTACACCGCCCTTGCTCCGCGCTACTGGTGATAGTTTGCTCGATGTCGCAGTCTCAACTGCACCATTACAAAACAACCAACCCACAATTACAGGATTTTCTCAACCGGCTCTGCCAGGTGGATTCTGGGTCACAATCCAGGGCACTAATCTCTCTGGAACCACCAGCGTACTGTTTAATGGAATGCCTGCTACATTAGTCGGCTTAACTGGTGATGGCTCCACCAGAGTTTCAGCGATGGTGCCCCTGAACGCAACTACCGGCCCCGTGACCGTTAATACTACTGCTGGATCGGCAACAAGTGCTAACAACTTCATCGTAGGTCCCACAATTACAGGGTTATTGCTCCGGCAATGAAAAAGAAAGCATAGGATAATAGAAGTAAAGGCACAAGGAGGTTTGACATGGATAAACCAGATGGCCGACACCTATCGATAGAGACGCAAAATTACCTTCGACAGCAAGCGATCCGGTTGCGAGAACAAGGGAAACGAGTATGTGATATTAGTGAGTACCTGGGGATTCATCGTAACACGATTACGGAGTGGTGGTGGGCGTATCAAGATTACGGAGAAGCAGCCCTGTTTCAGCAGCGACGAGGACGAGAGGTAGGGGAAGGGCGCAGTTTAAGTGCCTCAGAGGAAACAACGATTGAAGCAATGCTGCGGGGACACAGCCCGGAGGAATACCAGATCGAGAGCGCCTTGTGGAGTAGACGAGCCGTAAAAGCCTTAATCGAGCAAGAATTAGGTGTGGAGATGCCAATCCGCACAGTGGGGGAATACCTCAAACGATGGGGCTACAGCCCCCAGAAGCCGATCGAACGTGCCTATGAGCAAGACCCCGCTGCCGTGAAACACTGGTTACAGGAAGAATATCCCGCGATTGAGCAACGGGCACAAGCAGAAGGTGCCGAAATCGAGTGGGGAGATGAATCGGGACTCAGTTCTGATGAGTATGGGGGGCGAGGTTATGCACCCAAGGGGCATCCCCCTGAAATTCGTCCTAGTAAACGCGAGCGGACACGGTTGAATTTCATTGCTAGCATCAGTAATCAAGGCACGATTCAATTTATGCTTTACACCTGTACCTTGACAGCCCCAGTATTTATTGAATTTCTGCAACGGTTGATTGACAAGCGTTCAAGCAAACTGTTTTGGATCGTGGATCGCCATCCCGTCCATCGAGAGCGCCCCGTGCAGCAATGGTTAGAACAGCACTCCCAGGAGATCGAGTTATTTTATTTGCCTTCCTATGCGCCGCAGTTGAATCCAGTAGAGTATTTCAATGGTGATGTGAAACAGGGAGTTCACGCCAAACCTCTGACGCGAAACCTGGGTCAATTAAAACATAGATTGCTATCTCAACTGCAGAAATTGCAGAGATTGCCTGCCCACATTAGGAGTTACTTTAAGCATCCATCTATTATTTATGCTGCTCTATAGATTGCATTCTATTTTATTGCCAAGGCAATATTGCCAACTCGTGGGTCAACTGGCATTAAGCTATCGATTTCAGGCACGAATTTCAGCCCTGGGAATCCCTCCTTCGTCAGTTTTCCGGGATTTAACCCCGCAGACCCAAACAGCGATACAGTGAATGCTCCTAGCGAATTTGTCTCCAGCAATCAAATTAGAGCTACTGTACCAGTAGGAGCTGTTACGGGGAAAATTTCGATCCCTTCTGTCAACAACTTCTTTTCTACAAGTCCTAATGATTTTATCGTTACGCCATAGTCAGAATGGCTCGAATCTACTGAACTCTGGGTCGCTAGGCGATCGCGCTAGCTAAATCCCTATCTGAAGCTAATACCAACAGGACTTACGCAAAACAGAAATCCCAACTCCCTCTTTAAGGGAGCTGGGATTTCCCCTTTTTAAGGGGAGCTAGGGGGGATCTTGAATCTCAGCATTCAATGCGTAAGTCCTATGATTAAGATACAGCAGCGGCACGGCGGCGCTTGCCAGCCGCAGGAGTGGTAGTTACAGGTGCAGATACAATAGGAGCGCCAGACAAGATTGGAGTTTGGAGTAACAGAACCAGTTTGGGTCGGCTTTGCGTGTAATTACGTAAAGCCTTGCTGATATCGCGCTCCAGTTGATAGCGCAGCCCCGTCCAATCGATTTCCAGGGTATTGCGGGCAAATTCCAGCCAGGTCCGCTCCAGGCTTTTCTCAACGGTTTCGCTCAGCATGTTAAAGAGGGCAGCGCGTTCCATAGACAGCACTACGCCATTAAGCTGAATATCCGGTACTGCCGATAATTTGCCATCCAGTCCAACCGAGATCGCTATCGTGACAATTCCATCGCCAGCAATTTGACGGCGATCGCGCAGGACATCGCCATTTACTACACCTTCGCGAGAGGAATCCACCAGTTCGATGCCTGCAGGAACGCGATCGGCAATGCGAATATAATCCTGGCAGACCTCAACCACATCGCCATTCTCCGCAATCACGACATGGTCTTGCGGTACGCCCATTGCCTGTGCCATCCTGCTATGTTGCAATAACATGCGCAGTTCGCCGTGAGCGGGGAAAAAGAATTTCGGTCTGGTTAAGCCCAACATCAGTTTTTGATCTTCCTGCGCGCCATGACCAGAAACGTGGATGCCTTTATCCTTGCCGTAGACGACCGTAGCTCCCAATGCCATCAACTTGTCAATCGTGCGCACGACCGAGATGGTGTTGCCAGGGATGGGATTGGCAGAGAAGACTACTGTATCGCCGGGTTGGATTTTTAGCTGAGGATGGCTCTCGTTTGCCATGCGCGTCAAGGCTGACATCGGCTCGCCCTGCGAACCCGTCGTCAGAATTAAAATCTGGTTTTCGTTGTAATGTCGCAGATTTTGCAGCGGTTGGAGCAGTTCATCGCGACACTTGATATAGCCTAACGTGCGAGCGTGGGCGATCACGTTAAGCATGGAGCGCCCTACAATACCGACAACTCGGCCTTGCTTCTCGGCAATATCCAGAATCATGTTGACACGATGCACTGACGAAGCAAACGTGGTCACAATTACTCTGCCCTTGGCGGAGGCAAATGCGCGTTCGAGGTTGGGGTAGACTGCTCGCTCTGATGGCGTAACTCCAGGTATTTCGGCATTGGTGGAGTCGCTGATCAGGCAGAGCACTCCTTTTTCGCCATGTTCGGCGAGGCGTTGGAAGTCAAAGAATTCGCCATCAACAGGTGTGTGGTCTATTTTGAAATCGCCGGAATGGATCACTAACCCTGCCGGGCTGTTGATCGCTACGGTAAAACTATCGGCGATCGAGTGAGTGTTGCGAATAAATTCCACAAAGAAGCTATTCCCCACCCGCACCATATCGCGCGGGCCAACGCGGCGCAATTCCGTACGATTCAGTACGCCCGCTTCGCGCAATTTGTCCTCTAACAGAGCCATCGCCAGGCGAGGGCCGTAGATAACTGGTATGTCGAATTGCTTCAGGTGAAAAGCGATCGCGCCGATATGGTCTTCATGTCCGTGGGTAACGATCATGCCTTTAATCTTATGGCGATTTTGCCGCAGATAGGTCATGTCCGGCAGCACGATATTCACCCCATGCATGCCATCTTCTGGGAACGACAGCCCACCATCAAGGAGCATAATCTCATCGTTAATCTCAAACACCCACGTATTTTTCCCAATTTCTTTCAAACCACCCAGAGGAATAATCTTGAGTGCGGGAGCGTTAGAAGTTTTTGACATATGTTCTGACTTGGCTTTCTATATAAACGACAAATGAAATGGAAACCTGAAAAACTGAGAAACTGAAAATCTAAAAAACTTTAAACTTGCGCCCTCACCCTCTCTGCCCGTACGGCAATGGCTTTTTTACAGCGGCAATAGATCGCAGGATAAATAAATGACTAAAAATTACTCTCAATAGTTCATTAGATAATACCCAAACTGCTCATAACCGATCGCAACTTCGCTTCAAGTTCGGGGGTGCCTTGCACCAATGGCGATCGCACTACACCCGTATCCAGACCAACTATCTTCAGCGCCAACTTCACTGGAATTGGGTTGGTAGTGAGAAATAAAGCTTTAAACAGGGGAAAGAGTTGAATGTGTAACTGGGTTGCCAACTGGACGTTACCTTCATTAAAGGCAGCGATCGTTGCCTTTAGTTGAGAACCAACCAGGTGCGATGCCACGCTAACGACTCCCTTCGCACCAACAGCCATGAGTGGCAGGGTCAATGAATCATCGCCAGAATAAATAGCAAAATCGCTGGGGGTAGTAGCTCGGATTTGACTGGCTTGATCCAAATCGCCGGTAGCTTCTTTAATTGCTACAATATTGGGAATTTCAGCCAGCCTCGCGACTGTTGTTGGTTCCAGCTTACAACCAGTCCTACCAGGGATATTATACAAAATTATGGGTAGTTCTGGGGCGGCATGGGCGATCGCGGCGAAGTGCTGGTACAGACCTTCTTGCGGGGGCTTGTTGTAGTAGGGCGTTACTTGCAACGTGCCATCCAGTCCGAGATAAGCGGCTTTTTGGGTGGCGGAGATCGCTTCAGAGGTGGAATTCGAGCCAGTTCCAGCCACAATTTTCGCCTTACCTGCTACAGCTTGCTTGACTACCTGAAAGAGTTTGTATTCTTCATCCCAGCTCAGTGTAGGAGACTCGCCCGTAGTACCGCAGACAACCAGCGTATCAGTGCCGCGATCGACTAAATGCATGGCAAGTTGCTCGGCTTTGACATAGTCAACCTCGCCTTCTAAACTGAAAGGCGTTACCATAGCGGTCAATAAGCTACCAAAGTCAATTCCACCCATAAACAGTTAGGCAATAAAAAGCAAAGATACATCAGAACTTACACACAACAGATCCACCAACCCTCTCTTTGGGGCAACTTGCAAGATTCCTTGCTTTTTAAGGGGGGCTAGGGGGGATCTGGACTTCAGCATTCACGTAAGTAATTCCCATAAGGGTTAAATCAGGTTTTGCTCGATTAATAGTTCTGCGATTTGAATGGCATTTAGTGCCGCTCCTTTACGGATCTGGTCGCCGCACAACCACAAATCCAGCCCGTTAGGATGGGAAATATCCTGGCGAATCCGACCGACGAGAACTTCATCCTTGCCACTAGCCTCAATGGGCATGGGGAAATAGTTTTGAGTAAAATCTTCAACCAGTTTCACGCCCGGCGCTTGGCTCAAAATTTGGCGGGCTGATTCCGGATCGAAGGGGGTATCAAATTCCAGATTAATTGCCTCGGAATGAGCGCGCAGAACTGGCACGCGCACGCAAGTAGCCGTAACTCTCAGCTCCGGTTCGTTAAAAATCTTGCGAGTTTCATTCACCATCTTCATCTCTTCTTCGCAGTAGCTATTTGCCGTCATCGGCGAATTGTGCAAAAAGAGATTAAACGCTAGAGGGTAGGGCAAAACTTTCGCTTCTGGTGGCTCGCGATTTAGGATTGCTTGCGATTGTAGTTTGACTTCTTCCATAGCTCGCGCTCCCGCGCCGCTAGCTGATTGATATGTCGCCGCTACAATTCTTTTCACTGGCTTAACCTTATGCAAAGGCCAGACGGCTAGATTCATCAAAATAGTCGTGCAGTTGGGATTAGCAATGATGCCCTGATGAGCGCGCGCGGCATCAGGATTGACCTCTGGCACGACTAACGGTACGTCCGATCGCATCCGAAAGGCACTGGAGTTATCAATAACAACCGCTCCTGCTTTAGCTGCGATGGGTGCCCATTGTTTGGAAATGGAACCACCCGCCGATGCCAGAACCAGATCTACATTGTCAAACGAACTTGCTTGCACGGTCTCGACCGTCAACAGGCGATCTCCAAACTGCACCTGCTTGCCAGCAGAATTTTCTGAAGCAAGTAACTTAAGTTCGTTCAGTGGAAACTTCCGCTCCTGTAGCAGTGCCATTAATTCCGTACCAACTGCACCAGTAGCACCTAATATAGCTACCCTGTAAGATTTACTCAATTCGCCTCCTAAATGCTAAACGATACATAGTTGTACACCCTTATATTTGTTTTTCCGGAATTCTGTTCGATCGTGCTTGCTAACTTTTGCTTAATTGAGCTGCACATCTAGAAAACCCGATCGTAACTTCCATAATGCTTTGGCAATTTTGCAGCGATCTTGGCGATTGCATTGAAGATAGAGCATCGAGAGCTACTGCCATGTACTTTTGCCTAGTTCAATGACTATAGCACCATTAGTTAAAAATTGGTTATGGTCCAGTAAAGATTGCATCTTCAATATCCTGACGGCTGAGGGAGTAGGGAAAAACCCTTTGAATGTCTTTATTCCCAGCGATCGCATTAATGTAGCGTACCCTAATTTCCTCAATATCCATCCAAATTTCTGCTTCCCAACCGTTACGACGCACGTACCAGCTAGACGCATTCGCTTTATCTTGCGTGCAACCCTGGGTTTGCAACCAGGACTCAATCAGAGGTAGGGGGTGATTGTACAGTGGGGTATCGGGCGATGGCAAACGCATAGGTTCAGGCTATATGAGTTATGAGTGTAGAGAAAAGAACGCCCCAACTATGGGGAAGAAACAAAATACTGAAATTCTTTAAGTTTAAGGTTAACGAGTCTGGCAGAAGGCGATCGCCTCGTACGAGACCAATTAATACTACAACTACCAGACAGATAATGAAGGTTAAAAACAATAGGAACAAAGCAAATAGTTCGCCACTAGAAAGCGGGCGTTCGCTGGGGATATCGTCATCAGCGTAGATGGAATTGGGGTGGAGGGGATCGGCGGCTGTTTGCTCTTGAAACACCTTCAGGCGGGAAAAATGGATACTGCGATCGTAGGCGCTGCGCCGTTCTGGGTTACTGAGGGTGGCATAGGCATCATTAAGCTCTCGGAACTTATTGATAGCTTCCGCTTTGGGTAACTTCGTAGTGTCGGGGTGGTAGAGTTTGCTTAACTCGCGATAAGCTTGGCGAATTTGACGTTCATTTGCCCACGGAGTTAGTCCAAGTATGGCATAGTAACTTTTCGTGTGACCTGGAGAGGACATACTATAGATTGTGTCAGCAGGTTGTATCGGCTTTTATGTAGCAAATGAACTACACTTTAGCACTAATAAGAGATCGATCGCTTCCTACTCAGGAATTAGAAGGATATTGAAGTTTTCATGCCTTGGACTCGCATAATTAGCGCTATTGTTGCTATACCCCTTGCATTAGCAGCGATCGCGTTGGGAGGATGGGCCTTTACCATCGGTCTAGCCTTATTGATTTACTTAGGACAGCAAGAATATTTTGAATTAGTTAGAGCCAAAGGCATGATCCCGGCTGCCAAGATGACTATGGCAGTCAGTCAAGTACTTTTGCTAATTTCATTGATGAAGGTAGAAATAGCAGATGCTGTTGTCCCAATTGCCGGTACGTTTATTTGTTTTTACCTGTTATTCCAACCGAGATTTGCCTCAATCGCCGATATTTCTGCATCTATCTTGGGGTTGTTTTATGGCGGTTACTTACCTAGTTATTGGATCAGGCTGCGAGAGCTAGGTCATGGCGATTTATCCTGGTTTATGCTCAGTCAGGGCGGGATTTACGTCCTATTGGCATTCGGCTGTATTTGGGCTTCCGATATTGCTTCTTATTCCATGGGTAAGCTAGTCGGGCGCACGCGCCTGTCTGATATCAGTCCTAAAAAGACAGTGGAAGGGGCAATATTCGGTCTTTTTAGTTGTGTATCCGTTGCCACGATCGGAGCCTGGCGGATGGGTTGGCATCTGTGGCCCGTCACTGGAGTAACATTGGGCTTATTAATTGGGGTTGCGAGTTTACTCGGCGATCTAACAGAGTCGATGATGAAAAGGGATGCGGGTGTAAAGGATTCGGGTCAACTGATCCCTGGTCATGGCGGCATCTTGGATCGTGCTGATAGCTACGTGTTCACGGCACCACTCGTCTATTACTTTGTCACGCTTATCCTGCCAAATTTGCCACCCGATCTGTTTAAAAACCTAAACTTCAACTAATACCAATTTGGGTAGAAGCCTTTCGTGGGAGGCACCCCACCCCCATCTGTAATTCAACAATTTAAATTGGTATAAGTTTTCTTGCGGTTCTGAAAACCAGTGCTACACTACAGGCACTAAGCATCATTAATAGGTGGGCAATGCACCCTACCTATGGCATCTCTGCATAATTCCTATTAACTTGTATTGAATACATAAGCATGGAGGGTTGGGGCAATGAGGACTTCTGCTAAAGCGATCGATAAAATAGCGCTAATCTATATCCTGGGAGTTGCATGCGGTACGACAATTCCACTAGGACTACAACAGAGCTTTGATGTTTTGGCTCAGGGTAATGCCGATCCCGTGGAAGTATCGCCTGTTAAACCTCATGCTGGCGATGCGGATCGGCTCAGGACATCTCCAGGCGAGTCTTTGGTGCCGACGATCGCCAACCCCTTCACATTTAAAGAGTCATCTAGAACTTTGCCAACTTCATCAGTAACTCCCATTAATTCTAGTATTGAGGCTATTCCACCAGTTACTCCATATATACCTAATGCCTCACCCGTTAGTCCTGCCCGCGACTCTCCTGGGGCATTGACTACCGATCCCGTTAGAGCATTTCCCTTGATTGACTCCAATTACTCCGAAACCCAAAAGTAATCGATCGCGACTTCAACAAAGCCCCACAGTGAGGGCGAGCATTGTCCGCTTAACCACGCGGACAGCCTAACCATAGAAGGAAAGCCGATGGTTGCACCTTAGCCATCGGCTTTCCTCTGGGTTGCCTCTAATTTATATTCAAATTTTATATAGAAAGTCGAGTAGGTGATTATACTTTGCAATTAGATTAGTTAATGCAATAGCAGTAAAGATTTAATCATTGAAAACTCATGGGTTTTTAAGCTGGACTAAAACGTGAAAACCATTGCCAAATAAGCGTTTCAGCTTTCAAGCGTAATCCGCGCTACCTGAGTTAGGACTTTAATCAATGGCTTTAGATTTTTTTGCTTAATCTATGCTTTCTTTTCGTAAGAGCGATATGATGCGATCGCAGACTCGATCGTAGGACTTAAGATTCAATGCTCGTACGTTTAAGTACAGCTTCGTCCGAAGTCAGAGTGGGTTGATTCTGCTTATCAATGATTGAACTTGCGTTTTTTTTGAGAGGGTCACTATTAATGGCAACATACAAAGTTAGGCTGATTAATCAAGCTGAAGGTCTCGATACAACTATCGAAGTGCCCGATGATGAGTATATTCTTGATGTCGCAGAAGCCCAAGGCATAGATCTTCCCTATTCCTGCCGTGCTGGCGCTTGCTCTACCTGCGCAGGTAAGGTCGTCAAGGGTGAAGTCGATCAGTCTGACCAGTCCTTCCTAGATGATGAGCAAATCGAAGCAGGCTACATCCTGACCTGTGTTGCTTATCCCCAGTCCGATCTAGAAATTCTGACTCATCAAGAAGAGAACCTGTACTAATTAATACAAGTCATTTCAATTACGATCTTCACTCCGGCTTTACTTGTTAAGTCGGAGTTTTGTTGTGTATAGCTACACGAATAGCGATTAGAACGGGATGTAGGGGTATAACCTCTGCGTGGGGGCTGCCCCCACCTCCCAAAACTTAAATTCAACTGACTACTGCTGGGATAAAAAACTTGTCTGATTCACCTTCTGATAACACAAAAAAAGTCGGTAGATCGCTGCTTAGTATTGCTGGCATTGTGGCGGTAGCAACATTGCTGAGCAAAGTTTTCGGTCTACTGCGGCAGATGGCGATCGCGGCAGCATTTGGTGCTGGCCCCGCCTACGATGCCTACAACTACGCCTACGTCGTACCAGGATTTCTGTTGATATTGCTGGGTGGGATTAACGGGCCTTTTCATAGTGCGATCGTGAGCGTGCTGTCCAAACGCAAGTCAGAAGAAGCTGCCCCCCTGCTCGAAACCGTAAACACGCTAGTAGGCATATTGCTTTTGGGAGTTAGCGTGCTGCTATTTGTATTTGCCGAGCCACTAATTAACCTCTATGCCCCCGGTTTGGGCAACACGGCGCAGGGGATCGCAACCAGAAATATCGCGATCGAGCAGTTTCGGATCATGGCACCGATGGCGCTGCTGTCAGGCTTAATTGGGATTGGCTTTGGCGCGCTGAATGCCTCCGACCAATTTTGGTTGCCGTCTATCAGTCCGTTACTGTCGAGTTTGACCGTACTGATTGGCATTGGGGGAATGGCGGTAGTTTTGCGCGATCGCATCTTCGAGCCCCAAAATTTGCTCCTGGGCGGCCAGGTATTGGCCTACAGTACCCTAGCAGGTGCGCTTTTGCAGTGGTTAGTCCAGGTGCCCGCGCAATTGCGATCGGGTTTGGGTGGGCTGCGCCTGCGGTTTGACTTCAGACAGCCAGGAGTCAAAGAGATCGTGCAAATCATGGTGCCAGCCACATTTTCCTCTGGCATGATGCAAATCAACGTGTACACGGATTTGTTTTTTGCTTCCGGGATTCCACAAGCTGCCTCGGCATTAGGTTACGCTACCTTGCTGGTGCAAACACCGTTGGGAATTTTTTCTAACGTAATTTTGGTGCCGCTATTACCCATGTTCTCGCGCTTGGCCGATCCGCATGACTGGCCGGAGCTAAAGCTACGCATTCGGCAGGGCATGATGCTAACTGCTATTACCATGCTGCCGCTCAGCGCTTTGATGATGGCTTTAGCATTTCCTCTGGTGCGGATTGTCTACGAACGCTATGCCTTTACATCGGATACTTCACAATTAGTAGCGTCGGTTTTGGTTGCCTATGGTCTTGGCATGTTTGTCTACTTGGGGCGGGATGTCCTGGTCAGGGTATTTTACGCGCTTGGCGATGGAGACACGCCCTTTCGTATCAGTGTCGTCAATATTGGCATCAATGCGGGGCTGGATTATTTGCTCGTCAAGCCATTTGGCGCTCCCGGTCTGGTGCTTGCTACCGTATTAGTTAATCTGATCTCCATGGTGGTGCTGTTGTGGTACCTCAACCGCAAATTGTACGGGTTTCCCTGGCGAGAATGGGGCATACCGCTTCTGCAATTAGTAGTTATCAGCGCGATCGCTGGGTTGAGCAGTTGGGGCATATTAAATGGCAGCCAGTACATTTTAGGCGATCGGGGACTGTGGGTACTGCTTTTGCAGGTTTGTCTGGCCGGAGCAGCAGGACTGGTTGTATTTGCGATTCTGGTGATGCGACTTGACTTACCAGAGGTTAAAACATTAGTAGAGCGGTTAAAGCAACGTTTCTTCAAATCTAAGTCCTAGGCTAGGAAAACGCTGCTCCAGTAAAAAGCTATACTATTAGCTATAAGTTATCTATGCTTGTCTATGGTTAGTAACCTATCTATAGATTTTGATATAGCTATGCCATAGCTAGCTTTGTTGTTTTGTGCTTCTAACACTAAAAGTTTAGAATTTTAGGATTAGAATATAGGCACAATTCTTAGTGCGACCGACAATAGTAAGGTGCTAGGCCACAAGTTAAAGCCACAAGTTAAAGCAGATGAGTGACCCAACCCCCTATGAAAAACTAGGAATAGATGAGGACGCTTCCTTCGAGGAAGTGCAACGCGCGCGCGATCGCATGTTAAGCGAGTTTGAGGACGACGAACTGCAACAGGAGCTGATCGAAGCAGCCTACGATGCCGTGTTAATGGATCGCCTCAGAGCCAGGCAGGAAGGCAAAATCAAAGTGCCAGATCGCATACGCTTCCCGGAAAGGTTAGTTGCCAACGTACCCCCGGTGGCGCAGCCTGGCCCTACAAAATCTGCATCTACGTGGTTATCGCGTTTGGTTGACAACCCTTCTCGCCAGGACGTTTTGGTTTCTCTGGGGGTGTTTGCAGGGCTGGGTGTATTTAACTTCCTTATACCAGCCGCCTCGCCTACCTGGTTGGCTCTTTCCCTGTTATCGAGCATTTACTTCCTTAACCGTAAGGAAAATCGGTTTGGGCGTTCGGTCTTGCTAGCTCTGATGGGTCTGGTTCTGGCTGTCCTATGCGGGGTGATGCTCAACCAGGTAAGGCTCATGGTGGCTCCAGGAGTACCGCCTAGCGTTGCCACGATTTTAATGTATATAGTTATGTGGCTGGTTACGTGTTTTCTACGCTGAAACCTGCCTCGACGTATTCTTTTAGCTTCAGCATTTGCAAATCCCTTGTTTCGCTCCTTTGGACGAGGGCAATGTCAAAGCGGCAGTCCAGGTTCGCCAGTTGGGGATGTCGTTTGAGAAACTCTGAGGCTGCAAGGTAAAGCCTTCTCTGCTTTTGGGATGAAATCGCCAGTAAGCCGTTCTCATCCCAGTTGCGATCGCCCCTTGTTTTCACTTCCACAAAAATTAACCAGTTGCGATCGCGAGCCACGATATCTAGCTCGCCCCAGCGGCAGTGCCATTGCATGGCAAGCACTTGCCAGCCGTTTTCCTTTAGTAGATCGGCTACTAAATTCTCGCCAGCATTACCAGCTTGCCTAGTTGAAATTTGCCTTGCCAAAATCGACCGTAGATTTGCTATGAATTTACTATAGGGGCAGAGAATTATATAAATACCATTACAGCTATGAACTTATTTAAAAATACCTGTAAATCACATCTATACAGGCTGGGAGCAATGCTCGCAATTTGCCTGCTAGTTCTGGCGCTTGGCAGTCCTGTAACTCTAGCAGAAGATTATGACAAGGAATTTCTAGCGGGTTCGGACTTTTCGGGCAAAGTTTTACAAGGATCTCAGTTTAACAAGGCCGACCTGAGAAATGCTAAGTTTATCGGCTCTGACCTCAAGGGGGTCAGTTTCTTTGGCGCTAATATGACTGGTGCTGACTTTACTAACGCCGATCTCAGATACAGCACGCTCGATACATCGCGGATGGATGAGACTAACCTGAAGAATGCCCTATTAGAAGGAGCATTTGCCTACGGTACGAACTTTACTAAAGCTCAGATCGAGGGTGCTGACTTTACGGATGTCGACTTGCGTAAAAATGTGCGCGAAAAACTGTGCCAGTATGCTAGTGGCACTAATCCGGTAACTAAGCGGCAAACCCGCGACACGCTTGAGTGCAATCTTTAAAGTAAAGATTCCATCTCGATCGCGTCTTCGCCTTTAACCCAGGCAATTTGCTGGATGCCTCGCGATCGCGCGCGATCGCGTACTTCCTGCTGCGATCTAAATTCCAGCTCGATCTCGATTGCTTGCTGTGGAAATTGTTGCCGCAGACTGGCAGCATGGCTAAAAGTAGCATTGACCAAGTTGGTTGCGCTCGGCGCTACTAGACAGGTATTTGTGTGTCCGCGAGTCGGTAGATTGTGCAATAACACTTTTTGCAGATCTTCGAGGTTGAGACAAAATCCAATACTGGGGAAAGAAACCCCCTGAGGGTGATAAATACCCAAGAGGCGATCGTAACGACCGCCTTGGGCAACGACACGACGATCGCTAACCACCTCAAACACAATACCCGTATAGTAATCAAATGTCTGAATCAGGCTGAGGTCGATAATGAGGGCATCGGGCGGCATGTGAGTTTGCCATAGTTCCACCAGGGACTTGAGATGGTTAATCTCGGTCGAGCGATCGCTACTCTCAGCAATCCATGTCAAAGACGATAAGCGAGATAATACATCCGGCGCGGCACCGCGCAGATCCAGCAGTTCTAAGGCTCGCGATCGCGCCTCGTCAGAAATAGGTAAATTCTCTAAAGTGATACGGTCTAGATGGGCAAGGCAATGACGAATCTTGTCGCGGTATTGCTCGGGGAAAGAATTAAGCAATCCACTGGTGAGACCAGCGTCGCCAAGGATAATTTTCCATGCCGGCAATTCAACTTGCTGAAGACAATCGGCTAACAAGAGTAAGATTTCGCCATCAGCCAGCAACCCCGCACCACCCAGCAACTCAACGCCGGTTTGGTAATATTCCTGCTGACCCGGATATCCCCCCGCTGGGATCTGACGAAATACATTGGCATTGTAATAGAGGCGTTGCGGGCAACTAGATCGATCGCTACCAAGTCGGGTTGCGTAGGCGCGGGCGATCGAGGCGGTTAACTCGGGCCGCAGCCCCAAAACATCCGTACCATTACCCAACAACTGTATTACTGCTTCTGGCTGTACGGCACCGCCAGCTACTAAGGTCTCTAAGCGCTCCAAAGTAGGTGTAATGATGCGCTGATATCCCCAAGCTTGAAATACCTTTTGGACGCGGCTCTCAATCCATCGTTTTTGCACCACATCCAGTGGCAGGAGATCCCTGGCTCCTGTAGGTAGCTGATGTACCATTTACTTCTCGATTCATATGTACCTCCGCTATCTTAGCGCCAAAGTGCCGGTCAAGAACCGCCTAACCAGCCAAAGAAACCACTACCTTTTTTAGTCTTATCAAGGTTAGTGCTATTGCTGGGTGCATTCGTGCATTTTGCGATATTTGCTAAAGCTAGCGGCTCTCTAGGGTTAAGCTTCAAGGCTTGCTGAAAACTCACTTTTGCCATACCCATAAGCTTTTGATTGAGATATACTACGCCCAGTAAGGCGTGACATTTGCTATTAGCGCGATCTAGCTGTAAGGCAGCGCGTAATTCCGCCAGAGCCATGTTCCATTGACTTTTACTAATGTATTCCTCCGCCAGCAGTAGTTGGTTTTGCACTCGTTGGGGCGATCGCTCTGAGATATCTCCTTTTTGACTATCCCGAGCAGAAAGTTGTCGAGTGGAAGGCCGAGCCTGCGATGCAACTGGATGAGGTTCTCGGTTATTACTGCTGCCCTGGGCGGCTTCAAACAAAGAAGGATGAAATCCTTCCTGATACATAATGTAAATTAAATTTAGCTCGCTAAGCTGGGCTGTATATTCTAAAACTTTGTCTAACGATTTGTACTGTAGTTTAGCAATCTCCTCTACAGACTCTAAGTAGTGTAGTTCGCTAGGCGAGTGGAGCAATCTTTTGGCAATTTCCGATTTGGGAGTCATCTTTAACTCTCGCTTCACTAAGCGCTTGGCGATCGCTTTGAGCAGAGCAGAATATTCATGCCGCTCTCTGTCCTGCATGAGCATGTTGTAAGCGGGGCTAACTAACTTAGCCAGGTATTGGCAGGCGCGGTGTCTTTCTTCTGGGGAGCCTCCAGACACATCGGGATGGAGGTTTCTCGCAATACTCAAGTAGCGCTTGCGGATTTGGGAGGCATCAGCGGTAACTGGCAAGCCCAGCACGGCGAAATAGTCATTGGAATTATGTTGACCAATGCCTCGATCGATTTTAAATGTTTGCAACGTCTCGTTCATAATACTTTTCCCGTCTCAGAGGATTCGCCGTCCAGGTCTGTGGATTTCTAGTTACGAGGTTACCCATCTAGGTTAAACTTTCGATCGCAGTAAAATAAATATCACCATGTAGCTGCAAACATCTCGATCCATATTTAGGGGGGTGTGGTGGGAAGCAGCCAGGGTTTCTTTCCGTATAAATCGTTTTAAGCTTTTTAGTCATAGCTGTACCAACAATGTTCAAACCGTCTATAAGCAAAAAGTCATAACTGCCAAAAATTTGCGAATTCCGGCACCCATATGCGAATTTCTGCCCTTAAAGCCCTATGAGGATCCTGATTGCTGAAGATGAAGATGAAATTTCTGAGACCTTGAAGGAGGCGCTCAGTTACCAACAACATGTGGTTGACGTGGCTAGCGATGGGCAGACCGCTTGGGAATTTGTGGAAGCGTTCGCCTATGACTTGATCTTACTGGATGTAGTTTTACCCAAACTAGATGGCATTGCTTTTTGTCAAAAGCTGCGCCAACAGGGCTATCACATGCCCGTATTGATGCTTACAGCCAGGGGTTCCCTGGATGACAAGATCGTGGGCCTGGATGCTGGGGCGGATGATTACCTGCTCAAGCCTTTTGAGTTAAAGGAGCTAGAAGCCAGGATTCGAGCCTTAATGCGACGCAGTAGCGATACTTTACCACCTATATTGCGATGGGGTAAGCTACAGCTTAATCCTAATACCTGCGAAGTAGTGTATGAAAATACACCCGTTCATCTCACACCTAAAGAATACAGCTTGCTGTGTTTATTTCTGCGCAATAGCAACCGCATGTTTAGTCGGAGCGCGATTATAGAGCAGTTGTGGTCGTTTGAGGAGCCGCCGGGGGAGGAAACCGTGAAAATGCACGTTAAAAGTTTGCGTCACAAGCTCAAACTTGCCGGTGCTACAGAAGATCCCATTGAAACCGTCTATGGTTTGGGCTACCGTCTTAGGCAAAGGAAAGTAAAGGACGATCGCCCATGATGCACAGTTTCATTCCACCCGAGCGTTTCTTTCCCTATTTAACCTGGAACGAGATCGATAATCTGCCAGATAAGTCTAACGTAGTAATTATTCAGCCGATGGGGGCGATCGAACAGCATGGGGCGCATTTACCCTTAGTCGTTGATGCGGCAATTAGTATGGGTGTTTTGGGTAAAGCTCTGCAAAAACTCGATCGCAGCATTCCTGCCTATAGTTTGCCGCTGCTTTACTACGGCAAATCCAACGAGCACTGGGGTTTTCCTGGCACGATCGCGCTCGGTGCCCAGACCTTGACCGCTGTTTTAATGGATCTGGCAGACAGTATTTACAGTGCCGGATTTCGCAAATTAGCTTTAATGAATTCCCACGGCGGTCAGCCCCAAATATTAGAGTTCGTGGCGCGGGATATTCACCAAAAATATCCAGACTTGATGGTTTTCCCCCTATTTACCTGGCGGGTACCCAATATTGCCAAAGATCTGATTACTGCCAAAGAGTGGGAATTTGGAATTCACGCTGGCGATGCGGAGACCAGTTTAATGCTGGTGCTGCTGCCCGAGTACGTGCGGATGGATCGGGCGATCGCGGAATATCCCCAAGGATTGCCAGAAAACAGTTTATTGAGCATGGAAGGTGCTAACCCCTTTGCCTGGGTGATGAAGGATTTAACGCGCAGTGGCGTGTTGGGCGATCCAACTACGGCGACCAAAGCAAAAGGCGAACGCTTGCTAGAATCGCTAGCAGATGGATGGGCGCAATTAATTACCGATATTTACAAGTTTCAGCAGCCACAGGCATGGCGGATTAAATAGCTAAATGTATGTTTCAGAGCCAAAAAACTGACCGCTGAAAGCTGACTGCTGAGAGATCTCTATCATAAAATCCAAATTAAGAGCGTCATCATATACATTATGCCCAATCATCTTGCCCAGTCTCAAAGCCTTTATCTGCGCAAACATGCGGAAAATCCGATCGATTGGTGGCCGTGGTGCGATCTGGCCATAGAAGCGGCGCGATCGCAGGATAAACCCATCTTCCTGTCCATTGGCTACTCTAGCTGCCATTGGTGCACGGTGATGGAGGGCGAGGCTTTTTCCGACACGCCGATCGCTGACTATATGAACGCTCACTTCATCGCGATTAAGGTAGATCGAGAAGAAAGGCCGGATCTCGATAGCATTTATATGCAGGCAGTGCAGATTATGGGCGAAAGTGGTGGCTGGCCGCTTAACCTATTTTTGACCCCCGACGATCTGGTGCCCTTCTATGGCGGTACTTACTTTCCGATCGAGCCGCGTTACGGCAGACCGGGTTTTCTCAGGGTATTGCAGTCGATTATCCAGATTTATCAAGATAAACGCCAGGAGTTAGCCGATTACAAGGCACAAATCGTACATAACCTCAACCTGGTTGCGCAAGTGGTAGCAAGCGCCGATGACTCGGCTAGTAACCTAGGCATAGATGCCCACACACTAACTGCGGGTCTGGTTAAGTGCGCTCAAGTACTAGTCAATCGCGAAACTGGTACCTGTTTCCCAATGATCCCCTACGCAGATCTGGTTCTCCGTTGCCATCAGTTACAGCCAGATTTACAGCCAGATTTCCAAGAGCGGGCAGAGCAAAGAGGCATAGATTTATGTCTGGGAGGCATCTACGATCGCGTCGCGGGGGGCTGGCACCGCTACACCGTCGATCCTACCTGGACGGTGCCGCATTTCGAGAAGATGCTGTACGACAACGGCCAGATTATGGAATTTCTGTCTAATCTATGGTCTTCCGGCTTGCACGAACCGGCTCTAGAAAGCGCGATCGCCCAAACCGTACTCTGGCTGAGGCGGGAAATGCTCACCCAAGAGGGTTATTTCTACGCCTCCCAAGATGCTGATAGTGAAGGTAAAGAGGGTAAGTTTTGGGTATGGAGTTACAACGAACTCAAGAAATTGTTGACAGAAGCAGAGCTATCGCAATTAGCTCAAGAATTCACCGTCACCCCCAATGGCAATTTTGAAGGACAAAACGTACTCAAACGCCGCCACCTTGGCAGTTTGTCTAGCATTACCGAAGCCAGCTTAAATAAGTTATTCCGCAAGCGCTACGGCGAGTATTCGCTGCCGACCGATGCTTTCCCCCCGGCGCGCAGTTCCGAACAGGTAAAAGCTATTAATTGGCCGGGACGAGTGCCGCCCGTAACCGATACCAAGATGATCGTTGCCTGGAACGCTCTGACGATCTCTGGCTTAGCCAGAACCTATCAGGTATTTGGGGCTGAATCCGATCGCCAGTTAGCGATCGCTGCCACCGACTTTATTTTGCAGAATCAGTGGGTGGGTAATAGCAAAGCCTATGAAGGCAAACGACTCTATCGTGTCAGTTACGATGGCAATCCTTCGGTAGTAGCGCAATCGGAGGATTACGCGCTCTTGATTAAGGCATTACTCGATCTGCAACAAGCCTGTTTGGATATGGATATCTATACCGAAGATAACCTGGCTGACATATATCTCAACAAGGCTTTGGAGATTCAATCGGAATTCGATCGCGCCTTTTGGGATGAGACCAGTGGAGGTTATTTCAATACCGCTGTCGATAGCAGCGAATATCTCCTGGTAAGAGAGAAAAGTTATCAGGATAATGCGACTCCATCGGCGAATGGCATCGCGATCGCCAATTTAATTAGATTAAGCTTATTGAGCGATCGCTCGGAATATCTGGAAAAAGCTGAAGCGGCTTTGCATAGTTTTGGACAAGTAATTAGCAACAGTCCAGTTGCCTGTCCTAGCTTGCTGAGTGCGGCGGCGTGGCTGACAAATCGTACTTTGGTGCGTACAACAGTGGCGCAATACCAACAACTGAAGCAACAATATCTACCGTTTGTAGTATTCCAAATCGATATCGACTTACCAAAAGATGTGTTAGCGATCGTCTGTCAAGGATTTGCCTGTCTGGAACCAGCAACATCACCGGAGCAATTACAGGAGCAATTAGCAACCTTGCAGGGGCGATCTATGCCTTCTAAATCCTCCAATTCCGTATGATGCAACCGCGATCGCCAGGTTGTAAGCTGGAAACCACGATCGACTTGCGATCGCCTATCATAGGAAGGAAGCGCACAATATAAGAGTGGGAGATTGGCGATCGTGACCGCAACAGCCAAGCTAAAACTAACCTTTGAGGAATATCTGCAATACAATGACGGTACGGATAACCGCTATGAGCTTGTTGACGGGGAGCTTGTTTTAATGCCGACTGCCAGTGGTATGCACGCCCTAATCCTGGTGTTTCTGTTTAAGCTACTCGATCGCGAAATTACCAGGTTGGGTTTGAAATGGACGGTAATGCCAAGTAATGTAGGAGTTCGCACAGCGGAAAGCAGATCCCGCATTCCCGATCTGGTAGTTCTCTCAGAAGAGCAAACGGAAGCCATTAAGACAATGTCATCGGTGGTATTACAAGTGCCGCCACTCCTGGTCGTGGAAATTGTTAGCCCAGACGATCCAGCACGAGATTATCGTTACAAGCGCTCTGAGTATGCTACTCGCGGAATTCCTGAATATTGGATTATCGATCCCGTTCAATCTAAGATAACCGTACTGATACTAGAAGAGGGGCTGTACGAAGAAACCGCGTTTGTGGGAAGCCAACAAATTGAGTCTAGTATCTTCCCAGACTTAAAATTCAGTATCGCTGAGATTTTATCAACATGTTTATGATAATGGAAATCGATATTTAACTCCACCATTTTCGCTCACATCAAAATCGGCATTTAACTCCCGTGCTTTTCGATCTAAATATTGCCGTGCCTCCGCTAGCGGAAGTTTTGCTTCTAAGGCAAAATCAATTGTCGCTATGCTACCTGCATTTGCCTTGAGCATCTGCAAAAAGGTTGATTCAACCTGCAACAAGCTATGTTTTTGCTTCACCCTGGCTTGTCTGCGCGCATCCAAAATCATCCAGATCCCGGCTGATGTAGGTGGAACCCCCAATAACAATCCTCCTAGAGCTGTACTGCGATCCTTTTCTGTTTGATTTGGTTTCAGGACTGACGCAGTAGTAACCGTTAGGAACATGAACCCAATGGTAAATAGAACTCCTACAGAGATTTTTTGCCAAAAATTCATAGCTGCAACTCGCTCGGAATCAAATGAACTACCTCATCGCATAGTCTATAGCCTCAGGGGCGCAATTTGTAATATCAAATCCCGATTTGTTAACCCCTTTTCTTGAAGTCTGCGCAGGCAGACTTTGTTTGTGTAGCCGATACTTTCAGATATAAGGTGGGCATTGCCCACCCTACAGTCGATCGCTAGAGACGATGATGGTGATGTTTCTACCATTATCTACCGATTAATCTGTTCCTCAACAGAATGACCAGCTTGCTCGCAGACATAGTTCAACATCTTATGTGACGCATAAGTAGTCACATCCACGAGTTCAGCCCGGTATTCATCAGCAAACCGATGCCAGCGATCCAATGACTCGTGACAATTAACCTGAGCTTGATTTCTAATAAGCCTGCTAGAAGTCATGTAGTCAAAATTAACTGCTCCTTGCCTTCCTTGTCGCCTAATTGAGTTGGGAAACGCAGAAATCACTGTCTCCCCTGTGTCTGCACCTCTGAAACTGCAAATATATTCCCCATTTTGCAGATACTCGCATTTGTCAGGTCTTGATTCCGATCGCGATTGAGCCATCGCGGTCAACGGGGTAGAAATTGCAACCAAAAGTGAAATAAAAATCGGTAAATATACACTCTTCATATGCCCCTCCATCTAGAAGATAAATTCCCACCCTTCGCATATCCTTCACATATAGCGTTTTCACTTCAGATACCACCCACACATAGTGTTATTAAGATTGCTTATACACTATCGACAGAATTTGAAAGCACTGAAAGCGCTACCTGTAGCGATCTGCGAAATTTTCTCCTTACTTTTATGCTAGCAAATTATTGTGAGGAACGCGTGAGAGTGTATGATACCCAATGATTAGAAACTGTTTAAAAAGACTGATATAGCGGTTTTCATCTGAAAACCGCTATACCGAATGTTCCAATGATAGAGTCAACCTGGATATAAGGTGGGCATTGCCCACCCTACAGTCGATCGCGAGTTTTTACTGGAAATCGCTTTAAGCTTCTGCCATGACAGGTAAACTGACATTGCATCCACCTAAACCGCAATATCCATTGGGATTTTTAGCTAGATATTGCTGGTGATAGCCTTCGGCATAGTAAAACTCTGGCGCATCCAGGATCTCGGTGGTAATTTTGCCATAACCTTTGGCGCTGAGAGCTTCCTGGTAGCGATCGCGGCTGGACTCGGCCAATTGCTTTTGGCTGTCGGAATACGTATAAATACCAGAACGGTATTGGGTGCCAGTGTCGTTGCCCTGACGCATACCTTGGGTCGGATTGTGATTTTCCCAGAAAATCTTGAGTAAGGTTTCGTAGCTCACCATGCTCGGATCGAAGACAACAAATACAACTTCATTGTGCCCGGTCATGCCACTACAAACCTCTTCGTAGGTGGGGTTGGGGGTGTTACCTGCCGCATAGCCGACAGCAGTGACAAAGACACCTTCCTGCTGCCAAAATTTGCGCTCTGCGCCCCAGAAACAACCCATACCAAACATCGCAGTTTGCATGCCCTCTGGAAAGGGAGGCTTGAGGGGATTGTGGTTGACGTAATGCGCTGGCGGCACGGGCATAGATGCAGTCCGTCCTGGTAATGCCTCTTCAGGTGCAGGCATTGTGAGCTTTTTACCAAATCCGAATAACGCCATGAGTTTTACCGCGATTGTTAAAAAATAAGCTGTACACTCCCCATTGTAGATGTTGTACTCTGGTGCCAGCAAAAGCTCACATTCGTGCAAACCGAACTTTGCAAAGCCCACATGCAATTCCGACCCCAAAATCAATCTAGAAACCAACGCCAACGACGGTTACCGCGCATTCGCATTATGCTCCGCGACGGTAAATTTGAAATTGTTGGCATGAATGTCTGGTATTACTATTGGCGGGAACCCTATCACTTAATGCTGACGGTTCCCTGGTTGGGTTTTCTAGCGATCGTCGTGCTGGAATACTTGCTAGTTAATGCTCTATTCGCCCTGGCTTATTTGGTCGGAGGAGATAATATTGCCAACGCTCAACCTGGCTCTTTCCCAGATGCTTTCTTTTTTAGCGTCCAGACATTTGCTTCCATCGGTTATGGATTTATGTATCCTAAAACCGTCTATGCCAATATCATCGTCGCGATCGAAGCGATCGTCGGTCTGATCGGAATTGCGGTAACGACGGGTCTGGCATTTGCGCGATTTTCGCGTCCTACGGCGCGGGTACTGTTTAGTCGAGTGGCAGTAGTAGCACCGCACGAAGGCAGTCCTACTTTGACTTTTCGAGCTGCGAATCAACGTCGCAATCAAATCCTGGAAGCCCAGTTGCGGGTGTACTTATTGCGCGATGAAATGACAGCGGAAGGGCATTATATTCGTCGCATCCACGATCTCAAGCTATTGCGACACCAGACTCCTAGCTTTGCCTTAACTTGGCAAGCAATGCACCCAATCGATCGCCACAGTCCTCTGTATGGCATGACGGCTGAGTCTCTAAAGCAAACAGCAGCTATGTTAGTGGTTTCCTTAAGCGGTCTGGATGAAACAGTTGCCCAAACCGTGCATGCCCGCCACATGTATCACGCTAGCGATATCCTATGGAGCCACCGCTTTGTGGATGTAATTACTCACACATCTGATGACAGTCATCGCTATGTTGACTATAACTACTTCCATGATGTTGTTCCATTGGAAGAAACTCGTAGTGGAACTACAGAGATTTAACTGGGAGTAATACTAAATCTGTACGAATTATCCCTGTATTGCCTGGCGACTAGAAGTCGGGGCTACACGAGCAAAGTCTGCCTGCGCAGACTGTGAGAACAGGGGGTAACAGATCGGGATTTGATATAAATTCAATATCAGTCATAGATTAGAGATATTTCTCCTTACCTTCTCTACGTTTAATCGATTGAAATAGCACTCTGGATTGCCGATACCTGCGATCGCTTGCTCGATCCATTCAAATCTGACCTCTCCTTCACTTAACAAATACTCATCAACAATTACTTCATCTGGAATCTCTAATATCTTCAATAGGGTAGCAACTACAACTCCTGTCCGATCTTTGCCAGATGTACAATGTATCAACACTGGATATGCTAAATATTCATCCTCAAAGACCTTGATTACTTTATTTAGCCATATCCGCACTTGGCGATTGCTAGTTTCATATTTCTCATAGTTATTTGAGATCGGGAAATCAAAAACATATGCCCCAAATGTTTGAATATCCTTACTCTTTCGCAGGTTAATAATTGTGCTCGGATTGTATATCTGTGCTGCTGAAGTAATAAAATCGAGCTTGCCACCACGAAACAGCTTACCTATGGGTAGTAGAGATCGAGAGGATATTATGTTAACACATTCTCCTATATCTCGGAAATTAACGCATCCTTTTGAGAAATCTAAAGCCATTTTTAATTTGCAATAGAAGAGTAGATATCTACAATCTGTACGGGTTATGGTATTTATGTTTGCATACAAACTGGATCTTCACAGGCAGATTGCAATACAGCATTAAGCAACCCAGGGAAAAGTGCATCAAGATCGCTGCGGCGCAGAGAATTAATTAGTTGCGTGCCTTCCTTGCGCGAATACACCACGCCAGATTCGCGCAAAATCTTAAAATGATGCGACATCGTAGATTTGGCGATCGGTTTGGGACTGATGCTAGTGTTATCGGCGATCGCGCAATCTAGCGCGCAGCATGGCAGCTCGCCACTTGTTGACAGGCGCTTTACAATTTCCAGACGCACGGGATCGCCTAAAGCATAGAGAACCCCTGCTAAGGAAATATCTTTGCGATCGGGATGATATAGAAGCCTCATGGCCTTGCATTATCTCATATCTTGCATTATAGTTTAATTATTCGAGAATGTCGAACAATTAAACTAACCAACCAGGAGGTTAGACATGTCGGTTGTTACCCAGATTACGGATTCTACATTTCAGCAAGAAGTATTGCACAGCGATCTGCCGGTTTTAGTGGACTTTTGGGCACCCTGGTGCGGGCCTTGTCGGTTAGTTTTACCAACCGTGGAAGAAGTAGCAGAGCAATATGACGGGAAAGTAAAGGTGGTCAAGCTCGACACGGACGAGAACCCTCATGTTGCTCTTGAATATGGCATCCGCAGCATTCCTACTCTCATGATTTTCAAGGAAGGACAAAAGGTTGATATGGTCGTCGGTGCGGTGCCTAAAGCAACCCTCACTATGGTGCTGGAAAAACATATTTAGTTTAGATCTCCTCTCAAAATCACTGCTAAAGTCATGAGTAAAAAATTAGATCTTTTCTCACCGATTCAGATTGGCACCTACAATCTACCTAACCGCATCGTAATGGCACCTCTCACTCGTATGAGAGCTAGCGCGGGTAACGTACCCACGGTCATGAATGCAACCTATTACGAGCAGCGATCGTCGGCTGGGCTGATTATTACGGAGGCGACGCAGGTCTCGCCGCAAGGGATGGGCTATGCTGGTACGCCTGGGATTCACTCCCAGGCACAGATCGAAGGGTGGCGGCTAGTTACCGATGCCGTACACGCCCGTGGTGGCAGAATTTTCCTACAACTAGGGCATGTGGGGCGTATTTCGCATCCATCCCTGCAGCCGGATGGAGCATTACCCGTTGCTCCCAGCGAGATCGCCGCCCAAGGTGAAGCAGTTACCTATGAAGGGATGAAGCCATTTATCGTCCCTCGCGCTTTGGAAACTGAGGAAATTTCTGGGATTGTCAACCAATTCCGGCAGGGAGCAAAGAATGCTTTGGAAGTGGGGTTTGATGGTGTAGAGATTCATGGTGCGAGTGGCTATCTGTTAGATCAGTTTCTCAGAGATGGCACGAACAAGCGCGCGGATAAATACGGTGGCTCTATTGAAAATCGCGCTCGCCTGCATTTAGAGGTGACGGAAGCCTTAGTTGATGTGTGGGGAAGCGATCGCGTTGGTATGCGCCTCTCGCCCAGCAGTACTTTTAATAGTATGAGCGATTCTAATCCCAAGGATACATTTAGTTATCTAGTGGAAGCGCTGAATCGCTTTAACCTAGCCTACCTGCATCTTATAGAAGCGGATGAAGCTGATGTCAGGCACGGAGGTACGCCAATTCCCACTAAATACTTCCGACCGCTTTACAAAGGTACCCTCATGGTTAATGGTGGGTATACCTTGGCAAGCGGCAATGCAGCGATCGCGAATGGAGATGCCGATCTGGTGGCGTTTGGGAAAGCTTACATTGCTAACCCGGATTTGCCGGAGAGATTTCGTCTGGGCGCACCTCTGAATTTGCCAGATGAGGCAACATTTTATGGTGGCGGTGAAGCAGGATATACGGACTATCCGGCGCTATCGCAATTATCGTAGGGACAATCCAATTTGCTCGTAGCTGCCCGGATGCAGCGATGCAGGCATGGGGGCGCTACCTTTGGGAAAATCAAATCCACTTGTGGCTGCCCAGATGCAGCGATGTAGACACGGGGGCGCTACCCCTACAGATATTGTCGCAGTCCTAAAAAACTCTACAAATGGAGAAGATAAAACATGATCGAACTTTACTATTGGACAACTCCCAACGGTCATAAAATTACGATGTTCCTGGAGGAAGCAGAATTACCCTACACGATCTTTCCTATTAATATTGGAGCAGGCGACCAGTTCAAGCCTGATTTTCTCAAGATCGCTCCCAACAATCGCATCCCTGCCATTATCGATCGCGAACCAATTGACGGTGGCGAGGCGGTTTCCGTGTTCGAGTCTGGGGCAATTCTTCTGTACCTGGCAGAAAAAACTGGGAAGCTAATTCCTGCAAACTTGCGCGATCGCGTTGAGGTACTGCAATGGCTATTTTGGCAGATGGGCGGCCTTGGGCCGATGGCAGGACAAAATCATCACTTCAGCCAGTACGCGCCGGAGAAAATCCCCTATGCCATCGATCGCTACGTGAAAGAAACAAGCCGTTTATATGCTGTTCTAAATCGACGACTCGGCGATCGCGAATTCATCGCAGGCGATAGTTACTCCATCGCTGATATCGCCTCCTATCCCTGGATTGTGCCGCACGAACGCCAGGGGCAAAACCTCGCGGATTTCCCAAATCTAAAGCGTTGGTTTGAATCAATTCAAGCTCGTCCCTCTACGATTCGCGCCTATGAGAAGGCAGAAGCATTCAAAAGCCAGACACTCGATATCGAGCGATCGCGTAATATGTTATTCAATCAATCGGCTGAGACCGTCCGCCGCTGATTTGTTGACGTACCAAAAAAACACTCCGAGCGATGCTCCAAATCCACCACAGCATCTCTAATTAAGATATTAGGAGTATCGTTGTTTAGTAATATATAGCGTTTTTCAGATGAAAACGAGAAGGGTGTTTGGGGGCAACGCCCCCAAGAAGGGGAGGCAGGGCGGTCTTGGGGGTTCCCCGCTAGAGCCACTGCCATGTGGAACCCCTTGACCCCGTCAATAAAACCTGTTCTCAATTGAAAACCGCTATAGCGTCGCGATTGCTCGAGGAAGGAGAAAAGGAGAAAGGTCTGCCCTCTAGTAATTTTTTTGGTTAACATAGCGATCGAAAAGATCGCAAAATTTTAGAGCTTTTGGAGAATTGCGTTAACATGCCCACATACACTGGAATATCTAGCGAAGCATTTCGTCATCCCCTCGATCGCCAGGCAGAACAAGCATTACGCAGCGTTCCGGGCTTCGATCTCCTCGCCAGCAAATTTGTAGAGTTCCTCTACGAACGTCCCCAGATGATTTACCACATGGGTAATAGCATTCAGGTGGGGCCGCGCCAGTATGCCACCATTTATCGCCTGTTTCGCGAAAGCGTGCGAGACCTGGACGTTCACCCCGAACCAACTTTGTTCGTATCGCAAAATCCCTACGTCAACAGCTATGCCCTCGGCCAAGATCGTCCCTACATCGTGATTAATTCAGGTGTCCTGGATCTGCTCGACGAAGCAGAAATTCGGGCGGTAATCGCCCATGAGTTGGGTCACATCAAATGCGGCCACACGATTTTGATTCAGATGGCAATGTGGGCGATGAGCGTTGTATCTGCGCTCAGCGAAGTGACATTCGGTTTGGGCGGACTGGTCAGCAGCGGCCTGATTTATGCATTCTTTGAGTGGCGGCGCAAAGCCGAGCTGTCGTCAGATCGAGCCGCACTTCTGGTTACCGACGATCTCGATATCGTGCAGCATACGATGATGCAAGTTTCAGGCGGCAGTAAAGCCTATGCCCACGAAATTAGCATGTCCGAGTTTAGCCGCCAGTCCGAAGCCTATCAAGAACTCGATAAAGATAACTTGAACCAAATCTACAAATTCCTGCTGTATAACGGCACGGGCAATCCCAATTCCATGCTCAGCCATCCCTTCCCCGTCGATCGCCTGCACTACATCCGCGACTGGGCCGGTTCTGAAGAATATCGTCAAATTCGTTTGGGTAACTACAAGCGATCGGATAGCGAGGGCGCGATTAACGTAGAACCAGAATCGCCCGAGACAAAGGCTAAATCTCAAAGCGACGAAGCAGAAGCCCTACGCCGACAAATTGAGGAATTGCAATCTGAGATCGACCGCTTCAAACGTAAAGAGTAGATATAATTGAGATTTCATTTATAGGCATAGACAGATCTGTTAGGACAGGGGGGTGTGGCTATATTTCAGTGCCATTCCGCTATAATCTTTTTAAAGTTTGCTCAAAGAGATGATTGCGTCAATATCCCTAAACCGTATAGAAATTGTGCCTGGGCAGAGGATCTACCTGCACGATCTTGATTGGCAGGAATTCGAGCAAGTTCTACTCGAATTGGGGGAAAAAAGGGCTACCCGCATTGCCTACTTTGATGGAGATTTAGAGATCCGGATGCCATTACCAGAACACGAACGCGTTAAAGCACTGATTAGCCACTTGTTGGTAGTGCTGCTGGAAGAACTGGATTTGCCCTGGGAGTCATTGGGTTCTTCCACCTTCAAAAAGCAAAGCATGAAAGCAGGTATTGAGCCTGACGATTGCTTTTATATTCAAAACAGTGAGGCCATGATTGGCAAAAAACGGTTAGATCTGACAGTCGATCCACCACCAGATTTGGCGATCGAAGTCGATCTAACCTCTCCGACCCAAATAAGTGCTTATGAGGCACTGGGAGTTCCAGAAATTTGGCGATATCGGGACGGTAAATTAGCAATTTTCATATTGGTAGAAGATCGTTATGTCGAGTCTTTGCACAGCCTCATCTTCCCAAACCTACCAGTTTTAGAAGGGATTTCGCGAGTGCTCGATCGCGGTAATGAAATACTGATGAGCGAGGCAAGAAAGGAATTCCGCCAGGAAGTCCAGAGTTGGCTTAAAGTGAATTATTAATGACGCTATTTGTCACGCGATCGCGTATATTGAGTGACGATATCATAGGCGAATTATATGGGATCTGGCAGATTATTAGGGGGTCTGGGCGTACTGATCTATGCGATCTTTGTATTGCTCCCTGCTAGTAGCACGCAGGCGATTGTTTGGCCGTGGGTACTGATTTGGCAGACAGGACTATTTTGTTTGGCACTGGTGGCTCTATTGCGCTTGTGGCGCAGACAACCGCCCTTTTGGTTATTGGGAAATAAGCTAGATTGGGCGATCTCTCTGCTATTTATCGCCCTCTGTTTGTCCGCGATTTTTGCTCAGTTTCCCGCCCAGGCCACATGGAACAGTTGCATTGGCTTTGCCTTAATTGCCGCCATCTATGCCACGCATAATTATTTACACCAAACAGGTAGTTTGAACTGGCTGCTTTCATTTCAAGGCGGTCTGAGTTTAGTTTTTATTGTCGAAAGCTTAGTCCTATGGATCGTCAATACTTTAGCTCCCAACCTATCCCAACTAAGCCAATTGCGTTCGCTCGGCATCAATCTCAACTTTGATTTTTCGGATATTGAATCGCGCAACTGGGCACCAATAGGCCATCAAAACTATGTTGCGGGCTTTCTCATGCTGGCAATTCCACTATTAATTGGGCTGGCGATCGCGCAGCCCCGCCGACGGACAATCTGGGGTGTTGGAGTAGGCTTGGGATGTATCGCTCTTTATACAACCAGTTCGCGGGGAGGCTTCTTAGGCATTTCCGTCTTATTGGTATTTGGCATTTTGGTGTTGTTGCTGCGCAGCAAAGCACGTCTTCAGGTTTTATTGGGGGGTATGGGTGCGATCGCCGTTACAGTCATACTAATTGCCTTTAACAATCGCCTGCAATCTCTGGTTAGCGCTCTACTGTCAGGGCGGGGTAGCAACGAACTTCTCTATCGCATAATTGCCGCTTATACCGGCAGGCAAATTGGTTTAGATAACATAGCGTTTGGGGCTGGCCCTGGCTCTGCTGCTTTGTTTTATCAGCGCTATCGTCCTGACTGGGCAGGTCGTGAGGCAGAGATGATGTTCCAATTGCACAGCACGCCCGTGCAAATTTGGGCGGAATTGGGTAGCTTGGGCGCGTTGGCCGCCGCGATCGCTATCTTTGCCATCCTGGGATTATTTGTGCGATTGCATTTCTCTTCCACCTGGAGGAGCGATCGACAGCAGCAGATAATTACCTATGCCCTGTTTGGCGGGCTGTTGGCCTATGCCGTCCAGGCCATTACCGACTATCAACTCGATGTATTTGCGATTAGTGGCAGCTTAGTAATTTTCACTGCTAGTTTTGCTTACATCGGTCAAATTCACGGCGATCGCAAAGAGCGCGTCATTCTAGGTGACTATCCACAACCAAGACGGTGGCTAGCTGGGACGATGACAGTACTCTTTATGGCTGCGATCGTTTGGATCGTCCCGGTGGATGCAGCGTGGCATTTTGCGAGCGTCGGTTTTAATTTCTTAGGCGACATTGAATTTGATGCCAGAAACGGCGATCTAGACAGATCTAAAGAGGATTTGCAGAAATTTAAGCAAAATCTGCAACGCGCCCACGAACTTGCTAGTTGGGAGCCTTACTATCCCTATCAACTGGGATGGAATCTGGGCAATCTCTCAGGGGTATATCCCGATCTCGAATTCAGAAACCAACTAAAGCGCGAAGGTTTAGAATGGCTGCAAAAGGGAATTAAAGTCAATCCCTATCAAGAATTTGGCTATAACAGCGCCGCATGGCTCAGTTTAAGTAATGACAGTCCCAAGGAGGCAGAGAAATTCTTTCGGAGCGCTCTAGAACTCGTACCTGCGAAGCGAGGACTCTTTTATGGTTTGGGGTTAAGCCTGTTGAGGCAGGGTAAGGATACTGGTACCGACGCGATCGCGCGGGAATGGCTCAACGACCCCATATTTATTACCAGTCCGATTTGGAACCTGGCTAATTCCCAGAGCAGCATTTTAAAGGAAACCGTGAAAATATTTAACAACTTACCATCAGCTTTAACCGCTCTGAGGGAGCGCAGCATTGCTTCCCAATCCGTGCAAAAACTAGATACTCTTTACGATCGATTGCTCAAAACTACACCTCAGAACAGCGATCTGTTTGCTCAACTACAACATACTCGTGCGGTAATAGACTGGTGGCTGGGCAGACCGGGGGCACTAGAGCGCATGCGAAAGGCAGGCAATCCTACGGCGCAAATCCTGGCAGATGCGCTGGAATCCAAACAGGCAAATATTCAGACCGCAATCGATCGACCGAGCACACCAGGGGCAATGGCGATCGCCGCCTGGTTCAAAAGCGATCGCCGATCGGATTTGCTGAAACAAGCATGGGCAATGGCAAACCGCAGGCTGCCAGGTAAAGAGGATTTGCAAATTATCAGTGCCATGACCGAACGCATGGATCGCTCTAAAAGCTTAGATGAGTGGCTGCGCAAACCGCTACTACCTAACGATCCGCTCGTACTGAGGTTCAGACGCGAGCGCACGGGCTTCGGCGTACTCAGCCGTCACGATGATAGTCCCATCCCAGTAATCGATTATCTCCAGGTAGAATCCAATGCGATCGTTTCTACATTCTTTGCCGACCTCTTTCCCACGCAGGGAACGCTTGCCCTATCAGGTATCTAAAACTTTTCGCTGTCGCGCAACCTGGTGCTCTCTACGATCTAACTAGCGATCGCAAACCGAGCGGTTCCCAAGATTTGTTGCTCGGCGGCCTGACTATCTAAAGGACGAGAGAAAAGATATCCCTGTCCAAATCCACAGCCCAGCATTCTCAATTGCTCTAACTGCTCGACGGTCTCAATCCCTTCCGCAATGACATCCATTTCGATGCTTTGAGCCAGCGAGGCGATCGCTCGCACGATCTCTAGATTTTCAGAATCGTCCGCCATCCGACTGACAAAGGAGCGATCTATTTTGAGTGTGTCAATTGGGAATCTGGGTAAATAGCTTAATGAGGAATATCCCGTGCCAAAGTCATCAATGCTGAGTTGAATATTTCTGTCACAGATGTTTTCTAACGTCTGGAGCACCATTTCTACATCGTCAACCAGCATGCTCTCGGTGAGTTCTAGTTTTAAGAACCTGCCATCCAGTCCTGTTGCTGCCAGCACGCGATCGATACATTCAATCAACCTCGGATCGCGCAATTGCTTGCCAGAAAGGTTAACGCTAACGAGCAAATCTGCCCGAGTTGGAAATGCATGGTGCCATGCATGCATTTGACGACAGGCTTCATGCAGTACCCATTCCCCTAATGGAATGATGAAGCCGGTCTCTTCTGCCAGTGCGATAAACTCGTTGGGCGGAATAAACCCTCGCGCTGGATGCTGCCAGCGCACCAGCGCTTCAAAACCAATGAGCTTGTTTGTTTTTAGGGATACGATCGGTTGATAGTGGAGTTGAAATTCTTGCTGAGTCAGTGCCTGCCGCAGGTCGCCTTCTAGTTGCAATACTTTGAAAGTACGGGTATGCAGATCGTTGGTAAACAGAGCATAACAGGATCTACCTGTCTTTTTCGCCTCGTACATGGCAAGATCGGCATTCCGCAATAAATCGGTCGCATTTTGATATGCCTGGGAACCGATCACGATACCTATACTGGCGCTGGGGAATAAGGTATGCCCCTCCAGGTTCAAACGATGGCATAAAGCTGCCAAAATGCGTTCTGCCACTTGAGTGGCTTCGGTCGGTGCGTGGATATGTTCGAGCAGGACTGTAAATTCATCCCCTCCGAGTCGAGATACCATATCATGGGTGCGCAGACACTGATGCAGGCGTTGGGTAATCTCGATCAGAAACCGATCGCCTACCATGTGCCCCAAACTGTCATTAATAATTTTGAAGCGATCGAGATCGATAAATAGCACCGCAAATTGGTAGTCTGGATTGGTGCGAGCGGTTTGCAGTACCTGTCCCAGGCGTTCTAGGAATAAGGTGCGATTTGGTAACCTCGTTAAAGCGTCATGGAGAGCATCGTGAGCCAGTTGCGCTTCTACTCGGCGGCGATCGCTTATCTCGCGCTGAAGTTCTAAGTTCATTTGTTGGAGGACGCGGTTTTGTTCGGCAAGCTGTTGCTCCTGCGCGAACCGCCGCAGTGCCTCCTTGACTGTTAGGGTCAGATCGGATTCATCCCAGGGTTTGGCTATATAGCGGTAGAGGTTGGCGTGGTTTATCAATTGCACGATATCATTGAGACCGATCGAACCAGTTAAGAGAATTTTGAGGGTTTTGGGGTAGAGAAGATGCAGGTGACAGAGAAATTCTACACCGCTCATATCAGGCATGGTCTGGTCGCAAATCACCAGTGCCACTTCAACCAGGTTTTGCGCTAGCTCGTCAAATAAATTTAGGGCTTCTTCACCGCTCTCCGCAGTTTCGATGTCGTAGTCATGACCCAGAACTCGTCTCAATTGGTCGCGCAGGCTCGTTAGTACAGTGCGTTCGTCATCAACGCAGATAATCGTTACCTTAGACATGAAATTTCTCCAGACCAGATTGGATAATGCCTATAAGGGTTTCTTCTGTCCAGGGTTTAGCTATGTAGGCGTGGAGATTGGCAAATTGGTAAGCTCGCTCAATTGCCGCTTCATCAGCATGGCCTGTGAGTAATACCGTCATAACGTCAGGTAACCGCTCCCGTACTTGAATTAAGAACTCATCGCCTTTTATCCCAGGCATCAACCAGTCGGAGACAATAACTAGCAGCTTAATGCCATCCGCACGTAACTCCTCTATGACTTCCCAAGCTTCGCCAGCACTTTCAGCTACTTCACATTGGTAGCGATCGCCAAAATGCTTAAAAATTTGATCTCGCAGACTAATCAGCACGATGCGCTCATCATCTACGCACAAAATTGCTCTTGCTACATTCATATGACGCGATCGGGTAAGATGTTCGTGAAAACTTTCATGGGAAAGCTCACAAAAGCCTCGCTCGCTTAGCCTCCAGTCAAAAGGGAAAAGGAAGGAAGGGGTCTGAGAACGCTTTTGTTGACTATACCCAGCACTCAGCATTATTTAACATCTAGGGGCGTTAAAAGCTGAAAATTTAGCGGTAACGACACCATAAAGGTTGTATTGCCGGGTTTACTTGTAACCACGATACTACCATGATGTCTGTCTATAATTTTGCGGACAATGCTTAAGCCCAGACCACTACCCTCGCCAATGGGCTTGGTTGTAAAGAAAGGTTGAAAAATTTGAGCTTGAATCGACTTTGGAATGCCAGACCCGCTGTCTCTGAATTGCACGACGATCTGCTCGTCCGCTTGGGAAACAGCGATCGCCAATTCACCTTTATAGTCCATTGCCTGGATGGCGTTACTAATTAGATTTGACCACACCTGGGAGAGTTCTTCGGGATAGCACATAATTGGCGGTACGTCCTGATAGGTTCTGGTGACTTCAACACCGCGTTTAATTTGATTTTGATATAGGGGCAATACCAGATCGATGCTCTCAGGGACAGAGGCACTGACCGGAGTACCGGACATATCCTGGCGCACGTAGTTTTTGAGCGCGTACACAATTCTCGCAGCCCTTTCTACAGCTAGCTGAATATTCTGACTGTTACTTTGAACTGACGAGAGATGATAAGCCGTATCTAAAATTGCAGGAGCATTGGCATCCTGTAGCAGGGGCAAAATCGGATCTATTGGAGCCTGGATACCCATTTTACTTAAGGGATCTGCCAGGGCATCCGCATTGGCTAAGCCTTGCTCCTGGAGGTTTTGTTTTAGCGATCGCCTTAGTTGGCGCTCCTCACGCGACGAAAGCATTGTTTGCGGGTGTCGGGCTAAATCTAAGAGAGTAAAAAACTCTACCAGTCGTTCGTGAGAGAGCGTTTGAATTAATGGTGGTAATTCTTGCAGGGATTGTGCTAGAGCACTGGTAATATTGCTAATCGAAGCTTTAATTGCTCCCAGTGGAGTATTGATTTCATGAGCGATTCCTGCCACCAGGTGTCCCAATGCCGACATTTTCTCCGCTTGGACGATTTCTTCTTGCATTGACTTAAGCTCGTCCATAGTCTCGTAGAGCTTTTGAGTACGCTCTTGGACTTGTTGCTCCAGGGTTTCGTTATAAAATTCCAGTTGTTTTTCTTTCTCACTGAGTACTGTATTGAGAGATTGCAATGCACTAAAGGATGTTTGCAGTTGGTTAGCCATGGTGTTGAACGACTCAGATAATTCACCTAACTCATCCTGCCGATTTAATTTCACATTCTGGTCGAAATTTCCAGCGGCGATCGCATGGCTGGCATCTTTTAATTTCTGAATTGGCCGGGTAAGCCAGAGGGAAGTATAGCTACCTAAGGCGATCGCCCCAAATAAAGCCAGAAGACATAAAAGAAAAGTATTGCGGATGTTGTCATTGATATATCCCATGAAATCAGCCTCTGGGATGACCACGACTGTCAACCAATCTAGTCCGTACGCGTCTTTCAGCAGTTCCAAGCGCACAAGATATGGGTTACCATCAATAGTAAAAGTAAAGCTTTGCTCGGAAGTAATTTGTTTGAGATCGCCGAACCTTTGGAGTAAATGCTTTGCTGTTGCCTGCGTTACAGAATCGCGGCTTTCTGTAGCTAGAAGTCGAATTTGGATATTTTCTTTTTGCCTGTAAGGTAACTCCGAGGTCGAACTCGCAATTATTTCACCAGAACGTTCGATAATGAAAGCCTGGCCTGACTGGCTAACTTTGATTTGATGAAGAAAATTACTAATTTGCGAAAGGAAAAGCTCAACCCCCATCACACCCTGTACTGCTCCTGCTTTGCTGTATACAGGAACTGAAGTTTTAATTTCTAGGGCTAAAGCGTTAGAAGATAGGGAAACTTCACTCCAGGCTAATGGTTCAAATCTTTGCTTTGGCAATCTGTCAGGCTGTGCTAGTGATAAATATTCCTGTGGATCGAACTCAAGGCTCGCTACTAGCTTAACTCGACGACCTTGCTCGTCAAGCTGATATATATTCCTATTTTTCCCAGTCGATCGATCCTTTACTTTAGTGATGAATTGACCGTTATCTAGCTTCTGAACGGCAATAAAGTCACCGTCTTTGTTTATATAAAAAAGATATGGCACGATGCCGTGACTTTTAATCTGGTTGAAGAAGAACTTTTCTAAAGCTGAGGGGTCTTCTACGTTCAAATTCCCATTGTAGACGCTGGAGAGCAGCACCTGGTTAACTAACTTAGGCTTCTCCATAAAACTAACTACTTCTTTTTCGATTCGACTCGCCACCGCTTCTTCTAAGCGATCGGTCAAATCTCTTACAGCTTGTTGCCCGCTCCTGTAAGAAAGATACATCACTAACCCAACGATCGCAAAGATTTGCAGGACAAATGGAAAAATTAACAGCGATCGCAACTTTGACTTGAATACAGGTTTAGTTTCAAACTTCATTGCTGGGTTGGGTGAATAGGCATGGTAGATTTATTTAAATATTGCCCATGGGTTTGAATTTTCTACCGTTCTCTAATCTGGACTCGGCGATTAATCAGGTTCATGACTAAGGAAATAATCAGGCTAATAGTTAAGTAGGTAGCCATTAAGAGCAAAACTATTTGTACGGGTCTGCCCGTTTGATTGAAGGTTGTAGACGAGATTGCGTAGATGTCTTCATATCCGACTGCGATCGCCAGGCTAGAGTTTTTGGCAATATTCAAATACTGACTGGTCAAAGGCGGAATAATCACGCGCATAGCTTGGGGGAAAATAATCAGTCGCAGAGTGGTACCAGGTTTTAGCCCAAGGGCTTTAGCGGCTTCCCATTGCCCTTTCGCAATTGCCAAGATGCCACCGCGCACGATCTCTGCAATAAATGCGGCTGAATATAGAGTCAGCCCGATGACCAGGGCGCAAAACTCGGATGACACGCTCATTTGCAAGATGGGAACGCTCACACCTTCGTTATTAAAACTTGCTATCCCCCATACATCTATGCTGTCCGGTGGCTTAGGCAGAGATAGAAATACCGCCGCATACCAAAAGAACAATTGCAGGAGTAATGGCGTATTCCGTAAGACTTCCACATAGACAAGTCCAACTTGCCGCAGCAACCAGTTATTAGACAAGCGCGCTACGCCGATACCAATCCCTACAAAAGTGGCAGATACGATCGCGATCGCCATCACCTTGAACGAATTGAGCAACCCCACGATCAAAGCTCGCCAGTAAGTGTCAGTAGGTTTGAAGTCAATGGGAGCTTCTCGGATATTAAACGAAGCCTGGGAGTTGAGAAATCCAAAGTCCAGCGTAATTCCTCGCTGCTGTAAATTACTACCCAAATTTCGCCAAACGATCGCCGCCAGGATCGCCAGCAGAACTAAAAAAACGAGTTGGGCAGCCATGCGCCAACTCCACCATGCTTTTAGATTATTAGTTGCGGTGCTCATTTGGGAATTTCCTCAGGAGGTTTTTCGTAGATCGAATACCCGCAGAGGCAATCCCTTGTGTTCGCCCTAAACCTCAGGGCAGAAGGCACTGCCCCTAGAAATTATCGGTACATTTTCTCGCAGGAATTACCTTAGCGGAATGGGGGTGAATACATAATACCGCCATCTTTAGCGAGTTTGTTCAAACCGCGTGGCAAATTGAATTTGGTAGTTGGGCCTAAATTGCGATCGTAAATTTCGCTATAGTTGCCAACATGCTTGACTACACGCGCCGCAAAATCATTACTCAGCCCCATACCCTTGCCCAGATCGCCTTCGACACCCAGGAAACGCTTGACTTCAGCATTAGTACTTTTTGCTTGCTCGTCCAGGTTCTTTGAGGTAATCCCCAATTGCTCGGCATTGATTGTAGAGAAAACAATCCATTTCACGGTATCCGACCATTTAGAGTCGCCATTCAAAACCGCAGGAGCCAGGGGTTCTTGAGAAAGCAAATTATCTAAGATGACGTGATCTTCGGGCTTGGGTAAGAGCGATCGCCGCGCAATCAGGGCAGAGCGATCGGCGGTGACCCCAGTACAGCGGCCAGCTTGATAGGCAGCGAAAGTAGCGTTGATATCTTCAAAAGTTACGGGTTTGTACTCGACGTTCAGCTTCCGCATCTGATCGGCGAGGTTAAGCTCTGTAGTCGTACCGATCTGGGCGCAGATAGACGCACCCTTCATATCAGCGAGGGTCTTAAAACCGCTATCTTTGCGCACCATCATACCCTGCCCGTCATAGAAAACAACGGGGGCAAACTCAAAACCATTTGATGTATCGCGACTGGCCGTCCAGGTGGTGTTGCGACTGAGGATATCGATCTCGCCGGTTTGCAAAGCAGTAAAGCGCTCTTTTGCGGTCAGATTGCGATATTCCACGGCATCGGGGTTATCAAATAGCGCCGAAGCGATCGCCCGACAAATATCCACATCAATGCCAGAATACTTACCGCTCTTATCCACAAAGCTAAAGCCGGGTACTTCACCGCTCACGCCACATATCAGCTTGCCCCTAGCCTGCACGACATCAAAGCGACTCTTTTGTGCGGTCGTAGGAGTGGTAGCGCCAGGCTGGGAAGATTGCTCCCCGGTGGCACAAGCTGTGAGGGTTGCTGCCGCGCCAGCTAGCAAAAACAGCCTTCTAGCAATTGATACAGCGGAATTAGATTTTGCCTTAACCTGTTGAGTCATAATCGTTCGATCGCCTACTTTTAGATTCCTGCACCTTCAACAAACTCGTCGCTGTGCAGGCTTTTATTACCATCAGCACTGCTGAGATGTTTGGGACGAACATCCCTCAGCCAGCTAGAGTCAATAATACATGTATTAGCAAGCTGAGAGCTATGCTGCTGGATTTGCGTTTCCAACTGCTCGACGCGCTTTAGAAGCAATTTGATCGCATCGCCTTCGGGGTCGGGGACTCCACAGTGGTCGAGCGGCGAGCTGGCAACGTTCTGACGATGCACTATGCGACCCGGTACGCCAACTACAGTGGAATCCGGCGGCACGTCCTTGAGCACTACAGAGCCTGCCCCAATGCGAACGTTACTGCCAATTTGAATGTTGCCCAACACCTTTGCCCCCGCACCGACAACAACGTTATCTCCAAGCGTAGGATGTCGCTTGCCAGTTTCTTTACCCGTACCACCGAGGGTAGTACCCTGATACAGCAAAACATATTCCCCAATAATGGCTGTTTCGCCGATCACGACACCCATACCGTGATCGATAAATGCCCCTTTGCCAATTACCGCGCCGGGGTGGATTTCTATACCAGTTAGAAACCTGGCAATTTGCGAAATTAAGCGGGGGATCAAGGGCAAGTGCAAACGATGCAATCGGTGAGCAAAGCGATACAGCCACAATGCCTGTAGCCCTGGATAGCAGAAAATAACCTCTAGCCAGTTGCGAGCAGCGGGGTCTCGCTCGAAAATAACCTGAAAATCAGTGCGAAGAGTATCTAGCACCTGTTATGTACACGTAGAAACACTAATATAAAGATCGTAACCGATCGAGTTCACATCGGTAACTGCCTCCAGATGTAATGCCGACCTGCTAATACCTTCTAATACTTATTTCGTCAGGGCTATTAAGAAAGTTAAAGTTTTATATACCAGCCAGTAAATGTAAGTGAATTACGGTTAAATTAATGTCCCAATCGTAGGATGTATAGACGTAGACAGAATCTGTTAGGACAGGGGGTGTGGGGGCTGCGCCCCCACGCAGGGGTGGAACCCCTGCACACCGTCCTAAGCCTATTGGCTATAGCTATAGCCGTAACGCATCGCTGCACCCCGTCCTGAGCCTGTTGGCTATAATCAATCAACCGCGCAACAAACTTAATCAAGTCCAAGTCAATATTTAGCGGTGCTATTTTAGCGATCTCGCTACAATTTTGGCGGTTAAGCTGTTCGCCATCGGATGTGAAGGCATAAAATGGTGGTATAAGAAACACTGACTTAAGGTGATTTCCCCTAGATACCGCATCTTAAGTGAGGAGAAATTATGAGAATACCTGTATTACAAAAAAAAGTTTGGTTTGGTTTAGTAGTCGCCGCCGCGATCGCTGGTGGCAGTACTGCTGCATTGCTCTACAACAATAAGATCGCAAACGAACCATCTGCCACAATTCAACCAACTCCTACAATCTCCCCAATTCCCGAACAACGGGTAACTATCTACTGGATTGAGTCCAAAGAAAAGCGTTTTGTTGCCGTGCCAATGCCTGTAAAGACAGCTAATACGGAAACAGCCCTAAAGACGGCACTTGCGACCATGATGGCGGAACCAACTAAACAACCAGGATTCTATAGCGCCATTCCCACTGGTACCAAAGTACTCGACTTTACGATTAAAGATAAAAATATCCAATTGAACCTGTCTAAAGAGTTCACCTCTGGCGGCGGCAGTGCCAGCGTCATTGGTCGTGTAGTTCAGGTTCTCTATACTTCTACTAGCCTCGATCCCGATGCCAAGCTGTTCCTTTCCGTCGAGGGTAAACCGCTTACTTATCTTGGTGGCGAAGGCTTAGAGATCCAGCAACCAATTACGCGCAAGGACTTTGCCCTGGAGTTTTAGGGCTTTGCCGATCTGCTACTCTTTTCGATCTGAAAACCGCTATACCAAAATAAATCCGATGCGATCGCGCTGGCGTAATCTAGATCGTTCCCACTCAAATGTAATAACGGTATAAGCGATGGCATCTCCAAATCTCAGATCGAGCGGCATCTTGTCGATCGCGGCGGGTCTGCTATTCGGGGGCTTTATGTTTTTCCATCCCGCTAACACCCCGCAGGGCGCGCTGGAAGACATCTGGGTTCCCGTACACGCGACGTGGCTGATTTCCTATTTGCTGATTATTTGCAGTTTCTTGCCGCTGTATCAGGCGTTTATCGCCGCACGGGGACTGCTGCCCAAAGTCGGCTATTATCTGGCTTTCCTCGGCACGGTTCTTTCCCTACCCATCGCTGTTTGGGACTCGTTTGTGGTGCCGTACCTGGCAAAGCACGCACCGGACTTTATCGCTCAGATCGAAGAAATCTCGATGGAAACTCCCGTGCTGGTTTTCCGCATCGTCTTTTTCCTGACCGTGCTTGCATTCTCTCTAGGTTTCGTTCTTTATGGGATCGCTGCGGTCAGATTGCTATCTATGCCAATGTTAGGGGGGATATGCCTAGCCGTCGGCGCGCCGACATTTTGGGCAGGCGCTTTGTTTTTTAGCCAGGGCGCGCTCGGTAATTTAGTTACGGAGATGGGGGCAGTTTTGTTTGCGATCGGTCTTGTGAGCTTGGGCGCGACCTTACTGACAAAATCGATCGATGGGGAAAAAGATTCTCTTGTTGCATCTCGCGGCTAAGGGGTTCCAAACAGCGATCGGGGCAGAAACATATTCATTACTTTCGCGATCTATTACAATTGCTGAAATACCAAATCCCGCTTTGCTAATCCCTTTGCTTGCAGCTTACGCAGACTATATTCACCAGGAGTTTTGACAATCCGCGCCGGCGGATTTCGTTTTTGTAGCTGTGGTTACTCTTCGAGCAGCCGCTTCGCACCTACAACCGCCAAACAAAAAGTTTTGTCAGTCAACCAGCCAAAAAACTCACCAGTCGAGTTAGCAGAGCCACACTGCATATCATTTATTAGTACTTTTATAGCCATAGACAAATCTGTTAGGACAGGGGGTGTGGGTGCACGGCCTCCACGCAGCGGTGGAACCCATGCACCCCATCCTAAGACTCTTGGCTATTGCTATAGAATGAGCAACGATCTTTTCATGTCTATATCCAGTAGTTATATAGCGGGGTTCACTTGAGAACGGGTTTTACTTTTGGGGTGAAGGGGTGGAACCCCTTCTTGGGGGTATTGCCCCACCCCCCTACTCTTTCCGATCTGAAAACCGCTATATAAAAGGGAAATCCAGGCAGAGCGGAAAATATTTACCAACATATTTTTAACTTAAATCGCTTTAGATATCATGCTGGATATCATGAATAAATTGAGGTTGGTATCCCACAAAATGTCCAACTAGAGAGCCGAACAGCTATCAGTACAAGTAAGGACTAATACCTTAATTCAGGTATACGTGGAGCGTATGAGCAATGAGCTAGATGCCACAAACCCTATTGCTGTAAGCCTTTAAGTCGGTTTACAAAACTTAATATTTATTGGGTATACTTATTAAGGGATATGAAGTAGTATTTGTAAAGGAATCGTAAATGTATAAGAACTTTTCTGAAAACTAGGGGAATGTGCTCTCAAGCTGATGTTTTATATCGGTATAGTTTTTAGTTTCTTATTCTTGTTGATAAGCAAAGGATTTAAGTCTATAGCCTTTTAAAGAACGCGATCTTGTCGGGTCTATACAAAGATAAGGCTTTAGGTGTCCATTTGCTACGCATTCAGTATTGCACGTCGATTATAGTGCGTTTGCTACAGAACTTTAACAGTTCTCAAGTTCGCTCGTCTAAGTTTTTATCTAAACTAAGTTCTCGTAGCCTAGAAATCGATAATCTAGAATCGCGTCCCAATCTATAAATTGCTTTTGAGGTTTTAGGATGAAAGAAATCATTGCAGCGATCGAACAGAAAAAGCGGGATTTTGCTCAATTGCCTCTGTTTGAGTTTATGCGCGATAAAAGCATAGATCCCTTGCAGAGACTTGCTTTTGCCCCTTGTGTCACCCCGTTTATCATGGGCTTCGGCGATCTTAACAAGCATGTTTTTAGGGATGAGCCAACAACTGACAAAATACAGGCAATCATCAATGAGCATACCTATGAAGACGATCGTCATTGGCTATGGTTTCTGGAAGATATTGAGAAATTGGGGCTTAATCATTCATTAAAATTCAATGATGCAGTAAAATTCCTATGGGGCAAGGATGCTAGTTTCTCTCATTTTGTTATTCATGAGCTATATCGACTAACTTTTCAAGCTTCTCCTATCCAAAAATTGGTTGTTACTGAGGTAAATGAAGCAACCGGGAATGTTCTCTTCACTGAGTCCTCTAAAGTTATACACGAGATCGTATCTAAGGTACCTAATACCCAAGATAAATATCGCTACTTTGGTAGCGGTCACTTAACTGTAGAACCAGGACATACTTATTGCTCGCCTGAAGCACAGCAAGTAGTCGAGAATACCCATCTCACAGAGGCAGAACGCAGTGAATGCATGAAGATTGTTGATAAAGTATTCGCTTTGTTTACTGGGCTTACAAATGAGATGTTGTCATACGCCAAGTCTCAAAATATTTCTCATGCGTTTTCTACTACATGTCTGTTCAGTTCGGCAGTAGAGTGCGAGCTAGACTACTTAATTATTGGGGCAGGCCCCGCAGGCATTCAACTTGGCTATTTTCTTGAACAAGCTAAGCGAAACTATCTTATTCTGGAGGCTGGAGCATCACCTGCCACGTCTTTCAAGCAGTTTCCCCGCCATCGCCAACTCATTTCCATTAATAAGCGTTATACGGGGTATGACGATCCGGAAATTAAGCTCAGATGGGATTGGAATTCTTTGCTCAGCAACGACAACGAACTGCTATTTACGGATTACAGCAAAGACTATTTCCCGGATGCCGATGCGCTCGTCCAATATCTTGGCGACTTCGTAAATCGCTTTAAGCTGAACATCGAGTACGATCGCCGCGTAACTAGCGTTACTAAGGATGGCACATTTAAGGTAACCGATAGCCAAGGTAAGGTATATGCCTGCAAGCGTCTAATTATTGCCACAGGTCTGGCAAAACCCTACCTACCTCCTATCCCCGGTATCGAGCTAGCTGAGAATTACACCGATGTCTCCGTCGATCCAGAGGACTTTAAGAACCAGAGGGTTTTGATTATTGGTAAGGGTAACTCTGGATTTGAGACTGCGGATCGGCTAGCCGCAACAACGGCTGCCATCCATGTTGTAAGTCCCACTTCAATTACAATGGCATGGAAGAGCAGGTATGTCGGTCATTTGCGGGCAGTCAACAACTCAATTCTCGACACCTATCAATTGAAGTCGCAGAATGTGATTCTCGATGCTTTTGTGGGAAAAATTGCAATGCGAGATGACGGTAAGTATGTGGTTTCTTTCTCCTATACACACGCCGACAGCGAACAAGAAGACCTCATTTACGATCGCGTCATTGTATGCACTGGCTTCCGCTTCGACACATCGATCTTTGACGAAACCTGTTTGCCCGAATTGACGATTAACAATCGCTTCCCCAGACAGACTAGCTCGTGGGAATCCACCAATGTCAAGGATCTATACTTTGCTGGCGTGCTGATGCACATGCGGGACTTCAAGAAAAAGGCATCTGGCTTCATTCACGGATTCCGCTATAACATTCGCGCTCTGTATCGCGTATTCGAGCAAAAATATCATCAGCAAGCGTGGCCGTGCCGCAAATTAGAGCCTACAGCCACAAGCCTGACCGAAGCAGTTTTGCAGCGCGTCAACCGCAGTTCAGCCTTATGGCAGCAGACGGGTTTTCTGTGCGATCTGATCGTCGTACCTGGCTCTGGCGAAGCGGCGCAGTATTATGAAGAAGTCCCAACTGATTTCATCCACGACAGTGAGTGGGGTCAAAGCGAACACTATTACACGGTGACGTTAGAGTTTGGCTACGATATCCTTGAGACCATTCCCGATCCTTTTGCTATACCCAGAGTTCACAAAGATGACATCGACAATTCTGCCCTGAGTACGGGCATCCATCCCATTATTCGCCATTATCATGGTTCGACACTGGTAGCCGAACATCATGTCATCGAAGACATCGCCAGTGAATGGTGCGAGGATATACACGAGCAACCCTTACAGCAGTTCTTCCAAGAAAAGCTTGCTATGAAAGGCAAGAAGCGGATTGGCACCTACTTGATGGAAGCTGGTTTGGTTACTGCCGAACAACTCGAAGAGGCATTAGCAGAACAAACCAGGATATCCATGCCTTTGGGTAAGTTGCTTGCCAGTCGGGGATGGGTCAGCCAGCAAACCATCGAATTTATGATGGAGAAAGTGATCGAACCAGAGAGAAAGTTTGCTTTGACAAACTAAACTCTGTAGATTTCTAGCGGACAGTTCTAAACAAGTAAGAATATTTAGAGGTTGGAGTGGTAGGGGCTTGTCCCAAAATAGGGGCGTAGCCTCTACAACCCCATTTTCATCATTACTTCTGTACCACTGTCTAGCAAATAGAACTATAGCGGTTTTCAGATCGGAAAGAGCAGGGGGGTTGGGGGCGTTGCCCCCAAGAAGGGGAGGCAGGGCGGTCTTGGGGGTTCCCCGCTAGAGCCACTGCCGTGTGGAACCCCTTCACCCCGTCAATAAAACCCCTTCTCAAGTGAAAACCGCTATACTGCCGTAAAAACACAGGGGCAGGTGAAGTCTTTTCATGCACTTGGGTACTATAACTATGTGCTTGCCAAATATACCAATTTGTGCAAGGCAATTAACGGAGGATTGCAGTGTAGTGTTTAGTTAAAGCGTATGTGCAGTTTAACGGGGGATAGAGTAGAGAATTATTGCGCGGTTTTGCGGCAATTTTTAGCGATCGAGGACGAAAATTCGGAATTATGGCAACTAACTTGTAAATCCAGGATAGAAGCTATATTAGCAACCCAAAGTACCAGTGAATTAATGGTCGTCCATCGAGAAGCACTGAGGATCTTACTACAGGAATATTCCGATCCCGAGATCGTAGGACAGATTGCCATTAATGCAAATGAATTTCTGGCTCAGGCACTTTTACTATTAGAAGAAACCAAAAACAAGACTTGCAGTCTTACCGAAATGGAACTAAGGGAAAGTGAAACAAAATTTCGCAGCATGTTTGAGCAGATAGCCGTAGGAATTTGCTACACCACTATTGAGGGCGGCTTTCTGCAAACAAACCAGAAATTTTGCGAGATAGTAGGGTATACCTCAGCAGAACTGCAGGCAATGAAGTATTTAGATATTACATACCCAGAGGATCGGGATCTGACTAATACTTTCCTCAACCAACTAAGCGGAGGAGAAATTTCCAACTTCGCGGTTGAAAAACGCTATGTTCGTAAAGGTGGGGATTTAATTTGGGTTCACAAAACTGTTTCTTTAATTGCAAGCCCTAAGGATGGATCGCGATGCTTGCTTGCCGTAATTCAAGATATAAGCGATCGCAAGCAGGTGGAAATGTCGTTAAAGCACCTCAATGAAGAACTAGAAACAAGAGTTGCAGAACGCACAAGTCAACTTTCTCAGCTTAATCGACTGTTAGCTGTGGAAATAGCCGAACGGCAGCGTACTGAGGCGCGACTTGCTGCCCAAATCGAACATCTTTACTGGGTCAACGATCTGGCATCTAATCTCAATACAGCTAACACGCTTGATGGGATTTATAATGTCGCGCTAAAGAGCGTCCAACAGACCCTCAAAGTCAAGCGTGCAGCAATACTTATAATAGACGATCGCGATATTCTTCGCTATCAAGTATCAATTGGGTTGAGCGAAGCTTACAAGCAAGCTGTAGAACAATACTGTGCGTCCCAGAGCAAGCTTCCAGAGACTCAGTTGGTAACTATTACTGATGCTAAGCAAAAAAAAGGCGACGAGCAACTGGATATATTGCGACAAGTTGAAGGCATTCAAGCTGCTATCTCATTCCCCATCCAATATCAAGGAAAGCAGTTGGGTAAAATCGTAGTTTACTATGATGCCCCCCGCCAGTTTAGCGATGCAGAGACTCAATTGGTGCAAGCGATCGCCACTTACACCTCCGTAGCAATCACGCGCAAAAATTCAGAAATTGCTCTTTTAGAAAGCCAGCGCTATGCGGAGAGCATTGCAGAAAGCGTCCCTGATATCCTTTACGTCTACGATCTGCTTGGGCAAAGGGTCATTTATATGAATGAAGCCAGCACGAGCATTGTGGGCTATACGCCAGCAGAAACAATCGCTATGGGATCGAGGTTACTCTCAACTCTAGTACACCCTGATGACTTGGCATTACTACCAAACTACTGCGATCGCATACATAGCCTCGCAATTGGAGAGGTCGTCGATTGTACCTACCGCATTAAGCATGCCAACGGCGAATGGCGCTGGATGTATAGCCGGGATAAGGTGTTTGCAAAAGATGCTAGTGGTAGAACTACCCAGTATATTGGTACTGCTCGCGACATTACAGATGAGAGAGCCAGGGAGCTAAAACTCAAGCACCAGTTAACAGCAATGGAAGCCTCGGCAGATGGCATTGCCATTGTCGATTTAAACGGCACGTTCACTTATGCTAACAATGCTCACGCGATAACTTTTGGCTACAGCAGTGCGGCTGAGACGATTGGCAAACACTGGAAAGATTTGTACGCCCCCGAGACGATTGACTTTGTAGAGAAAGATGTAGTTCCCATTATCTTAGCAACAGGAGCATGGAAGGGAGATCTGATCGGCAATAAGAAAGACGGTACGCAATTCCCAGTTGAGGTATCAATTACATCGATCTCAAATGAAGAAGGCCATTTAGAAGGTGCTGTCTGTATTTATCGCGATATCAGCGATCGCAAGCAAGCAGAAGAGGAACTGAAAGCAACTCAAAGGCGGTTTCAATCTATTCTAGACAACTGCCCTGCGGCGATATATGTCTTTGACAAAGATGGAAGACATATATTAGTAAATCGTTTTTACGAGCAGAAATCCGGCTATACAAACGCTGAGTTATACGGAAAAACTTTATTTGATGTATGGGAGCATGACTTCTCTAAAGAAGTGTTAGCTACAATCAATCAAACAATTAAGTCCGGCAAATCAATGGAAATCGAAGAAACTGTTCCTCATGATGATGGGTTTATACATGCAGTTACTTTAAGGTTCCCACTACTAAACGATCGAGGTATTCCAGATGTGGTTTGCAGTATCTCAACAGATATTACAGATCGCAGGCGAGCCGAGCTAAAGCTAGAGGAGTCTCTCAAAGAAAAAGAGCTGCTACTGCAAGAGATCCACCACCGCGTCAAAAACAACCTGCAAGTTGTAGCAAGTCTTTTAAATCTTCAGCAACGCACTATTAAAGATCCTGCAATTGCCCAGTTATTTGAAGATAGCCGCAATCGCATTTATGCAATGGCAGCGATTCACGAAAGGCTCTATCAGTCAAAACAACTCAATCAAATCGATCTCGGTGCATATGTACGGGATCTCGTCAGTAGCTTAATTCAATCCCATGACATTAGAAATAAGGACATTCAATTTGAAATAAATACCGATCTCATTGAAGTCAATATTGAAACTGCCATACCCTGTGGGTTAATCGTCAACGAGCTAGTTATAAATATTTTCAAACATGCTTTTCCAGATCGCAGCGAGGGAAGGGTATTAGTTGAATGTTTGGCAATTCGTGACGGACGGATTAGGCTTAATGTTTGTGATAACGGTGTGGGTATCCCTGCCCATATCGATTTTAATAGGGCTTCATCCCTAGGGTTACGAATAATCAACCAATTATCTCGTCAGCTTAAGGGGGAAATGAAGATCGAAGCCGCTAATGGAACGTGCTTTTCCCTCAGATTCTCAGAACTAAAATATCGCAATAGAGTTTAGATTATTGAAATTATGACAGCAACAAAAATTCTAATTGTAGAAGATGAACTGTTGACTGCTATGAGTCTGGCAGACGATCTCGAAGCTATGGGATATGAAATTGTTGACACTGTTACGTCTGGAGAAGAAGCTATTCAGATCGCAAACGATTGTCAACCGGACTTAATTTTAATGGATATTAATCTTGCGGGTTCAATTGATGGTATTGATACTGCCCTAGAGATTCGCCAGCATCTGAATATTCCCGTCATATTTCTGACATCCTATAATAGCAATGAAACAGTGAAAAGAGCTCAGCAAACAGGCTCCTTTGGCTATTTACTCAAACCATTTAAAGTAAAAGAAGTTAGCACATCTATAGAAATAGCTCTCAGCAAGTACCAGGAGGAGTTATCGCTGCGTCAAGCTTTGGCAAGTGCTAAACAATATAGCGAGCAGCAACTGCAATCGCTGGCGATCGCTGCCCATGAATTCCGTACACCTCTCAGTGTTATCCAGCTATCGACTGACATGCTTAAAGATGGTGGAGATAAGCTAGCACCTGATAAAAAATCCAAACATTTTGAACGCATACAGCGATCGATCGATTCCATCTCACAAATGATTAAGGATGTCTTAACTGTGGGGAAAGTAGAGTCAGGAGAACTCGTCTGCAATCCATCCCCTCTAGATTTAGATAGATTTTGTGCCGAGTTAGTTTCAGTCTGCCAAATTCATGCCAGTAAACTGCACCAAGTTACCTATCAGATTCAATATCCTGATGAGGCCGCGAAAATTACCCCTAATTTAGATCCAGATTTACTATTAGCTATTCTCTCTAACCTACTGACAAATGCGATCAAATATTCCCCGCAGGGTGGAGAGGTTAATTTATCTGTTACTTGTAAAAGCAATAACGTTACTTTTGAAGTACAGGATTGCGGCATAGGTATTCCCACTGAGTATTATCCAAAAATCTTTGAGCGCTTTGTGCGAGCTGAGAATGCCAACAAAATTAAAGGTACTGGACTGGGACTAAGTATTGTTAAGAATCTCGTCGATCTGCATAAGGGTGAAATAAAATTTGACAGCAGAGTCAGCGAAGGTACAAAATTTACCGTAACCTTACCATACTTGCTGTGAGAGTTTGCATTCTCATTGACTGTCAGAAGTCCTGAAAAGCCCAGATTATCTTTACCAAAAAGCTTTGTATTGAAAGCGTTCGATTGCTTACTAAACCCGCCCTTACAGAGATTTGTCAGTCAACCAGTTTGCTCTAAATGATATAACCAATATCGGCCAGTGCGGCGATATCCACAGATGTAGCAAAGTCTCGCATCCCAGGTGAAGCAGTTGCATCCATTAACGGCTCCACGCCATTTATTCTGTAACCAGTGGCAAAATGCCCCAGATCGGGTGCTGGTGAGAGCGGCACCGGGTTGCCACCATTTGCAGCTTTCACGCGATCGCCATTGAAGCTGGGATTAGCAACAGAAACCAGGTTAGTAAAAGCCTGAGACGTACCGAAGCCCAGCACGTGAGCGAGTTCGTGCAGCGCGATCGAGTAAAAATCAAAGGCATCGCTTGGGATATCGCCAGCAGTATCTAAAGTGGGATCGAAGAACCAGTTTGTCGCCGCATCGAATGATATGGAGCCAATCCAGGGTTCAAAGTTGCTGCCCGTATAACGTAAATTGCTTTGAGAAAATCCAGATGGGCCAGCTACCGCAAGTGTAGCCTCTCCTAAATTCCTGCTTCCCACAAACACCAGCAGATCGTCTATGGGAGTATCCGTCACAAATGTATCGTCCACATCAGTTTGAGGATTGCCGACAAAGGGGGTTGGCGTTCCTACTGGGATATCTGGGAATTCATCTTTGATAATGCTTTCCCAGGTATTCGCGGCTGCTTCTAATGCGGCGCGCCGTTGCGGATCGCTAAAGAATCCATTAGTATCGTAGCGATAATCAAAGCGAATATCGAAACTAGAGCTTGCTTGCCCGGATTGGCTGGGAGATCCAGTGTCAGATATGGTTCTAAAATTGCTAGCCGCGATCGCGCCAGGATCGACACCAGTCAAAATCGCTAATACCTGCCCAGTTAAGCGATCTTGAATTACAGTACTGACGGCATTATTCTCGGTTGTACCTGAGATATTTAGATCGCCAAAGGTGAGATTACCTGCTAAAGCGATCGAGTCGCCACTGCTAAAGTCAACGATCCGATCCGTGTCCTGAGAGGATGCCAGCACGAACGCATCGCTGCCATCCCCGCCCGTAAGGGTATCGGCTCCAAGGTCACCCCACAACGTATCGTCTCCAGCGCCACCCAAGAGAGCATCCGTACCTTTGGCTCCCCGCAGAGAATCGTTACCGCGACCGCCATAGATCGTATCCGCGCCTTGTCCGCCACTAATCGTATCCGCACCCTGATTGCCGTTTACGAGGTCATTGAGAGCGAGTCCTCGCACCACATCATTGCCAGCCAGGGCAGTAATATTATCTCCATCTTGAGTGCCTTCAAGGGTATCGCTGCCTGATGTACCGTTAATTACTGCCATAAATGATTGGAAAGACGACTAAATCTGCACTATATCTGAATATTCTGTTAGTAGCTCGTCGTAGGTGAGGCTATCGGTTTCGGCCTGCGGACTCCATAGTAACTCAAATACCAGGAGATGGCTGGGTGGAATTGCCGCGATCGCTTCCAATGCCGCTTTGAGATCCGCTTCCGATCTGATTTGACCGAATAGAGGCTTGTCGTGTTCCGTCCCAATAATCATGGTCACGACGATGTATGCCGCAGGCTCTTTTTCCGGATCGACGGCGATCGGGGTTTGCTTGCGATTGACACCGCGTACGTTTACCAAACTCTCAACGCTAAATTTGCTGCGCTCGGCTACCGAAATTTGGTTGAAAATTTTCTCGGCTGCTTCTGTTTTAGTTGCCTGCGAGCTAGACAGCGCGTGCGTCCAATTTTCTGGGGTACGCAGCAACGCTATTACCGACTCTTGCATCAACCAGTGCAGTCCTTCTGGTGTATTCGTATCGACCTCTAAGGCGATCTCGGATAATCTGGACTGAAGTTCGCGAGCCTGTGCCAGTAAAGCCACCTGTAGCTTGGTGACGGTGACAGTGTCGTTGCCCACCTCGCCCTGGGAGAAACCACCAGTGAAATTATTACTGCTAGTAGATTGCTTGATCAGGTAAAAAATCCACCAACCAATGCCACCTATGACCATGAGCGCGACGATAATGATGATGAAGCCTAAGAATGCATCCCCACCAGAGGAACTGGTGGAGGTGAGACCAGAGCCAGTATTAGTACTGGGGCGGGATTGACCGTTGTTAATAATTACTGGTACTACAGTCGTGCCACCACCGCGATCGCGATTGCTGTCAAAGGATCTGCTGTTATCTGGGCGCGAGTTCGTGTCATTAGAGCGACTGGGCGTAGTGGAGCGCGATGGCGATGATGGTGACGATCGCCGAAACGACCCACCGCCGGTGCGCCCGCCACTACTTTTGGCATAGGCATAGCGGCTGGAAGCACTCGGAACGAAATTGCCTTGATTGCCTGATAAATGCCCAAACCGATTAGAGACTTGACTCAAATCTGCTAAATCGATCGCTGAAAATGCCAATAGGGTACCTAGTACGTAACGAAACTTTATTTTGTGCATGATAGAGGCTAAACTAGATTGCGTAGATTTTCAGTTGAAGCTTGTGGTTGAACCAATTCTGGTAGGCATTTGTCTCGGTCTTATTTTTATTACACTGGCAGGGTTGTTCTTTGCAGCCTATAAGCAATATCGTCGTTCACCGATGATGTAGATTTAACATTACCGCTCTCATATAAAAATTTTATCTATATCCACCCCTCACTATACTAACTGCTTAGTTTAGCTGAGGGGATGTTTTTAAGCAGCGATCGCGATCGCTACTTATCCCTCATGCGTCTCATCTTCAATATGCAGGCGAATCGTCCGCCCCGACTCATCGCTACCCAACTGCACTTCCACCGTCTCTCCCGACAAGCAAGCCAGACCATTTAATAACGATCTTAAATGGGGCGTACTGGCACCGCTATCGACATATAACCGTTCGGCTAAGCCGTTCAGCTTTCTCCAGGTGGCATACAGCTTCGCGATCGTTTGTTCCATCTGTGCGGCTTGGTTGACAAGATCGGCGATTGACTTGGAGCAGCCAATGCGGATAGCCTCTTCGAGTGCAGCTTCAAGATTGGCAGAAGTGCGGCTGAGGGCTTGAACTTGCGTAGTATTAGTTAAATATCGAGCCAGGTTACGAGCCTCGGACGTTGCCTGCTTGACCGTATCCACGTCAGGGGTTTCTCGAATCGACTCTTGCAGTGCCGTCTGATGAAAATCCGGTAGTTTTGCCATTTCCCGCACCAGTGGTGCGAGATAGCGGGTAGGAATGGCACTGGTCGCAGCTTGTTCCTTGACTTCCTCTGGTATGAGGTCAGAGGTCATCGCCGTCCACTCATCGGTGAGTTGGCGTACCTCGCGCCGCGTAATGCGATCGCCATTGCGAGCGGCTTCACCGATTAGCTCCTGCACCTCAGGTTCAGCTTGAGCGGTAGCAATAAAAGCCCGTTTGCTAAAGCGATCGACGGAGTCAGGATCGAGATGGCCGTTTTCCAATAAAGTATCGGCACTATCTGCCAGGGCAATCCAGGCATAAGCTTGACTTTTGGTAATTTCCCGCTCGTTGAGCCAATTGAGAAAACCCATACTCTCTGGGTTATGCCCGTGCTTTTCGCGATCGCGCACCACGCGCAGAACTCGTCCTCGCCAAATATCGGTTTGCAGGTCAAAGCGATCGCACACCTGCCACGCCACGTCCACCTGAGCCTCAAACTCTTGCTCCGAGATCCGTTCATCTTGAGGATCGGGAAGTTCAAAACTCAGCGCGTTGGGGTTATTGCCTAAACCATTAGTTTGAGCATTAACTTGAATTTCTTTCAGCACCTAAATATTGACCGTAATATGACTTGACTCTGGATTTATCTGACAGATTATGTCTGTTAATTAATAAATTAATTAAGCAGGAGCTTTATCATCCGTCTTACTTGATGCCACTGCATTATTAGAATCTCTCATGAATTCAGAGAATGGGGTATGCCATACAAAAAGATTGGGGAGCACAAAACCAATCCCGATCGATGTAGGAAGGGTATACGGATAGGGATACGGTTGGTCGCCAGGCTCTTCCCCCCCCATACGCAGGCTAAAGTCCCCTATCCATATGAAAAAGCCAGGATAGCAAGCATCAAGACTATAAGCTATAGCTTTACGATCGATTTTGGAAAAGCTTGCTTTCATATTGTTGATTAACTAACTCAAACTCATACTATAGCGATCCTAAATCATTTATGAACGGGGTGCAGGGGTGGAACACGGCAGTGGCTCTAGGGGGAAACCCCCAAGACCGCCCTGCCTCCCCTGCGTGGGGGCACAGCCCCCACACCCCCTTTTTCACAAATCATTTGCGATCGCTATAGATAGGTTAACAAACTTGGACTGAAAGAATAATAGGAGCTGCAATAATCTGCACGCCTATCTATTTGGGTAATTGATTAATAATCTTTCACGCACGGCTAATTTATTAAGTTATGACGCTTGACAAACATATCATCAAAGGAATTCCGCCCTTTCGCGTCAAAACCTGTAACGCTCAGAGGTTTGAGGACTTGATGATCCAAGCAGGCTACCAGAAGAGTGGATCGGGACAGGGGAAAGGCGGCAGGATAAAAGTTTGGTGGGCGCATCCAACCCACGGTCTAGTAGAAGCAATTTACACAGGTGACAAACAGACGGTTATAACTGCATATCCAACTTCTCCATAAAATGGCAGATTCATATAAATCGATTTGGCTTCAGGTGAAATTTTTCAAGCAAACCGATCTAGGTGTAATCTGGGATGTAACATACTTTTAACGGGTTTGCCACCAATTAAATGCTGCTCGATCAAAACTGGTACCTCGCTCTTCCTGACTCGCCAGTAATACATATTCTCCGGCGTAACCAGTATCATCGGCCCCGCACCGCACAGGCCGAGGCAACCGCAGGCGATTACCTCCACATTTGCAGGCGATTGGGCTTTTAATGCCGCCAATATACGCTCGGAGCCGTCCTTACGACAGGTGCGATTTTGACAGACAAACACCTGACGCGCAATTTGAGCATCTTCGCACATTAGTGCTGGCGCGATCGCCTGTTCCAGACAGGATAAATCTTCGTGCTGGTAATTTAATGCATCCACAAGTCTAAGTCCTGAAACCTTTGCAACACGATCGTTCCCCAAAGCTAACCGCTTAAAGCTGACCGCTAACAGTCATTTATAACTTTGGCGATCCCCCAGACATGGTATATCTATGTCTTAAGTAGCATTGCTTGTTAAAATAACCAATAAACATTTAACTTTTGGAAAACTAGTATGGATTTTCTTAGCGGTATTACAGATTTTTTTTCTGCCATTAATTTTGAACTTATCTTCCAACTGATCTGCCTGGCGCTAATCGTTCTGTCCGGCCCAGTTGTAATTTTCCTGCTAGCTGCTAGAGGCGGCGATATGTAGGCCGTGGTTAATTTGCTTAACTGCACTACCCACAAAACTCGTCAGAAATTGAGCGCTCTGCGCGTTGCTAAAGTTCTTTTGACATAGCTCGCGTAGGGTGCTCAGCGTATTTGCCATGTCCTTTTGGGTTGAGGATTCCTCTAAAGTATCCAGATAATCTACAAAGCTGAGACCGCCGACCCGGATCAGATACGCGGCACTAAGCGCCTGCACCGATCCCCCGATCGCGTAGGTAATTGCATTAGTTTTAAGGCAGTTCGCGATCGCCGTGGTTGCCAGTTCTACACAACCCATTTGCACGAAAGACTGCGCGATTACTGCTGCTGCTTTTTGGGCTTGTTTCACGCTAAATGACCGTTCGTACAGGCGGCTGAGTTCGATTAACATTTGCACGTTAATTGCAGTATTTGCCACCAAATCTAACCCAGGTAAAGGGTTAGCAAATACTGTCGTCGCCGCGATCGCCTGGAACCGCATCACGATTTTCTCAGCTTTGGCATGGCGGAGTTGCTTCAGCTTGGCTTGAGTTTCCTCCAATAATGCCTGAATTTGCTGATGGGTATTGGCAATCAGCAACTCCTCCCATTCCCCTGACAGGATCGCCTCAATCCGCTGCTTTAAGGGCGCGATCTCGGGTGCGATTGGCTCCAGCCATTCTCTAAAGCGATCTGGCTCCATATCGCCGTATTGTCTGACTTTGATGGGGGCGGGCTGTGCCGCGATCGCCACGATATCTTCTGCTAATACCAGTTCTTGGGCGTGGTGTCTCAGATTAGTAATAATTGCTTCGCGATCTTTAGGTAAATAGGAGTCGGTTTTATTGAAAGCTAGAATAGTGCGCTTGCCAACGCGGCAGAGGTTAGTTAATGCCTGATATTCCGTAGCGCTTAGATCGCCACTGGTAACAAATACAAGTAAGTCGGACGTACGGGCTACATGCAGCGCCTCTGCCTCGCGTACCTGACCGTTTCCTCCCATCTCCTGAATGCCGGGTGTATCGATCAGCGAGATTTGTCTTGTCTTTTTACCGAGCAGTGCAGATTTGGAGTTACCTCGATCTTCTCTATGCTCGTTACCATAATCATAGATTTCTGTAGCGGGTGTGGTTCCCACTGTAGCGGCGATGTTGCCAACCTTGCGACCCATCAAAGCATTGATTACAGCGGTTTTGCCAGTCGAACCCATACCGAATACAGCAATCCGAAATTGATTTTGAGCAAGATTATTAGCAATTTGTTCGGCTTGTTTCTCCAGCACCTGGCGATCCGATAGATCGCCGATCTTAGCAATGAGTTGGTTCGCCTTTTGCAAATCTCGTTGCAGGCTATGGCGATCGACTGGGGTTTGAGGAGCGCTGCGATCGCTCGGCTGTGGCAGTTGCCTATTTTTCACCAGGAGCCACATACTACATAAAACCACAGCACCGCCAATTACCTGCCAATCACTAAGTAAGTTGGTAAGCGTACTAGCTGCGATCGCCATTACAGAAATAACAAAGAGCAAAAATAGACCGGGATGTCGCCAAGCGCCAGAATTGAACATTGCTGACAAAAATTAAACACACATAAGATTTTATATGCGAGCGTAGGGGAAATAAGCTCTATTTGCTAGAATCCCCAGTATACTGGCAACTTACCATAAAAAAGTACCCCTAAAGATCGATCGCGCAAACAACTAGGAGCGACGCTAGAACGCCAATCCCCAGTGGTTGGTATGTCTAAACTGGAGCTACGCAATGTTTCCTCTGCCCGCTGCCCAAGAGATCGCAAGGATTTCTGGTTTGGTGTAGTTCGGCTTTGTGGCATGGATGCACCCGAGAAAGATCGGTCTCTAGGCTTGGAGAGCAAGCAGTCATGGCAAAGGTTGCTGTGACAGACTCTGCTTTTGCCCCTCTCCGTAAAATTGCACTTCCTCCCCCTGCAAAAAAATTCGAGGCGCTAACGCGCCAAAGCAGTGAAAAGAAACAAGGGTAAAGGGCAAAAGGGCTAAAGAGTAAAGAAGGGAGTCCTCAGCGAGAGGAGACTACTACTCGAAAACCGACGTAGTATTTGAGGTCGAAGTCCGCATAGGAGTTGATGCGGTAAGCCGAACGGCAGAAGTAGGCATTGTTGCTCCACGAACCGCCGCGACTAACATGATTTGTTGATTTTTTGCGATCTACCCACGCTCTCCCATCCGTTGGAGCGCCTTGATAATTTTCGTGCCAGTTATCTTCGCACCATTCCCATACGTTGCCGTGCATGTCGTACAACCCAAAGGCATTGGGTGAAAAAATTCCTACTGCTGTTGTCTGCTGTCGAGACTCGCCTTTGGGTGCCTCACCATAGGGGTAGTTGCCACCGTAATTGACCAGTTCGGGAGTGATGGTTTCGCCAAAGTAGAAAGGTGTCGTCGTACCTGCTCGGCAAGCATATTCCCACTCGGCTTCGCTGGGCAATCGATAGTTCTTTCCCGTCAGCTCTGACAGCTTAGCGCAAAACTCTTTGGCAGCATTCCAAGAAACGTTTTCAACGGGACAGTTGGCTCCATTTTCCTTAAAATGCGATGGATTCTTGCCCATCACTGCTTGGTACTGCGCCTGGGTCACGGGGTATTTACCCATAAAAAACGATCGCACGGTGACTTCGTGCTGCGGGTGTTCGCTATTACTGCTTCTATCTTCGGTTGGCGGTGCCCCCATGACAAAGGTACCGCCTGGAATTTTTACCATCTCTAGAGGGATGGCATCGACCAGTCCTGCCAATGCTTCGCGGAAGCTATAGGCTACCCTTGGTGCGATCTCACAATAAATACTCAGGACTTTATTAGTTGTCATGATTAGGATATAGTTCTGTTGCGATTGTACCGCTCTGACTATCCGGATCGCCGTTATGCGGAGCAAACAGCTTCTGACACAATCTCCAAGTGTCTCCGTGGGCAAGGTGCGATCGCCAGCTCTGTTGCGATCGCTGCATTTGTTCGATAGAGATAACCCCTCGCGCCATTCCTTTTTTCATTTTCCGCTGCCGCCGCCGTCCGCGTTGCAGGTTGTCGCTCCGCACGCGAATGCGATCGCTCAAGGTGCAAAAACCTAAAAAGCTAACACCAATATGAGTTTCAAAGATTTGTGTTTTGACGGGATGAAGTTTAAGCCGCAGGGTACACAGGAAGTCCTCAATCTGATGGCGGGCATCGACTAAATACTCGCAATCGTCGGCAAAAAGAGCAAAATCATCGACATAGCGCACGTATTTGCGACAACTGAGGGCTTCTTTGATAAAGCGATCGCAACCAGATAGGTAGAAGTTAGCAAAAAGCTGGCTTGTAAGGTTGCCGATCGGCAGACCTTTAGGATGGAGGCTAGGAGCAAGTAGGTCATCACCGGGGAAATAGTCCAGCACTGTCTCTTGGGGATTACTGGCATCAATAATTGCCTCAATCAGCCAGAGGGTATCTGCACACTTGATTTTGTTTTGTAGCAGTTCTTTGAGTATATTGCGATCGATGCTGGGAAAGTATTTTTTGATATCGCACTGCAAGACGTAGCGGCTGGAGCGGGCAAATTTCGTCAATCGTCGTAGAGCGCGGTGGGTGCCTTTCCCCGTACGGTTAGCATAGGTATCATCTATCAGGGCGCGATCGAGGATCGGGGCGACAACATTGCATAAAGCGTGATGGACGACGCGATCGCGATAAGGTGCTGCCGAAACAAAGCGTGGCCTGGGCACAAAAATCTGGAACGTACGATATTCTCCCGGTCGGTAGGTTTTGGCAACTAACTCTTTCTGCAACGTCACCAGTTCTAATTCCAGATTGTAGTGAAAATCCAGGACGTTATCACGATAACGCTTGCGCTTCCTGGCTTTGTTGGCAGCATCGAGCAGGTTAGCAAAAGACACAATCTCAGCCCAGAGGTTGCCATGACGCTTCATGCTTTGGCTCTAGCTTTGTGCTGTTGCTGTTTTCTCCACCCACCCAGTTCGCTACCGATCTCAGTCAAAAGTTTGCCAGCGTGTTCGTAACGCTCCAATTTCAGCAACTCAAATTCAAATAACAAGCGCGTTTGGTGGCGCAAAACATCTAGACGGGCATTTAGCAACTCTAACAGGTCGAGCTTTTCGCGGGCATAGCGGGCGCGGATAAGTCCTTCCAGCAGTTCGTAGAGCGTTGCGATCGTGCGATCTCCCAGTTGATAGCGATGCTGTCGTGGTAGACGATTGAGAATCGGTACGTACCATTTGATGAGGTCGTAAGTTTTTTGGACGATTGGCAGTTCGCTTGTCGCTTTTGTCACTGGATCTCAAAACAATAGATGAATGGGGCAACTTTTCGGTCTTCCTACTAAAATACCCCACTCGGTTTGATGTTTGGATGCCGTCACCAGCATCGCTAAAGCAGGTTTGGACTCCCTTACGTACGCTTGCCGAATTCCCATCCGGCAACTCTGACCTGAAGGAGTACTCAGCGAGAGGAGACTACTACTCGAAAACCGTTGTTGTTGTTGTCGATGTCCGCATTGTTGTTGTTGCGGTAAGCCGAACGGCAGTTGTTGGCATTGTTGTTCCACGAACCGCCGCGTCTGCTGTTATCCCTGCCTTACTCCTGCTTTCTCAAAATTTTGACAAACTAGAGAAAAACAGTGTTCGAGATTTTTGCATAATTTTGTTGGAATTTACTACTCTAAAGCTAAAGAGATTGTTAAGGCGTGCAAAAAAATTCGAGGCGCTAACGCGCCAAAGCAGTGAAAAGAAACAAGGGTAAAGCGCAAAAGGGCAAAAGAGTAGAGAAGGGAGTCCTCAGCGAGAGGAGACTACTACTCGAAAACCGTCGTAGTTGCTGACGAAGTCCGCATAGTAGTAGTTGCGGAAAGCCGAACGGCAGTAGAAGGCATTGAGGCTCCACGAACCGCCGCGCCTAACACGATTTGTTGATTTTTTGCGATCTACCCACGCTCTCCCATCCGTCGGAGCGCCTTGATAATTTTCGTGCCAGTTATCTTCGCACCATTCCCACACGTTACCGTGCATGTCGTATAATCCAAAGGCATTGGGCAGTGTCTCCCCGACTGGCTGAGTTTTGCCATTCGAATTGGAGTAATACCACGCGAAATCACCCAAATTCGATTCGCTGTCGCCAAAGTAGTATTCTGTCTTTGTAGTCGCGCGGCAAGCATATTCCCACTCGGCTTCGCTGGGCAGTCGGTAGTTCTTGCCCGTCAGCTCCGATAGCTGAGCGCAAAACTCTTTGGCATCGTGCCAAGAAACCCTTTCAACGGGGCGGTTGGCTCCATTCCCCCCGAAATGCGATGGATTCTTGCCCATCACCGCTTGGTACTGCGCCTGGGTTACGGGGTATTTACCCATAAGAAACGATCGCACTGTAACTTCGTGCTGCGGGTGCTCGTCGCTATTCCCTTCGCCTTCTGGTGAGCCCATGAAAAACTTACCACTGGGGATTTCTACCATTTGTAGTTCTAAATTGCCAATCTGCTCTCGAAACATGCGGGCGCTACCAGCACGCTCTTTGCGCTCTCCGCCTTTTGTATAAGTCACCACCGGGAACGAAAACTCCTCCAACATCAGCGCGTCAGGGTCGTACCATCCCACTCGCACTACGGGCACGATCGCGGCATCGAGGCTACGGATAAAAAGAGCGGACAAGCCTTCTCTTCCAAAAAATTCTTTATTCGCTTCTTCTAGCGATGTTTCAGAAAGAATGCCAGTCCGATCGCAGACTAAATAAGAGTTCGAGTCGAGCTTCTTCACGAAGCAAAGGGGGCTGGCTATTTCTACTGGTCTCCAAATCGCTACGGGGCGATCTTGTTGAAGCTCGCGATCTATTTGCTTCCAGGTGCGATTTTTCGCAAATGAGAGGTCTAAACTTTCGCTGATAGGGCAAAGCTGGCAGGTTTGAATTATATTTGCTGGAGGGTAGGCAAGCCCACCATATTGATTAAAAGCTTTGTCGATTTCTACTCGCAGTTCATCGGCAATATGCCTGCCTTCAGGGTGCTTAATCTCGTGATATGAGAATAAGGCTGCTAGCAAAGGTAAGTTTTCTAAAAATACTGGATCGATTGGGGCTTCCGGCTCCCAAGGCTCAAAAAATTTCCACTTATCTCCAGCTTTAGGGGTAATTCCACCAATAGGATCGCCTGGCGGGATATCTTCAAACGCTACTGGCAGGCTGCGAGCGATCAGCGGAACGCCCCATTCATTCACCACCAGTACAGTAATATTTGCATCTTGTTCTGACTGCACGGCTTCGAGCAAAAACTTAGCCGCCCCGTAGGTGCCGCCAAACCGATGCAATGCTATGGAGGGATTGCCAACGGTTTTGACGCGAAAGAACCTGCCCCCATCGACAACGCAGGTGAGGACAAATTCTTCCTCTTCATAGGGCCATGCCACGTTGCCCTCAGGCATTTGCACGTCCACTTCTACGCGATATAACTCGCCAACCTTAGCCGTTTTCGGATAAGAAATTACTGGTTGGATCTGGATCGTTTCGGTTGCGGCAGTCATGCTTGCCCTCCTGGTTGCGGTGGGGTTAGACGCAATACGGCTAAAGGGTTGCCGTAGTAGACGTACATAAAAGCATAGACAAGTGCACCATGATTGTTATCTTGCTTCCAACGGTTTACCGCATCAGCGCGAATTTGTCGTAACACTTCGGCTACGGGTGGCACCTCTCGGTCCTGACACTTTTGCAAAAATTGGCAGCCGATCCTTTTAGCGGTATCTGTTCCCACAGCCGAAACAGTACCAATTACCCCATTTGCACCTTTATTAAAAAATAAGTCAATGAAATCATATCGATATGTTCCAGGAACGATCTCGTTTGGTTGAGCTTGTGCAGTGTGACATGCATTCATAAATACAATTCCCTTACCATTGAGGATGGCTGACAAGCTCTCTTTCAATAAATCCAATCTAGATACTTTATACTCGCTGCAGCCAAACGCAATATCTTCATAATATCCATGCGCTGCAATATATGCGAGATTAACAGGAGTAGTTTTGCATTTCAAGCGATCGCAAAACTCCGAAATTTGCGAATGTAGATAAATCTTGGCTTTTAATTTTTTGAGTTCATCCTCTTCATCTAGTGTGGGTAGTTCGGCATTGTTGAGGTAAGCAGTGATTTCTCCGCCAGCGGCAATTTCTTGAGGTTCCAAGAAGATAAAGCTATCTCCCTTGATTATTTCTTTCCATCGAGCAATGCGAATAACAGCACCTGCATAGTTCGTTTCCTCATCATCCGGGGTCAAATCGATCATTTCCCACAGGATTTCTACCGATGTCGTATCGTAAACGATCAGATAGCAATTCTTAAACTCTTTACGAATCTGATTCAGCCACCTTCTTAACTCTAACAAAATTTTGTTAAACGAAATCTCTTTCATCCAATCTATGATGGTTTTCCCGTTGGGATTCGGGGAATTTTTGATAAAGCCATCAAGTGACAAATCATATTTTGAGCCAGAGCTTCTTAAAATTCGCGACTCCATCGTAAATTGTTGGTTTCCACCTTTTAACCAATAACCGCTGTCATCCTCACTAACGTAGAGAAATGCTCCATCCTGGGTGGATGGCGTTTTTTTGATGTAAATATCCTCTAGATCGAATAGATCGAAAACTTGAGGTTCTTCTGTTTCCGCGATCGCAGAGGAAGCGTCATGCTTGGCCTCCAGAACTGCTTGCTGTATTTCTGGCAGGTTCTTGAAGGCGCTCATTGTGGCACCTCCTTCTCATTGAGATTAGGAATCGAGACGATTCCTCCACCCAATGCCATTGCCAGCTCGTATGGGAGATCGGAATACGGCTCCGGTTGCAGATCGAGTACGGCAACGTACATGCGGTGACTGCCACCAGCAACGCAATCTCGAATTTGCGCGGCAACTTGCAGTGCGTCCTCGATGCCCTGACGTTTGACGGGTACAAATGGCTCGATCGCGCCGCGAAGACTGGCTGCCAAAGGTACGTTGCCCCGCCCGTCAGTTAGCACAACCATTGCAACTTCGTGGGTGGTGGCTGTCCCCTGCCGCAGAGCGTGCCGCAATTCGTGCAGTGCTAGCATCAGTCCGTGAGCCAGTGGTGTCGCTTTTCCCGGTTCGGCAATTAAGGCAGTTCTAATCCGAGGAGTGGCAAATTTTCCTGCGGCAATCTTTTCCGCTCGCAACCAATGCGTTGCATTTTGGGCACCAATAAGAATCAAACAAACACTTGCTCGCGATTCATAAGCCCAGTCGGTATATGGCTTCAGCACCGTTTGTCGATCGCTTGCATTCAAACAAGTGCAGTCCAGGACGAGCAATAACATGCGCTCGATCGCTGGGGCGCGACGATGCGCGCGCAGATCGATTCCCAAAAGTACGAGCCTGTCTTGAGAGCGTTCTGGATGGTTTTTTCTGCGAATGGGCTGAAACTTCGCTGCCTCGCGCAGTGTTGCTGCAATTGCCAGATCGCAAGCATTATTGGTAGGGCGATCGCCTGTAATTACTCCTTTAGCAGCATTTGTCGTGCGGAAAGAACTCACGGGCAAGCGCAACGATGCCGCTTCGCGCTCGATATCTGCCGTATCTTCGCGATAAGGACTGGTCTCCTCGGCTGGGACTGCTTCGCGATCGCGAGTTATCTCTGGCATCTCCGCATCGATCGCTTCCGAAGGGCGATCGGGAGTGCCGCCATAAACTGGCGTACTTCCAGGGGTTTGCGGCTGTCCGGTTGGGGTTTCTTTAAATTCCCCATCCAATCGGTCTGGAGCTGGCGATCCAGGTGGGGTCTCGCTGTGAGGCGATTGGGGAGTTAGCGATCCTTTAGGAAACCCTGCGATACTGGCTGCTTTCTCGACGCAGGATGGATCGACTTCGTCTTTGCCCTCCAGTCGCGCCACCGCCACCGCTAGCCGTGCGAGGGCTGTATCCCGATGTCCGCTGCATTCACCACCAAACTCTTCGAGCCGATCGACACAATCCCGAACCAGATCGCAGGCTGCCTCAGAAATAGCGGGCTGGCGATCGCGCGCTGCTTTTAGCTTTTCAGCCCAAGCCCCCAAGTCTGGCGATCGTTGTTTGTCCGCCGTTCTCTCCTCTAACCGCGCGAGGATATCCTTGCCGCGTTGATGCGTGTCGCGTTGCGGGGCAGACCAGTTGCCCCCCTGCAACCGCAGCCCAAAGCGATCGAGTAAATGGGGCGATACGGCACCAGGGCGATCGCAACCAGCTAGCCAGTAAAGCTTTGGAGTCCAATTACGTTTCTGTCCGTGACGCTCCAGGTAAGCCGTTTCCATACCCATTATCGAGACGATCGCGCGCATTGCTGTCAGGCTAAGGTTGGCTAACTCTGGAATTACTACGATCCTTCGCTGTCCTTCTGCTTGACCGCCCGTTAGTAAGCCTTCTTGCCTGGTAAATTTTTCTGCCGATGTTCCTTTAAGAACGAACGTGCCCCACAAGTCGTCTTCGTCGTGCCAACTGCTCAGGGTAACAATGTCTACCGTATCGCCCGTCGCTGCTGCTACCATTGCCCTTAAGAAACGGGAGATCTCCAGACTATCCTTTCCCACCTCGTCAAACAGCAAAACTCCGTTGGGATGATGGGTACCGAGTGCGGCACAAGCCAGCCCTTCAAGCAAGCGATCGGGAAATTTGCTCGACATGTCTAGGCACTGAGTAGTTCATCAAGTCTGGCATCGTCCTCTGTACTCCAGACAATGCGATCGCTCTGAACTGCCATTGGTCGGCGATGCTGGAGTGCCATAGCAGCCACCTCGCGGATGTGGTCTGTGGCTACCTCGTTCGACTCTTCGTATGCAGCCAGAGCGCGGGCAGCTAGAGCTAAGGTATAGTCGCCGCGATTGCTCTCGATGTCGAATTTCTCCGCAATCTCGGCGCACTTGTCGGCGATTGAATCGGGTACTTCCACGTCATACAACCTCTTCTTAGCGCGATCGAGCTTTTGCTTGAGTTTCTCACCCTTTGGACGCGCTGCTTCAAAGAATGCCTTTACTCGGTCGGGAGAAGACAAAGCTCGGTCGAATTCAAGTACAGTTTTTAGAATGTCTGTTCGATGTTTTGCCTCTTTTTCCGCTGAGATATTTACGGTTAAGCCAAAGCGATCGAGTAACTGCGGGCGCAAACCTCCCTCTTCCGGGTTCATCGTGCCGATTAGGGTAAAGGATATCAGTTCTTGCTTGCTTTCGCCTTCGCGTTGAATTTCCAGGATTCCCGTTGAAGTGGCATCGAGAATAATATTCACCACGCGATCGTCGAGCAAATTCACCTCATCGATATAGAGAATTTGTTTGTTATCCTTGCTCGCTTCCACCAGCAGCCCATCCTGCCATTTTGCTTCGGATTTCATCAACGCATCGATCTGCCAGCCACCAATCACGCGATCTTCTGTCGCATTCATGGGCAAAGTCACGGGCAGCTCGCCGTAAGCTAAAAGCCCAAATGCCCTAACTGCTGTGGACTTCCCCGATCCTCTATTACCGCTGAGCAATACACCACCTATTCCTTTGGCGATATACGACAGTTCGAGTGCGAGCTTCAACTGTTCTTGCCCGACAATGCGCGTGTAGGGAAGAATTTTATGGCACGGGTTTTCTTCTGAAGGCATTAGCTTTTAACCTTCCACTTCATCGTGACTTCTAATTGTGCCCCGGCATTCAATTCAGCAATAAACGCTCCTACTTTACTGTCTAACTTGACTGCCATCTTTACCTCCCATTCATCAGGGCGACTCGTTTCGTTAATGCTATTAATACTTTGATATGCACGTAAAGCGGAAGTTTTAACAAGCTTCATGGCATCGGCAAGCATATCTTTTGCCGCGTCGATGGTTTTATCAACGGCATCGCTACGCTCATTTTCACCCAGCCCACCTCTGACAGTGGGTTTGTCTACTTGCACGAAGATCTCGATTGTCTCTCCATCAACGTTAATGGTATTTTTAGCCAACACCTGATTTTCCGCCATTTGCGATCGATTCTCCTTTGTTTGAGTTAGCAAAATCAATATAGTTTAACCAGTAAACCTAATATGCAAAGTAAAAATTAATTTACATATAACAATCACAAATGATTTGAGAAAAAGGGGTGTGGGGCTGCGCCCCACGCAGGGATTCGCCAGCTCCCTGAACTGCTCAAGAACCCATTTGCTAATGCTAATGCTAATGTCCAAGAATCCTAAAACCAATCTACTCCTATCCTTTCGGCAACGCCTCGTATCCTTTCAGCAACGCCTCTTGTTGCTACTGCTAATCGCTACCATTCTTGCGGCTGTATGGGTTTCCAAGCCCGTCCTCTGGCCAGGTGGATTTGGCTTTGAAAAGGGGGAATCTGTGAGCACAAAAAGCATCGAGAGAGACGCTAAAGGGAATGTTACCAAGTCTGTTGAAACAACCAAGATCGATGAAGGAAAAACACTCTGGGACTGGCTGAGTCTACTAGGAGTACCGCTGTCATTGGCAATTCTGGGGTACTGGCTCCAGCAAATGCAGCAGAAGCGTTCTGAGGAAGTGGCTAGAGCGCAGCGAGAACGTGATGCGGATGAAACCAAGGAAGAAGTTCTACAAGTCTACTTCGACCGACTATCTGTGCTGTTAGTCGATAAGAATCTCCTGGCGATCGCGACTAAAACTAAACCTGCTGTTGAGGAGAAAGAGCTATTAGATTCGGCATGTGACGTAATTCGCGCTAGAACGCTATCTATCCTACGGAGATTTGAAGACGACAAAGAACGTAAAACTAGCGTTATTCGCTTTTTGATCGAAGCTGATATCGTTGGCAAATTAAAGCTTGATGTCAGCGGTGCCGACCTCAGCTATGCCAACCTCTTCGGTGCTACCCTCAGCCGTGCCAACCTCAGCTTTGCCAACCTCGGCGATGCCAACCTCAGCCGTGCCGACCTCATAGATGCCAACCTCAGCGATGCCAACCTCAGCCGTGCCGACCTCATAGATGCCAACCTCAGCGATGCCAACCTTAGCTTTGCCAACCTCAGCTTTGCCAACCTCTTCGGTGCCGACCTAATTGGTGCCGACCTAATTGGTGCCGACCTAATCGGTGCCAACCTCTTCGGTGCCGACCTAATCGGTGCCAACCTCAGCGGTGCCGACCTCAGCAGTGCCAACCTCAGCAGTGCCAACCTCAGCAGTGCCAATCTCAGCGGTGCAGACCTCAGCGGTGCCAAACTCATCGATGTGAGTAACATCACTGTCGAGGACATTCAATCTACTTGTTTCTGGCAAGATGCCAAATTCTCTGATGACTTCCGTGCCGAACTCGACAAGGCTCCAGAGCCTAAAGATAAGCCAGATTGTAGTATGTGGGAGAGTAAATAGCGAAGGAGATAGCAGCATCAGCTAAGCTAAATGTATGGAGCGGATCGAGTATACTCCCATGGCAGTGGCGCAGAGGCATCATGTAGTTCGTGCATTACGCTTTCGTTTGGGTCTGACTCAAGAACAATTTGCTGCGGAACTGGGGGTTACTTCGGCATCAGTTAATCGCTGGGAGAATTGCAAGGTGCAACCATCACCGATGGCACTGAAGCTACTACAGCAGCGCATAGAACTAATGGGCGATCGCGGTCAGGACTTACTGGATCTCTACTTTTATTGAACAGATGTCATGGTCTGAAGCTAAATCATTGAGTTTAATCAATGGTGATGTGTTTTTTGTTTCAAAATTCAGGAGACAACCATGAATCAACTCGAACTAGCCCAGGCGATCGCCCAGGAACTCCAGATCGGCGGCTACGATGCGGATCGTTTTTTGACGGCGGCGCTCAACCGAATCAAGACGACTGTGACAGCAAAGGTACCCGTCGAGCTGCAAGGCTTTGGTACATTTTCGATTCGACCTCAGGCTCCAAGGGTAGGGCGTAACCCTGCGACTGGGGAACCGCTGGATATTCCAGCACGGTGGTCTGCGTCTTTTAAGATCGATAAGGCGTTCAAAGCTGTGGTGGATCAAGTGCCGTTAGATCGGACTCTACCTTTTGTGGCTGGATTCACCGCGCCTAATATCATGGCGGCTAGCGACAAGCCATACACCTTTACGGTGAGCTACAACGATGAGGGCGTTGGGATTTTGACTAGTTCCATTGGAAAAGACGAGATGAAGCCAGAGAATCTGGACATTCGCGTTACCAGTCCCACTGGCAACTACAGCCAGATGGCGAAAGCCACCAAGACAAAGAAGGCCGGATCGACTGTGGCGGTGACATACATGATTGGCGCACCTGGTGGCATGTGGGATGCTAGCAGTGATGGTCGTTACACGATTGAGTTGCTGCCAGGGCAAATTAAAGATGCTCAGGGTAATATTCTGCCGCCCGGCCCGATTACCTCTTTTGTCTGCAATGTCTCAGGCACCTGGCAAGATCCCCCAACGGGCATCTAATGGCTTTATCAAACTGGTTGAAACATAGGTGATGCCCATGACGCTACTTGATGACTTTCTGGCTAGGAATGGAGACGCGATCGCACAGTTATCGATCGCCGACCAACTCAAACTCTCGCAAATCCTTCTAGATTCTGTTGGTAGTGCCTTATTTGGCAAGCAAGACAGCAGTGATGAAGAGGATTACGAGTGCATTGAGGACGACGAATAAACTTTATGACTCCCCAGCTTGGGGAGTTTTGACTATGGAAGTTCTAAGCAGAGCGATCGCACGTAATATTCGTCACTGGTTAGGTCTCGGCTTTGCCGATCGAGATTTGATGGAAATCTTGCGATCGCTGGAAACCCAGCTTGATACCCTGCGCGATCGCGCCCAAGCCGATTACAGGGAGATAGATAAGCGTCTGGATCGACTAGAGCAAACCTACGGACATTTCTTGAATAGCAACGAAGCCATCGGCGAGAGACTAAATCTCATTCAAACCACAGCCGAGCATCGCCGTCGAGAGAATGCAGCATTAGCACGACGGATATTTAATCGCATCAAAGATGTAGAAGCGATCGCTCTCAAAATCAAGGAGTGCAGCATTGAACGCTGAAATTATTAGGGCACTAACCCCCATTGCTTTCGTAATTGCTGGCGCAGTAATCGGTATCGCTTCGATCGCACTGCCGAACCTTGACCCTGCGACTCGTGCTATAGGTGCTGGGGTTGCTTCCAATTCACTCGCCGCCGCTGCTGGTCTAGCCAGTCCTGGCAAGGAAAAAGGCGCGGTGGGTTCGCGTAAATCAGATATTCAGCAATCATAATGTACTGCTCCAGAACAAAACACCTCAGTAGGAGCAACACTTCTCGCTACATTTTTTGTGGTTTTATCAAGGGGTTACCCCAATGGATAATGCTCTCGATCTGCAAAAATCACTCGTGCCGGAGTTATACGCCTACGGCGAGTAAGCCCTAAATTACTCCTCTGCGGCAAGTGCATCAGCAGCCGATAGGCATAGCGCGTCGCTAATCGCTTGCCTAATAAATTCATTGCGGCGATCGCCTAACTTTTCTAGCGCCGCGATCGTATCCGCTGGCAAACTCAACCACGCAGCGATCGCTTGTCGGACAAATTCGTTCTTGTCTGACAAAACATCTAATCCCTCTTTCATAGACGCTGGGATTCTGAGTTGCAAGTGCGCTTCCAGTGGCTCAGGTCTATCGGTTGTAAACCCATAGCTCGCAATGTCAGGATTGCCGCCCGGTCTACCACTACTTTTCGTGCCAGCCATAATCGAACCTCGACTGATTATTTCAAATTAGCACGTATACACATTTAAATAGCATTAGTTTTGCTTATCTAAATATGCCACCAGATAAGCAAGTTAGTCTTGCTATAATATGTATACATACTATAATGAAGACATGTCAGAAATGACTAGCCCCTCACCTGGTTTTCTTGGCGGATAGCAGGCAAGGGGCTTGAGAAAAATCAAGTTTTCTTAAGGAAATCCTAACATGTACGCTCAAAAACAACACGTTGCAGTGCAACCACTGCAAAACAACTACTCGCTAGTAAAACTATGCGATCGCGTGGCACTGATTACCAAAGCGCTCAAGCGTAAGGGCAAAGGTGGCAGGATGGCACGGGTTCAGGCTGGTTACTTTGGGTTTGCCAGTCGCGAAGCGGCTAATACTTTTGCCGAGGCAGTCAACGAGCGCTTTGGCGTGGATGTGACGATCCGTACACCACAGCGCCTGAGTGGTGTGTTGCTGGAAGCCAAAGTCAGAGATTTTGATGGACTAGAAGCGCTCTGCTGGGAGAAAGCCCAGAAAGCAGAAGTAACACTGCAAGAAGCCAGAGAAAGTTTGCAGCAAGACTGCTTTTATGATGCAAACGACACTTGGTCGAAGCCTTTCTACAGTGAGGATGGACAGTGGGTTGGTGTTGATGAAGAGGCGTTTGAGTGCTACTCCTATGAGGACTGGCAAGCGGATCGGGAAGATTTAAGAGCCTCTAGCAGCAGTTTCTAACTAATAGGCACGGGCAGAGCCTATCTGCCCACTTCACCACACATTTACACCAAACCAAAATGAAAGCAGCATTACGACGACTACTGGAAAAAACGGAAAAACTTAGAAGCGATTGCAGTATTGATGACGTTTGCGACGAACTTGACGCGGCGATCTTTCACCTGGAAGAGGCTGAACTTGCATACGAGACCTGGGAAAATACAGAAGAAGAGGACGAAGACGATGAGTAGCGCGACATTAATTGCAGGCAAAGTTAAATACACTGCGTCTACTCCCAAGGACTACGGACATGGAGAGCGCATCAACGTTGTAGTTACGCCTATCGACGGGGGCGACGATATCAAAGTCTGGGGCAAACCTGATGACGCGATCGCTTCTCTAACCAAAGGGCAGCAAGTCACGCTGCTGTACGACGGTAAGAGCTACAAGCTAGTAGCAGAGCAACCTACTCAGGTTAAACAGCAGCTCGCGCTCACACCGGAGCAAAAAATAGCGATCGCCCACTACGTCACAGAACAGGCAGATCTACTCAAGTTTTGCTGGATAACTGCCAGCGAAAAACTGGATAACCTCGCTGCCGAAGAGGAAAGCATCAGATGTGCCGCCGCGTCTTTGTACATTGCAGCTCAGCGCAAGTTTGGTCTCTAGTTTCAAATCGTTTCTCTTGGAAAGTTGCTCTACTTGGGGAAACCCCAAGACCGCACTTTCCGCTACGCTCACTCACACGCAGTGTGTGGGCGTAAGCCCTACCAGTCCGCCTTGATGCATTCAGTTAAGCTTCGCATTAACCCCTTGATAAAACCAAAAGATGTCTCGCCGCTGTCGGGACAGGTGGGGGCTGAACTGCGTTGCAGCCCCCTGCTCCAGAACACAGTTATAAGCCTGGAGCGCGTTTTAAAAATAGCAGGATACTCTCTACAGGCGATCGCTGACCTAACAGGTACCTCACGCCAGGCACCTTGCAATGCGTTACATGCTTGTGCTTCACCTTGCCCGTATCATCCCTCCAGCAGTAGCGCCAGTACCAGTACTCGCGCTTGCACCGAATCACTGCATAAGGCTCTAGCCAGCCGCCAGGATGCCACACCTGAGCGGTTTTTTGTTCTGGGGCAGCACCAGGAGAGAACAGGTTCTTTACGGCTTGTTTTACCCCCGATCCTGGCATCGATGCTGCTAATAGATCTAGCTGCTCGTAGGTTTTGGGCATACGGCTAGGTTAGATACAGTTTAAAGTCACCAGGGACGAGGTGGACTGACATGTGAGGCGATGAGAATAGCGCTCCGTAAACTAACGCGCCCGCAGTCAATCATCATCTGGCGGATCTTCAATAGGCTGAGGTGCGAAGCTATCGGGGAGTTCCTCAATGTTTTTGATGCGCAGTGTTTTCATCAAAGTTTTGAATTGGCCGATCGATAGAGTAGGCACAGAGCGCCCTGACTCCCAGTTTTTGATCGTTGTGACCGAAACATTTAAAGCGTCGGCTAACTCGCGCTGCGTAATTCTTCTTAGGGTTCTCAGTCTCATAAGTGGTGACTCTAGATCTGTATCTGTATTCATTATGGGTTAATTTAATTGTACTTTAGCTTCTATCTATTGACCTAAAGGTCAAATTGATTTAACCTAAAATCAGCAAACTAAAACAGCGATCGCATTGGGTGGCAATCGCTGGATTAATTAAGCCCATCATCCCACGAGGTAAAACCCATGTGTAACGACCGTGACGACTGCGATGAAGAGGCTATTGCCTTCGTACAAGTAAGCACCCGCGTCACCAACCTGCTGTTTTTAATTGACGAGCTGGGACTGAATCAGTTTGAAATGAGTGACCTATCAGCCGGCATCTACAACCGCATGGACTGGATACACGAGGAAATATGTGAGGTATGCAATGAAACCAAGTTACATCAAGACTATTAAAGAACGCGGCATGCACGGTGCAGGCTGCAACGCTCGGATCTTCCGGGCTACTACCAATGCAGGCAAGAAAATGCCCCCTTGGTGCTGGCACCCTTGACCACATTGGAGAACTTGCCCCCATTCCTAAACAGTCGATTAATCGCATAGCACCCGACCTGCTAACAAAGGCGCAGGGCGGAAGAAAGAAGGCGGAAGAAAGAATTTCTTCGATCTTCACTCTTCACTCTTCAACCTTCACTATTTCAAAGTGGGCGGTCTGCTGTGTGGCTTCCAAAACCACACGGTAAGGGCTTTAGGTCTACTGCTAGAAGGCAGCCGTTAGGCTTTGCTAATTCGCAGACCGAGGCCCTTTATACCTACAGAATGAATTAAGCCACAGTCGCGCGGCTTCTGGGAGATTCATAGGTCTATATCCACATATCTCTAACGACATCATGAATATCCTCGGAATTGATATCGGGCGCAATAGCGCTACTGTTTGTGCATTGCATGAATATCCAGAGCAGCCTTTACGCTACTTCCAAACCCATCGCCAGGAAATCATCAAACTTAAAGCCGATGAGGATGCGATCGCCAAAATCTTAGAACTCAAACCAATTGGCATCGTGATGGAGCCTACAGGCATTTGGTATAGCAACTTCTGGCGACACCTGGCTACATTCCACAACATCCCGATCTTCTGGATTGGGCATGGCGATCTAGCGGCACAGCGTAAAAGCTATGGCTTTAGGAATAAACGCGACGATGAAGATGCCTTTGCCCTGGCACTTACCTACTTTGACGATCGCTTTGTCAATGTGCATGGAAAGCCACGATATCTGGACTTTGCCACAGGCACCATAACTGCTGTCCGAGATGCTTTCTTTGAAGCGGAGCAGATCGACAAGCTGTTAAACGCACTGACCAACCAAACGCGCCAGCGGCTGGCTACCGAGTTTCCTGAATTATGCCAGCGGAAATCGAACGTGAGCGAGAAATTAGGGCATAGTCCAATGTGGGGATACCTGGCAGGTAAACACACTTACGCCGCCATGACTAAGCTGCATGACAAGAGCGTGGCTAAATCTGTAGGGCTAGACCTTACTGAATATACAAAGCTCCATGCGGAGCAGATCTGTATGCTGGAAAAACGCCTGCTTGACAAGGAGACTCAACTCAAGCAAATTCTATCACTGAGCGAGTTTAAGCCTTATCTCAGGGTCTTTAAGCGCTTTCGATTCGGCATTCGTAACCAAGCATTAATGCTCTGCCAGTGCTACCCATTCGAGCGATTCCTGATAGATGGCAAGCCGTGGATCGACTATGAGGTAGGCTGCAACAGGTCAGGTAATCCCAAGATGCAAAAGCGTCATCGTTCGCTGCGATCGTTTCAGTTGTTCCTGGGGCTTGGCTATGTAGAGAAACAGTCTGGGGACAAGTCTACGAAAGCATTAGGTGGTTCTGATGTGTGTCGATCTCAGCTATATGCCTGGGTAATGACTAGCATTCTGCCGAAACGCTATGACTCAACTTGGCTCAACCAGAAACTTAACGAAAAGTCCGGTGATGGCTGGACTCTAGATAAGCTCAGAGAAAGCAAAATCAGTGGTAAACAGAAGATTATCCGGATTTTGTTCAAGGTTACTCGTCTGCTGTTCAATGAACTCAAGCGGGAAAATGAACTTTTAAAAGAAGTTGGCTAAGTATAAACTGGAGTTTAGACTAAAAGGCAACAAGAAGCATCTCGCTAGATAGAAACTAGCGAGAGAGAGGATAAAAGGGAAGAAGTTGAGCTAAGCAGTTGCAGCGGAAGCTTTTTTGAGGGGCTTGGCATAGCGTTTTTTGACAGTAGGATAACGAATCCGTTGGGTTCGTTTTTTCCCAAGAGGCCAACCTGGAGACTTACCGCGAGGTTTAGGGTCAGGGGAAGGAGAGCCAATCCTGACCAAAACTAAAGCAAAAGCATTTGCAACTCGACCAGGAGACAATTTAGTCATCGGTTTCTGCCAAGGCAGAGGAGAGTCTTGGACAAGTTCACGAGCGAGCCACAATTGCCAAGTAAGTAAAGGCATCAAGTCCGACCAAGTCTCCATCTGAGCAGGGGTAGAAAGCTGAGGGATTGTCCAATGGAGACGTTGACGCACCAAGCGATACCAATGCTCAATGGCAAATCTGCGCAGATATTTTTGCCATACCTCACTCAAGATTGGCTCGTCTTTAGCGACCCAAATCAACCACAGGGGTTTCGATTCAGGCATATCAAGACGTTCGACCAGAATGAGTGTAAAGGGATGGTCTGCGGCTTGCTTTAAGTGCAGGTTTGGCCATCGACGAATTTGCAATCGTCCCAGTTTAGGCTCTGCAATTGTGATGTCTGCTTGGGGAATAGACCAAGTGTCAGAGTCTTTGAGGCTAAATTTCTCTCCATGCTTATGGGGTCGCCCATGCCCCTCGTAATCCTTTGGGGCATGATACAGAACCCGGTTGGGGCGTAGCCTGAGCAGCTTGATACACGGGATGTCTGCTGTTTGCTGCAAAAATGGTGCGCACCCATACTCGCCATCCCCCAGGAAAAGCACAGTCCCAGGAATTTCCGCACAAACCAAGCGTAACTGACTAGCGGCTTTCTGAATCGGGTTCTCGAAACTGGTGATCCGCTCATGCCGCAACGGTAAGGCAAAACTCCCTTCTGACTCTGGAATCCAGGCAATTGTGCTGTATCCTTGCCCCACCGTAACAGGTTTGCTTCCTACTCCCGGTTGAGGTTGATGTTCGTAGGTGCGTTCTTGTAATGTCACCGCATAGGGACGCGACCAGGCTGTATGGTCGCCCGCCAATATCGTCACCTCTGCTGCCGGCATTTGCTGTATGTATTGCTTCATCAAGTCTTCACGTGGAGGATGACTATCTTGCAGTGCTTCATAGATACTCGACCACTCCCTCCGAAATAATGGGCTTAACGAAAGTTCCACAAACGATGAAACACTCCGACTCGTCAGTACCGCATCCATCAAGTCGAACAGCGCATCTCTCCCGTTCCCTATAATTTCGTACGTGTACTTGCGAAATTGCTCAAGTTTATCCAAACTAATCATGATGAAGCTGTTGATTTTATAGTCTTTTCAGCTTCCATCATCAAGCGGTCAGTCTGCAATGGCTGGCTGCTTTTTACCACTTTTTAGTCTAAACTCCAGTATAAAGGCGATCGCTCTCCACTAGTGCGATCGCCTTTACAGGTCTATAAAAACTACTAGAATGAATTTGCCAAACATAATATTGAGTGTGAGCGCGAAGCCATGAATGCAAACGATGAAGTATCGAATAGCCCTGAAGCTAAGGTGGAGCAGGAACCCAAGGCTCCTACTACTTCACCTGAAACAGTAGAGGCTGACCAGGCCACAACTGCACCAGTAGCTATTGAAACTGAAGGGACGGAAGCCAGTGCATCTGCTACTCCGTCGGCGGAGCCAGGTGCTAGTGCCTCCGAGCAAATTGCCCAACAAGCTAAAGACTTTGCCAATAAGTTACTCAAACAGTTGCAAACTAGCTTTAGTGGCGAACAAAAGCCCTTTGTGCTGATTGGGGTAATTGTATTAGCCTCTATTCCCTTAGTTATTCTGGCTACCAAAGTTCTCAACTTTATCGACAGTCTGCCTTTATTAGAGCCAGTACTGAAGTTGGTGGGACTTGGCTACACGATCTGGTTTGTGTACCGCTACCTAATTTTTGCCAAGAGTCGTCAGGAGTTGGTAGACAGTGTAAAGGGATTTAAGTCAAAAATCCTCGGCGATAGTTAGCCTGCTAAGGCGATTTCCGCACGAAAACGTACCCAATAATTGTAGGGGCAGTGCCTCCGTGCCTGCCCTATGTCTCTGCCCTCAACAGATTGGGCAATCAGCGACCCAGATCGTGGAGCGCGTTAATCTCAGCCGCGCATTTTGCGGTTAGGGCTTCCAGGGTAGCGCGATCGCTATTTTCCGGCGGTGGAATAACCTGCCCAATCCTAATGGTTACAGGGTAGCAATGGGGAAACTTAGCGCCTTTGGGCAAGATGGCTTGAGTGCCCCATAAACTCACTGGTAACAGTGGCGCATTAGTTTTAGCGGCAATTAAAGCCGCACCTAGCTTGGGATCGCTGATGCGTCCGTCCGCAGTCCGCGTCCCCTGTAAAAATACCCCTGTCGCCCATCCATTCTCTAGCGACGCGATCGCAGCTCGAATCGCACCGCGATCGCCAGATCCCCGCTTGACAGGATAGGCTCCGTACAAACTAATTGCCTGACTGAGTACGGGTATGGCAAACAACTCTTCCTTTGCCATAAATGCCACGGGTCGTCCTACGCAGTTAGAAACAATGGGGGGATCGAAATCGCTAGCATGGTTGCTAACGACTACGATCGCGCCAGTTTTTGGTACATTTTCCGCACCATAGATGCGACCGCGAAAGCATACATGCAGGACGGGACTGACCACCGACCACTTGAACAGGTGATATAGCAGTAAACTGACTCTGGGTTCGCGATCTCTAGCCATGCAAATATTTCAACAGCAATCCAGTTAAGCATACAACTCTCCTGTATCCTGGCGGGCATTAAAACATATTGACACTGCTTCCCATTGCCGCGTAATGTGGTGAAGCACCCACTTGGGGGATTAGCTCAGTTGGTAGAGCGCTGCGATCGCACCGCAGAGGCCAGGGATTCGAGTTCCCTATCCTCCATATCCCAAAACCTGCTCTCAGTTATGCTTGTATCGCTTATTGATACCAACCATTGGTGTCGCCTTTGTCAATAAGGGTGTCACGTTTTGCTATGTTTTTGGATAAGTACAGGACAATAAAGTTACAAAGTATGAAGGAAGGGAGTTTCATGAAAATAAGCACATAACGCAGAAACCCCATGAAAGCAATTATCCTACTCAGAGAATCGTTACGGATGGTATAGAGCCAGATTAGCATTTGTGGCAACATTATCTAATTTCCTTATTTGGAGTCAGAACAGTCAACCTGAGCGAAATAGCGGTATGATTCATAGGCAAAGCAGCAACGGAATCATACTACAAACAATTACAGAGATTTTCCGCGAGTTTGAGGTAGACTACAGCGAGATTGCTGCAACGGTTGTGAGATTGATGAAGATCCCCGAACCGTGGGTACTTAGGCAGCAACCAATGTAAAGTTATTTAGACATTCTAGTGATTTATACAGTTCTTATCGTAAACTACTATCATAAAATATAGTTTCGATAAGGTTTACATGGGGAAGAAACAGATATTTTTTGCAGAATAATTAGAAGTCTCAAAAGCAGTATTGAAGGGTGGATATCTTGCCTCTAAATAGGTGTCTAGGTTTTCATAACTAGAAGTAGTTTGGAACGAATAAGGGGGTGTGTCTATACTCACACGAAATGTATCAAATCTTACTGGCATCTAGTTGCGTTTTGTCCGAGATTTGTTTGGAAATCTATGAGGACATGTAGGGTGTTGCTGTTTAATACATGCTGCCAATTCTTCTCTGCGATAAGAAAGAAGTTATTGGTGATGGTCGGATTTTTGAATTTGAAGACTTTTTTCTCAATATCCTTACCTTTGTTGGAGATGTTTCAGTTATGGCAGTTAAAACCCCACTTAAGGACATAATCGTCATTCTTCCTGGCATCATGGGTAGTGTTTTGCAAAAAGATGGTACAGACCTTTGGAATGTATCTGGCCAAGTAATGTGGCAGATCGTAAAAAGTTTAGGTAACAGGCTAAAGGACTTGAAACTAGAGGGAGATGACCCCAATGGCGGAGATATAGGAGATGGGATTAAACCAACTCGTTTGATTTCAGATACTTACATGATTCCTGGATTTGGAGGATTTTGGAAGATTGTTGATGGTTACAATAGGACTTCCGATCAAATTACCAAGAACTTCGAGGTAATTGAGGGGAATATCTACGACGATCTGGAGGATAAAGCAGCTAATTTTTATCATTTCCCCTACGACTGGCGACGGGATAATCGTGCTAATGCACATATCCTGAAAAGCCTATTAGATAAAAGATTAAAACGATGGCGTGAGTATAGTGGCCATAATGATGCCAAGGTAATTCTTTTGGCGCACAGTATGGGAGGTTTAATCTCTCGTTATTACCTAGAGGTATTGGGGGGATGGCAGGAATGCAAAGCGTTATTTACCTTCGGGACTCCTTATCGCGGCTCGTTAAATGCGGTTAATATCCTTGCCAATGGATTTAAAAAAGGTGGCATCGATCTAATTAATGTGATGAAGCTGAAGGAAGTTATTCCTTCGCTGACTTCTATTTATCAGTTGCTTCCCAGATATAAAGCCCTTAAAATTGGCAATGACTTTTATCGCATCGGTGAATCTCCAAATGACCTTCCTAATATCGATCGCACAAAAGCAGCAGATGCTCTAAAGTTTTATGACGAGATTGACAATGCTGCGGACGCTAATAAAGAGAATTTAACATATCGCAACTCATTTGTTACTTGTCCGATCGTTGGGGTACAGCAACCAACTCTACAATCGGCTGAATTGGTAGACGGAGTAATTACTGTCAGTGAAGTTTTACCCTCTTGGTTGAGCGATCGCTCCCATCTCAGTGATGGGGATGGCACGGTTCCCCAAGTTTCGGCTACCCCCGTTCAGATGAGAGATCTGGAGGCTCTTGCCATTGTTGATTATATTGCCGAGAGTCACGGAGCTTTGCAAAACCAACCAAACGTTTTACTGAATTTGCTCAAAGGCATTCAAACAGCGCAAACGGCTTCTCTGGATGATGTTCGAGGCTCTCTTGAAATCGTGACAAGAGGAGGAATCCGTGGGCTGAAAGGCATTGGTTTATCGCTTGACGATCTATACCTGGTGAATGAGCCCATTACCATGCGGGCAAAAGTGGCGGAAAGTACTGCATTTAACTCCATCACGGCTGAGATTACCTGTGTTTCTCATGAACGCCCTACGAACGTTCGGAACTTTACTGCCGAAAATGGAAATTTGGTAATGACAGCAGATAACTTGGAGGCAGGAATATATCAGGTGAAGGTGCAAACCGATAATAACAGCGAAGATGCCCCTAGCCCCGTCCACAATCTTTTTGAAGTTGCAGACTTAGGAGAGTAGACAATTATGTCTGACTTCTACGCTTTACTAATCGGCATCAATTATTACGAACCCAACCCCTACTACAAAAGCCTACAAGGAGCTGTGCGAGATATTGATAAAGTAGCACATTATCTTGAAACATCTCTGCAAATTCCTTCTAAACAGATTACTCGGTTGACCTCGCCTTTGCCGAATACCAATTCTTTGGCGGATGTCAGGGCGGAACGTAAGGAAATGCCCCCAACCTATCAAAATATTGTTAATGCTTTTAACAGCATCACTGAAACGGCAAAAGAAAAGGATCTTGTCTATATTCATTATTCAGGGCATGGTGGACGGGTAAAAACAATTTTCCCTGACTTGAAGGGCGAGGGACAGTTTGATGAAGGCTTAGTGCCGATGGATGTGGGTAATGATGGTTATTATCTGCGGGATGTGGAAATGACTACACTCCTGAAACGAATGACCGATAAAGGGTTAATCGTGACAGTTATCTTTGATAGCTGTCATTCGGGGGGAGCTACACGAGGCGACGCTCAGATTCGGGGAAATGAAGATGGAAAGATAGATATAGACACTAGGCCACAAGATAGTTTAGTTGCTGAACGAAGTATATTAGTGCAAAATTGGCTGACTCTGACCCAAAACAACAAAAACGAAGGATGGTTGCCGAACCAGAGAAACTATGTTTTCTTGGGAGCTTGCCGCCCGTCTGAGTATGCCTATGAATCGGCATTTGATGGAAGAGATCGCAATGGGGCATTGACTTACTGGACAATCGATACGCTTAACGCTGTACCTACTGGGTTAACCTATCAAGCTCTGTACGATCGCGTGAAAGGTCAGATCCAAAGCAAATTCCCCAATCAATTACCCATGCTGTTAGGGGAAGGAGATCGCCAGGTATTTGGTAGCGAAATCAAAGCAGTGCAATATGCTCTGACTGTTATTGAAACTGCTCCAGGAAAAGTAACACTAGATGGGGGATTAGCGCAAGGATTGAGCCGAGGAACGCGATTTGCCCTTTATTCTGTGGGGAGTGACTTGACCGATAGGCAGAAACGCCTTGCTATAGTTGAGATTACCGATTTGCAAGCTTCTACAGCTACTGCAACAATCTTATCGGTTGAAGAAAGCGGGATTTCAGCAGCAATCGAGAAGATTGAGCCGGGATTACCTGCGGTGATAGAATCTGCCCCAGTCGATCTCAAACATCGAGTCCGTTTGCATCTTAAAGAAGTGGGAAACAAGGAATATCAATTGCCACAGAAGTTAGCTGACAAACAGGCAGTAGCCTTAGATAAAGTGCGGGAGGCGATACAGGGTAACGGTTGGGTGACAGAAGTACAAGGTAATGAAGAGGGACATTACCAAGTTAGTGTTGGGAGAGCGGGAGAGTACGAAATTTCTCGCTTGACTCCTATCACAAATTTAACTCCTGCGTTAAGCATTGACGATCCTGACGCCCCTGCCAAGGTAGTTAAACGCTTAGTACATTTAGCGAAATATCAATCTGTTGAAGCTCTCGATAATCCCGAGTCAAAGATACCAGTTGAGTTTGAATTACTTGATGAAAAGAAGCAATCATTTCCCGATCCTAAAAACATTAAATTAAGGTCAGGTGATATTTGGCTTCGTATTAAGAATATAGGTAATCAGCCTCTCAATATTGCCATTCTGGATCTAGAGACTACTTGGGCAATTAGCCAGTTTGATATTCAAGGCCTACATGTAAATTATTACGCGCTCGATGGAGGACAAATTTTAGAAGAACTCGCACAATTTGATAGTCCTCAAGGCAAATATTATCAAGATAAAACAGAAAAAATCAAGCTATTTGCCACAAAAGGTATAGCTAATTTTAACTGGTTAACATTACCTTCCTTGGATGAGGAACTCCCTACAAAATCCATAACTAAAGGAGATACAACAGCGACACTCAATCAGTTGATTGAGCAAATTGGAGATATTGACCCGCCCAAGACAAGTCGTTCTGTAACGCGCAAGCTGACTCCTAATGCGGATTGGATGACTAAAACCATTGAATTTAGTTTCCAATAACCATTAATTTTAGGGATTGTTCTGTAATTTGATAATTTTCCTATCTCAAAGTAACTAACTTTCTGGAAATCAAAAATCAGGAAAATAAAGGAGAATTATGATGGATGCGAGTAAATTTTACAATTTAGCGATAGTTATTGGCATTGATAATTATGAAAACCAACAAAAATTTCATCCACTCAAAAATGCCAGTAGAGATGCAGTAAAGATCGCTGAGATCTTAGAAAAGAGTTACCAATACAAAGTTATCAGGCTGATTGACGGTGATGGGCACGCCGAAAACAAACGACCTACGCTAGATAATATCAAAGCCACTTTAGAAAATTTGCCTAACCATCTCTCACTTGAGATGCCTAATTGCCTCCTCTTCTACTTTGCTGGGCATGGACTATCTTTTAGCAAAGATGTCAAGGGGCCTAAAGGATTTTTAATTCCTATAGATGCGAAAATTGATGATGAAACTAGCTATCTGGCGATGGAAAAACTAAAACAAGAACTAGAAAATGCGGAAAAGAGTCTAGAAAAACAACAGTCTCGGATCCACGATCTACTAATTATTCTAGATTGCTGTCATGCTGGGGCTTTTCGTTGGGAAACTAGAAAAGTTACAAGGAAATCTCTTCCAATTACCCAAGAGGGTTATCAGCATTTTGTCCAGTACCCATCGTGGGAGATTATGACTGCTGTGGCACACGATGAAGAAGCATCCGATGGAACATTAGAACACTCACCTTTTGCTAAAGCACTCCTCGATGGCTTAAATCCCGAGCATCCAAAGGCTGACTATACAGGAGATAAAATCATTACATCTGACGAACTTTGTTTATATGTCAGCAATGAATTAAACAAGTCAAATCAACATCCAGATTTATTTCCGTTTGACAAAAAATATGATAAAGGGAAATTCATATTTGTTACTCAAGATTTTAGTAAGAATAAACTAAAAAATGCGCCAAAACTAGACCCAGAAAATAATCCTTATCGGGGTTTAGAACCCTATGAGGAAAGACATGCTAACTGTTTCTTTGGCAGAGAGTCTCTAACTCAAAAGCTACTAGAACGCCTTAATCCTAAGCAACCCCAAGAGGCAACTAACCTTACACTTGTTGTTGGTTCTGCAGGCTCTGGTAAATCTAGTTTAGTGAAGGCTGGGTTATTGCCGAAACTTCGTGACGATAAAGCATGGTATATTCTTCACCCTATCAGTCCCGGTAGCGATCCTTTTGCTTCCTTAGCGAGGGCTTTTTTACCTGCTACTAATCCAACATTGATAACGGATGTTAGAGCATTAACTGACTTAGATAAACTTCTTAAGTCTAATCCTGAAAATGTCAAACCACTGCTTATTGATACTTGGAATAATAATGGCAAGTCCGTGCCAGAGTCTCAGTTATTATTAATCTTAGACTATTATGAGCAGCTAGAAAGTTTATTAGCTAATTACCCAGAAGAGCAAGAGAAGTTATCAAAGCTTTATGATAGGGCGAAAAAAAATTTAGATGAAATAAGCAGTAATTTATCGAAAAGCAAGGAGTTTTTATCAAAAGGAATTCAAAGCTGGACTCAACGCACTGGAGGAGAAAAAAAGCTTCTATTAATTATCGATCAAATGGAGGAAATATACACTAGAAACCAAGGAAATTCAGAAGCAAGAGATATATACTTAAATTCATTGGAAATTGCCCTGAAAAATTCTCATTCTTTCCATCTTCTCGTTACCCTTCGATCTGACTTTGAAGTGTATTTTCGTAATTTTAAATATTGGAGGAGCAATGTAATATTTGACATTAGTCCCATGTCTAAAGAAGAATTAAGAGAAGCAATTGAAGAATCAGCTAGGGAAAAGGAAATTTACTTTGAATCTCCCAGTTTAATCGATCTAATTATTGATGATGCTAGAGATCATCTTTCTTTACTTTCTTTTACTCTAAGTGAACTTTATCTTAAACTCTATCAACGCTGGCAAAAAGGTGATGGCAATCGAGAGTTGCTAAAAGAAGATTATCAAGCAATAGGTGGGGTTTCTGGGGCCTTAGCTGCAAAAGCTGATAAGGTTTGTCAAAGCTTTGACGAGCCTCTCAAGCAGGCTCTTAAATGGGTTTTATTGCGTATGGTTTCCTTAGAACAGCTAACAAGGAAAAGAGTTTATGCGGATGAATTAGATTATTCTAGCGATCGAGAAAATAAGCAAAAAGATGATGTGCTTGAGGAATTAATAGAAGCTAATCTTCTTCTTGAAGGACAAAAGGAAGATCGAGTCTTTTATGAAATCGCTCATGACTCTTTAATCCGTGAATGGCAGACATTTCGAGACTGGATTAAAAAAGATCGAGATGCTATTTCCTTACAAGGACAATTAGCAGAGGCAGCTAATACATGGAAGAATGGTGAAGGAGCACTTTGGGCAGAAGATACACGTTTAGATCGGGCAAATAAACTTAGAAAAGAGCAGCCGTATTGGCTGAATAAAGTAGAATCTAAATTTATCCAGGAAAGTATCAAAGAAAGAATTTTCGGAAGAATAAAGTTGTGGGGAGCCGGATGTTTATTCATATTTATACTCTTGGTAACAGGTTGGTGGGCATTTGTAAAAACTTCAGAAAGTGAAATTTCCGCAAAAATAACCTTAGCAGAATCACAGCTACTTTCAGGAAAAAAATGGGAAGCTTTGAAAACCAGCGTTAATGCTAGTTTGTCTTTAAAAAATAACAAACTAATATTCAACAACGATCTTAAAAATCGAGTAGCTGGAATATTGCAAAAATCTCTCTACCAAGTTCAGGAAAAAAATGTTTTTCAGGCTCATCAATTTAATGTGTTTACCATCATCTTTTTGCCAGACTCAGAAGACAAGCTAATTACAACGGGTTATGACGGCAAGGTTAAACTTTGGTCGTTAAATGGTTGGGGATTAAATGAACTATTTAGCTTGGATTTAGAGAAAACCCACGATGCAAATCAATTAATTTCATCTGCCTACGATCCAAAAAAGCATTATTTAGTAACAGGAGATGCTACTGGCAACTTATTTATTCTTGAGTTAACAGATAAAAATAGCAAATTAGAGTATCGTCGAAAAATACCACAAGATCAAGAAAAACCTATTAAGGATATTTCCTTTAACTCCGATCGCACTTTGTTTGCAACTGCTGGGGATGACGGATCCATTAGAGTATGGAATTTAAAGGGCGAACTAGTTCATGAAGCTCCTAAAGCTCATGGAATCAATAAAGAAAAAACAGAAAATAATAAAGAAGAAACGGCAAATAAGATTCGTGGAGTTTTTATTAATGATGGGAATAAAGATTTTCTGGTTTCTGTAGGCGAAGATAAATATCTACGATTATGGGCTCTTATACAAGAGAAAAAACTTGTTGAGCATGTATCCTGTGAACTACCAAAAGAACTAAAAAATAGCGTGGTTAAGGTTAGTCATGATGGCAAACAAATAGCAATTACTTTAGCAAATAATTTAATCGTCATCGATCTTAAAACACTACAAAGATGTCCTAATTTCTCCAAGTTGCCCGTATTAGAGCATAGAAATGTAAACAACATTCAATTTAGTCCCAATGATAATTTTATGATTACAATGGGAAATAATCAACTTTTTGTATGGGAAAAGAATCGAGAAAAATGGGAGAACAAAAGAAAATTTAATAGCCTTCAAGAATTTGGAATTCATGGTGCTGACTTCAGCCGTAATGCTAGAAAAATAGCTTCTGTCTCTGGTGATGGTACTATTCGCCTATGGAGTTTAGAAGATTTACCTAGATATGAAGAAGTATTGAGTAAAGATAATGCTGACATTAAAAACCAGCTTGGCAAATATAATAAGAAACTCAAAGCTCAAAACAAAGATCCTTTAGATAAGTTACCTGAGACTTTATTCAGAGATACTAGCTTTTCTCAAACTAACAACGGTCAACTTCTTTTTGGAACTACTGGTGGATTTGGCATCATCAAACTGTTTCAAATAGCAAATAATCAAATAAAGCCAATTACTGTTGGTTCTTCAAAAACCGATGAAACAATTTACAGCCTCAGTTTTAGTCCCGATGGCAAACAGCTAGCTACTGCAGTGGGAGAAGATGCCAGGGTTTTGCTTTGGGATTTACAAGCTATGCAACGCAATGAACCTATTCCCTATAAGGAACTTATCAAACCTTTAGAACCACTACAGAAAAACAAAAATAAAGATAGAGATTCAGATCGAGAGTTTCGTTCAGTCGCCTTTAATAGAGATGGAAGTTCTTTAGCTGCGGCTCAAAGGGATGGTACAGTCTATGTATGGCACCGCCATCCGTCAGGTGAATTGGATTTAGATAATGTTCGTTCTTTTCAAGTGCCAGGGGGTAAGTTATGGCGATTGAAGTTTAGTCCTACTAATTCCAATCATTTAGTAATCACACAGGAAAATAAAACAGTAACGCTATGGGATGTGACAGCTATTCGTCAACCTATAGCTGAATGTAAGGGACATCAAATGTATGTCGAAGGTGCGGATTTTAACCCCGCAGGGAATCGACTGGTGACTTCTGACGCTGGGGGGAATGTAATTATCTGGGAAATCTTGAAAAATCCCGATTTCACCCCGTATCCCTATCAATGTCAATCTCTCCCTGGTTTCCCTATTATAGGTAAGAACGGTGATTCCTACGACGTTCATTTTAGTCCAGATGGTGAAAAAATTGCAGTTGCTGATAGCGATGGGAAAGTGCGCTTTTGGGACTTACAAGGTAAGCGTTTAGAAGAGTTTAAAGTAGGTGATGAACCTGTAATTAGTATCAGTTTTACTCCCGATGGCAAATATTTATTCACTGCTTCTGCTGATGGAATTTTTCGCTGGCGTTTGTACTCCTTTGCCGAATTACTAGAACAAGCCTGCGAGTACTTACAAAACAGCAGGCTTGAGGGCTGCAAGCAATGAAACTCTTGCGAAGGTATTGCGCTCATCATAGGAATGGTGGCTCCAAGATGCCACATTGGAGATGCTTCTATAGCGTTTTTCAATTGAGAACAGGTTTTATTGACGGGGTGAAGGGGTGGAACCCCTTCTTGGGGGCAACGCCCCCAAACCCCCTTCTCGTTTTCATCTGAAAACTGCTATACCTATTTCCCCACGCGACAAGTAGAAAACGTCACCCCATACCACAGATATCCTAACTCAACCATGAAAGGCTTACTTATGCATAAAATTATTTCATCTTACTGCTCACCTGCTGAATGTGGGTTTTAACGCAATTGAGCTATACGATCGCACCGCAGAGGTCAGGGATTCGAGTTCCCTATCCTCGTATTACTACTGTTCCATTGCAAAAGTAATCGAGACAACAGCAGTGATATCTTTCTCTAGAGAAGAAGTATTATAGCTGCCAGAATTGCTCACTTCGGTTGAATTACGGGATGTAATTTGAAATACATCGGTCTCTGCACTGCGCACGACTCCAATCCGTCCACCAGTCTGGCGCGTAATAGCTTCAGCCCGAGCTTTTGCATCTTTAGCTGCTTCTGCAATCATCTCAACCCGCAGTTGACTGAGTTGGGTATAGAGATATTCGGGTGCTTCCGATGTAAATGGAATGCCTTCATTTATCAGTTCAGTACTGGAGCGAGAGATAGCTCCAATCCCATCTACATCGTTAGAACGGATTTCGAAACGTTGGGTCAGCCGATACGCTAGAGTCCTACCAGTTTGCACGCCATTGGCGTTGACTTCTGGTACGGGTTGCGTATCAATTGCGTTCAGTGTAATTGCATCTGCTGGCACGTTCTTGGATTTTAAGTAGGCCTGTACCCGTTCGGTGTGGCGTTTAATTTCTTGGTATGCCTGCTGTAGGGTGTTTTGCTGGCTGGTTACAGAACTGCGCCAGATAATGTAGTCCGAACGGATTGGCCTCTTGGCAGAGCCAATCACCGTCAGAGCATCTTTGCCGCGACTGAGCGTACGAATCGCGGAGCTACCAAGATAAGCCCCCACAACTAAAGCTAGCGACAACGAAAGTAGCCCCCCAAACAACTGCGGGAAGCGTTCAACTATAGGATTAGGTCTAGACACTGGGGTTTCCACTGGGTTCCTTAAGGATGGGAAAAGTTGATGATTTAGATCGTAGTTCAGATCCCAATACTTCTAAAGCGATCGCGATCGCATGCATACAGTGACGGCGATCGCTGCGCGATCGTAGGCCACGCCCACAGCCCCGATCTAGCCCTACAATTATTAATTAGTTGATTGCTATAGCGATCGCAAATGGTTTGTGAAAAAGGAGTTGTGGGGTTGCGCCCCACGCGGGGATTCTAGCCCTGCGCCCCATTCATAAATGATTTAGCATCGCTATATTAATTAAATTTAGTCGATCGCACCTTTAAAATTAAAATAATTACAATTACAGATCTCCATGGGTTTCTGGAAAAGCTTATTTAGTGTCACGGATTCCGTTGAAACTGCTCAAAAGACGAGACTGCGTCAAGTTAAAACACCTACTAGTCAAATATTTTTCAGCACGGATCGCAATATCGATCTCTATGAACTTGAAGAATTATGTGACTCTGTAGGTTGGGCGCGTCGCCCTATTCGTAAAGTCCGTAAGGCGATCGAGCACAGTTTTGTAGTTATTACTATTCGGGAACAACGGGGGAGTTTTAATCGCTTGATCGGTTTTGCCCGTGCCACCTCCGATCGTGCCTTTAATGCCACGATCTGGGATGTGGTCGTGCATCCTGAATTTCAAGGTAGGGGACTTGGCAAAGCTTTGATGCAGGAAGTAGTAAAAGAGCTGAGGCGAGCTGACATCAGCAATATCAGCTTATTTGCCGATGCCCACGTGGTAGATTTCTACCGCCAACTTGGGTTTAATGCCGATCCTGAAGGTATTAAGGGCATGTTTTGGTATCCACCTTAGCGCTCTAGCAGCACTAGCATTTAATTAGCGCGAAAACCGTGCGCCTGTGCTAGGCTAGAAAAGCTGAAATTATAATTTTTATCTTTGTTATCTCGGACGCTGAAGAATATGCCCAAGCCTAACATTCACCCTAAATGGTATCCTGAAGCCAAAGTTATATGCAACGGTGAAGTAGTTGCGACTGTTGGCTCTACCCAGCCAGAACTGCATGTAGATGTGTGGTCGGGCAATCATCCCTTCTACACTGGTACGCAAAAGATTATCGATACCGAAGGACGCGTAGAACGTTTCCTGCGCAAGTATGGCATGTTGGAAGAGTCTGGGGATAAAGGCGGCGCTAAGGGTAATAAAACTAAAAAGTAGCACTGTATAGGTATATAAAGATCTCTAATCTCACCCTGACTCAAGCTCATCAACTTGTATGCCTGCCCAGTACTTACTTAACAAGCTCGACTCCGTAGAGCAAACCTTTAACGAACTAACCCGCCGCATGGCTGACCCTGACGTGGCAACCGATCCAACTGAGTTTCAGCGGATTGCTAAGGCCAGGTCGTCGTTAGAGGAAACGGTACATACCTACGAAGCTTGGCGTAAGGCACAGACGGATGCTCAGGAAGCACAGCAAATCCTGAAGGAATCTGGTGACGATCCCGAACTAAAGGAAATGGCGGAACTAGAGGTGCAGGAGCTAAACGAGAAGCTGGAGCATCTAGAAGAGCGCATGAAAATTTTGTTGCTGCCTCAAGATCCCAACGATGATAAGAACATCATGCTGGAAATCAGAGCAGGTACTGGTGGCGAAGAGGCTAGTATTTGGGCAGCCGATCTGGTGCGCTTATACACGCGCTATGCGGAACGGCAAGGTTGGCGCATTAAACTCGTGAGCGAGTCGCTTGCCGATCTGGGTGGATTTAAAGAAGCCGTCTTAGAAATTCAAGGCGATCGCGTCTATAGCAAACTCAAATTCGAGTCAGGCGTGCATCGCGTCCAGCGCGTACCGGCTACGGAAGCTTCGGGGCGCGTACACACCTCTACCGCCACAGTGGCAGTGATGCCCGAAGTCGATGCCGTCGAGGTGAATATCGATCCTAAGGATATTGAGATGTCCACGGCTAGATCCGGCGGCGCAGGCGGACAAAACGTCAACAAGGTGGAAACGGCGGTAGACTTGTTGCACAAACCGACGGGCATTCGGGTATTCTGCACTGAGGAGCGATCGCAACTCAAAAACAAAGAACGCGCCATGCAAATTCTGCGGGCCAAACTCTACGAGATAAAGTTACGCGAACAGCAGGATGCAGTGACTAGTATGCGGCGATCGCAGGTCGGCACGGGTTCGCGCTCCGAAAAAATCCGCACCTACAACTACAAAGACAGCCGCCTCACCGATCACCGCTTAGGTGTAAACTTTGCTCTGCCTCCAGTACTCGACGGCGATATTGAGGATGTCATTCAAAGCTGTATTTCCCAGGATCAACAGGAGATGCTACGCGAACTAGCAACATCCGAAGCAGAATCATAACTAAAGTAACCCGTACTTTACTTCGTCTAAGCCAAGCTTGAATTCGGCAACATTTCCCTGTAACCATCCTGACCGCTTTTGCGTAATGGATAGCAGGATCTAGGAGAAGGGATCAGGCGGTGAGGGCGGATAAGTCATGGAACTGACGTTAATTTCCAAACCGATCGGCTCGTTCCAAAATTCACAATCTTTCAAGGTTTGTTTTGACTTAAGTCAAATACCGTTTGATGTTTGCTTATCTATCCTGTAAACGCTGTCATTAGCAGGCAATTTGCAAATTTACAAATGCGATTATGGCAAATCCAACCTTTAATCTAGGCGATCTAGCGGTGGCAGGGCGCGATCGCCTCAAGCCATTCAGGCTTCCGGTCTGGCTGGTGACGATCTGCATCGTTACTTTCACCGTTTTGATCTCAGCAGGCGCGGCAATTTACAAAAACGCGCCACCGATTCCGGCAACTGTGGTGTCGCCACAACAGGAAATTATTCTGACTCAAGCAGATATTCAATCCGGTCAGGAAACCTACCTGGCGCGTGGTGGTCAGCACATTGGCAGCATTTGGGGACATGGGAGCTATCTCGCCCCTGACTGGACGGCGGATGTGTTGCATCGTTGGGGATTGGCAACGGCGGGAGTTTTGTACGACGACAACCCCGACTTCAGTCAAGCCGATTTAGATGCCTTGTCAGCGGTCGATCGCGCTGCGCTACAGGCGAGAGTACAGCAGGAATTTAAAACCAATCGTTATGAATCGGAAACTGGAGCTTTAAGTCTGACAGCGGCTCAAACCAAGGGATTGGCAAAAGTCTTTCGAGACTATCAAACTCTGCTGTCTCAAGGATCGTCAGTGCATTCTATTCCCAGCGGTTGGTTTACCGATCCGACGCAAATCCGCAATGTAACAGCGTTTTTTAGCTGGACGGCCTGGACGGCATCGGCCAATCGTCCTGGGTCACCGCTGTCTTACACCGCCAACTGGCCGCACGACGATCTTATCGGCAACCAGGCTCCAGGCCAGTTTGTGATCTGGTCGATCTTATCGGTAATTGTTTTGATCGCAGCGATCGCCGCCTTCTTGTTCGTTTACCTGACCCAAGAGGATGCCGAAGAAATTCAGGCGGTCGCAGCTCGTCCGGCAATTCGCATCGCCACTCCCAGTCAAAAAGCCACTACCCTATTCTTTGGCGTGGCGATGGCGCTGTTTTTCGTGCAAATTGTGATGGGTATGGTAACAGCGCACTATGCGGTTGAGGGTGAGGGCTTTTACGGCATACCTATCCAGCAATACTTACCCTATGCGGCATCGCGCACCTGGCACTTGCAACTGGCGGTGTTTTGGATTGCCACCTGCTGGCTGGCGGCGGGACTTTATTTCGGTCCTCGGTTTGGCAAGCACGAACCTAAGTTCCAAGCTTGGGGCAATGGCGGCTTACTAGCAGCATTGACCGTCGTTGTCGTTGGTTCTCTGGTGGGTACCTGGGCTGGCATTCAAGGGTGGCTGGGAGAGAAAAGCTTCTGGTTCGGTCACCAGGGCTACGAATATGTGGAACTGGGTCGCCTCTGGCAACTGTTGCTGATTGGCGGTATGGTATTCTGGCTGTGGCTGATGTTCCGCGCCCTCAAACCTGCTTTGCAGGCGGAAGGCAGTAAAACCGGACTGAATCACTTTTTCCTCTATAGTGCAATTACCATCCCCCTGTTCTATGCCTCCGGCTTGATGTATACCAATCACACGCCCTTGAGCGTGGCGGAATACTGGCGCTGGTGGGTGGTGCATCTCTGGGTAGAGGGCTTCTTTGAGGTATTTGCTACCGTTGCGATCGCCTATCTGTGCAGCGAACTTGGTTTCCTCAAGCGTTCCTCAGCATTGCGGGCCACCTATCTCACAACCATTCTCTACCTGGGGAGCGGCGTGATTGGCACTCTGCACCATCTTTACTTCACTGGAACGCCCGTGTTTATCACGGCAATGGGTTCCGTCGCCTCGGCGCTGGAAGTAGTGCCCCTGACCCTGATTGGGTTTGAAGTGGTGAAGTCGCTGAAGTTGTCCCAAGAAGCTCAGGGATTTTATCGGATGCCGCTCAAGTTCTTTATTGCCACCTGTTTCTGGAATCTAGTGGGCGCTGGCGTGTTTGGATTTTTGATCAATCCACCCATCGTTCTCTATTACTCTCAGGGACTCAATACCACTCCCATTCACGCTCACGCGGCACTGTATGGCGTGTATGGTTCGCTGGCGATCGCTTTGATGCTATTTGCTCTGCGGGAAATCACCCCAGATCGCGCCTGGGATGAGAGGAATCTCAATTTCTCTTTCTGGTGGATTAACATCGGCTTAGTGGTAATGATGGCCTGCGGATTAATTCCCAATGGTTTCTATCAACTAGTGCAGTCGGTGAATCGCGGTACCTGGTACGCTCGCAGTGCTGAAGTAGTGAGTTCGCCGTGGATGCAGTGGACGGTGTGGTTGCGGATTCCAGGTGATATTATCTTTACCGTTGGAGCAGTGATGCTGGTGTACTGTGTAGGAAAAGCGGTGATTGCCATTTTCCAGCAACCGACGCAAGCACAGCCGACAGAAGAACCGATTGTGAAGTAACGTCTTGAAGTAACGTCTGTCCATTAATTGGAAAACCATTTATGCATGGTCTCCAAAGCATTATGTCTAACTTTGAGCAGGAGAATTATGACGACTTTGTTTGACAAACTGGGTGGTGTGGCGGCAGTTGACCTCGCCGTTGACAAGTTCTACGAGCGAGTCTTGCAGGATGATCGCATCAAGCACTTCTTTGCCAATGTCGATATGACTAAGCAACGACAACATCAGAAAGATTTTCTCACCTATGCCTTTGGCGGAACGGATAAGTACAACGGTCGCTATATGCGTGAAGCCCATGAAGCATTAGTAGAACAGCATGGTTTGAGTGGCGAACACTTTGATGCCGTTGCTGAAGATCTGATGGAAACCTTAAAAGAACTGGGGGTTTCTGAAGAACTCCGAGCAGAAGTCGCGGCGATTGCGGCAGCACCGGAACACCGGAAAGAGGTCTTGAACCAGTAAGACAGAGGAGAACATGCCTCAGAAAAATTTGAGTCTGGGGCATGTCCCAACCTCCCGACTGGTTGACAGTCCTAAGTGCCTATTCTCAACGGAACGCAATTCCCAAAAATTTGTAAGCCGGAGATCGAGACCATGACAACCTTTCAAATTGACGATACCGTCGGCGCGATCGTGCGCGATCGCCCCTCTCTTGCTCGCTTGTTCGAGCAGGCGAATGTAGACTACTGCTGCGGCGGCAAAAAGACTCTAGCAGAAGCCTGTTGCCAGCAAGGCATAGATCCTCAAGCGTTTTTGGCACAATTGGAAGACTATGCAGCCAGGGAATCTGTCTCGGAAGTAAGTTTAACAGCACTGTCTTTGAGCGAATTAGCAGATAACATCGAGCGGACTCACCATGCCTACCTACATGCAGAACTTCCCCGTTTAGAAAAAATGGTAACGAAGGTTGCTGCGGTGCATGGCGACAAAGAACCACGCCTTTCCCATGTCAAAGACATTTTTCTGTTCCTGTCGGCAGAACTGTCAACGCACCTGATGAAAGAGGAACAAATTTTATTCCCAACAATTCGGCTGCTGGATTCTAGCGATACCCTACCCGCGTTCCATTGCGGTAGTGTAGCGAATCCAATACGGCAGATGGAATTTGAACATGAAGAAACCGGAACTGCGCTAGCACAACTGCATCAACTCACCGATGACTTCACGCCGCCGGATTGGGCGTGCAATACCTATCGAGCTATGCTGGATGCTTTGCATACCTTCGAGCAGGATATGCACCAGCACATTCACAAAGAAAACAACGTGCTATTTCCCCGCGCGATCGCCCTAGAACAGGAAAAAGCAAGTCAGGTTTCCGTATAAATGATTTGCGATCTATTTGCGATCGCAATTTGACAGTGTTGCGGGAGTTTGCACTGATGTAGAAAGCGCTGGAAATGCTGGCATAATTTGACAGTTGTCGCAAAAAATAAAAATAACAAAAATATGACTGAAACCAACACCTACGATATTGTCATAGTTGGGGGTGGTGCGGCGGGCATCTCCGTTGCGGCGCGAATTAGAAACCGGAACGACAGTTTAGCGATCGCCATTATCGAACCATCGGACAAGCACTACTATCAACCCCTGTGGACTCTGGTTGGTGGCGGCGTTACTCGCTTCAGCGAAACTGAAAGAGACGAAGCATCCCAGATCCCCAAGGGGGTGAAGTGGATTAAAGATTTTGCTACCGGCTTCGATCCAGATGCTAACCAGGTGCTTACCCAGTCAACGGGAGCTGTTAAGTACAAGTACTTAGTTGTTTGTCCCGGTATTCAGATTGACTGGGGCAAAATCGAAGGTTTGCCAGAGTCGCTAGGCAAAAATGGGGTTTGCTCCAATTACTCGAAGGACACCGTCGAGCGTACCTGGGATTTTATCAAAGACTTTAAAGGGGGAACGGCGATTTTCACCTTTCCCAGTACGCCGATTAAATGCGCTGGCGCACCGCAAAAGATCATGTACTTAGCCGAAAATTTCTTTCGCAAGCAAGGGGTACGGGACAAAGCCCAGATCGTATTTGTCTCTGCGGTTGGCAAAATATTCAGCGTAGAGAAATATGCTAATGCCCTGAGCAAGATTATTGCAGAGCGCAACATCAAAACCATGTTCGGCTACAACCTGGAAAAGGTAGATGGTGAAAATAAGAAAGCCTGGTTTAGAAATCTCGCAACCAACGAGTTGCTGGCAATGGAGTTTGACTTGCTGCATGTCGGTCCGCCCATGAGCGCCCCCGACTTTATTAAGAATAGTCCCCTGGCCAATCAGGCTGGATGGGTTGATGTTGACAAATTCACAACCCAGCACGTGCGGTTTAAAAACGTTTTTAGCCTGGGGGATGCCAGTAGCTTGCCGACATCTAAGACTGCCGCCGCCGTTCGCAAACAGGCACCTGTTCTGGTCGATCGCCTCTTCGCAGAGATCGATCGGCAAACATCTCAAACGACATACAACGGCTACACCTGCTGCCCGTTGGTGACTGGCTATGGCAAAACGATCATGGCAGAGTTCGACTACGATCTCAAACCCACAGAGACTTTTCCCTTCGATCAAGGCAAAGAAAGACTTTCCATGTATTTGCTGAAAAAGTATGGATTTCCCATCCTGTACTGGAATGGAATGCTGAAAGGAACGTTCTGATCGACAAGAAGTCGTAATTCGCAAGGGTAAAACGGGTAATGGGATGGAGATCGCTCGGTTATACCAAATCCAAATCTATTGCCCGTATATAGATATAGCAAGATGCCAATGCTGTTTAAAATTCTGGTTATTCTGCATACTCTAGGAGCTACCGTCTGGACGGGCGGGCATTTAGTGCTTGCCATTACCGTCTTGCCCTCAGCTCTGAAAAGTCGCGATCCCGATCGCATTCACCAATTTGAAGAACATTTTGAGGGATTTGGACTAGCGTCTTTGTTGCTCCAGGTCATCACGGGGCTGTGGCTCACCTGGATATACTTTCCTGGCTTCCAAAGTTTACTATCGTTTGAGTCGTATCTATCAACCTATATCGGCATCAAGTTAGGCTTGCTAGTGGGAACGTTAGCGCTGGCAGTACACGCCCGCTTTTTCATCATTCCAAATCTAACCAAAGAAACCCTAGACTCCCTAGCATATCACATTGTGGGCGTGACATTGCTGGCGGTGTTGTTTGTAATCTTAGGAGCGGGAATTCGTCTCGGTGGATTAGGTTAGATACTAACCCGTTGAATTATCTGAATACCCGTGCATTTAAGGAGATATGGCTATGACATTTTCTCAAACTAATTCCATCCCAGAAAATTCTACTGCTCGAACTCCAGTCTGGTATCGCCCTACATTTTCGCCAGAGCATGGGGTCTATGTCATGCTGTTCGTATCATTTCTGACAGGCGCAGCCGCAGCGCAGCAATGGACTGTAGCCACTACTCTGGCACTGATATGTGCTTTTGCGGGATTTCAGGCAGAGCATCCACTGGTATTGCAAATTAAACAGCGTCGCAGTTGGAAGCCTCGATTTTTGGTCTGGGGTGGAATTTATACCGGGATATCATTGAGTCTCGCGGTTTATCTTTACCTGCAAACGCCGCTTTTGCTGTGGCTGTATTTGGGCGCGATCGCCGCTCTGTCAATCGATGCGGTTTCCGTCTTTTATCGGCAGCAAAAATCGGTAGCAAACGAACTGCTGACCTTTGCGGCGGTTTGCCTCACAACACCGTTTGCCTACATTGCCACCACTGGCACCTGGTCGGTTTCCGTACTCGGTTTGTGGCTCTTGAACGCCTTGTTTTTTAGCAGTGCCATTTTTACCGTGAAACTGCGCAAACCCAAAACCGCATCGCTGGTTCCAGGCGCGATTTATCACGCGATCGCTCTTTGTACGATCGGAATTCTCTGGTACTGTGGCTGGCTCAACCCAATCGCAGCGATCGCCTTTGGCATAGCGTTGCTCAAGTTTGGTTTGATTTTAATACGACAAGAATGGTATCGCACTACTCCCATCCAAAACGTTGCTATCTTGGAAACCGTTTCAGCACTATTATTTTTAGCGATCGTAGCGATGTCTCTTTTACCCGCCCATCTACCCATCTAATCCATATAGACTGTTTGTCAAGCGAGAAAGTCGTGGGGTAAGGTGCGCCATTTGATGCCGCTGTCACTCCAATCCAAAATGGCATCTCTATCCTGACGCACGCTTAAATAGCTTATGCCAATTTATAGCCATAGACAGATCTGTTAGGACAGGGGGTGTGGGGGCGCAGCCCCCACGCAGGGGTTCCACCCCTTCACCCCGTTCGATCTGTCGCGTTTAGTTCAAATTGGTATTAAATTGACTTGGCAGCACCAAAGTTACTAGCGACCTGAGCAGGCGAGCCATACTTTCAGGGTGGGCGATCGCCCAAACATTTAACCCCAGACAAACGCTACCCAAAAATAGCAAGATAAATGTGGGTGCCATGACTACACCGGCGATAAACCAGCTAAAGACATGTAGCACCATGATCGCAGCATAAAGAATAGAGGCCGAAATCGTCCACCGTAGTTCGGTGGCGGGACGAGACAGGGCAACCAGAATCATAGTTTGCAGGGTAGCCAGCATGTTGGCCGGAACCAGAAAGGCACAGATGGAAACGCAGTTATTGCGGGAAAAGTCACCAATGTGATGAAAAGTATTGTGAAAGAAAGTGTTAAGTTCCAGCATTATTAAGATGATTGCCACCTTTGCCAGTATATCAGGGCGATCGAATATCTAAAATTTCAGGATTTCTTAATGCGGATCCCGATGCCCCACTCGCTGGATCTCCTTTAAATTTATCAGAGGTGCGTATAAACTGGCTTTTAGCCATTCTGCTTACAGCCTTATTTTGCTATGAGCTACTGCCTCAACCCCAGTTGCTATAAGCGTCAAAATTCTGCCAAATCCAGATTTTGTCAAAATTGTGGTGCCAAGCTCTCGATCGGCGATCGCTACCGAGCCGAGCGGTTAATTGCCCAGGGTGGCTTTGGCAGGACTTTTTTGGGTATAGATGCATATAAGCCCTCGCAACCCAAATGTGCGATCAAACAGTTTGCACCCCAGGGTCAGGGCAATCTGGATAAAGCTGCCGAGCTATTTAAGCAGGAAGCCATGCGCCTGGAGGAGTTAGGCAAGCACGATCGCATTCCAGAGCTACTGGCATACTGCGAGCAAGAGGGTCAGCAGTACCTGATCCAGGAGTTCGTTGACGGTCGCGATCTCGGTAGCGAGATCGCCCAACAGGGAACCTTTGACCAGGCTAAAGTACGTCATTTCCTCTGCAATTTATTGCCCGTCCTGCAATTTATCCATGCGGGTGGCGTAATTCACCGCGATATCAAACCCGAAAATATCATTCGCCGCAACAGCGATCGCCAGCTCGTGTTAGTTGACTTTGGGGCTGCCAAGTATGCCACCAGTACGGCTTTATTAAAAACCGGAACCAGTATTGGCAGCGCCGAATTTATGGCTCCCGAACAGGCAAGGGGCAAAGCCGTCTTTGCCAGCGATCTGTATAGTTTGGGCGTTACTTGCATTTACTTGCTGACGGGTATATCTCCCTTCGATCTCATTGATGGCAATAATGACTGGATCTGGCGATCGCATCTCAAAGGCAATCCGGTGAATGGCAACCTGGCTAAAACCCTGGATCGCTTGATCGCCCACGCTGTAAACTATCGCTACCAATCAGTGGAACAAGTCTTAGCCGATCTCGATCCCGCGATCGCGATTAATAGATCGCGCCCAATCGGACAAAAATCTCTGGCTCAAACGACTGCTAGGAATGTTACATCGCCCGCAGTGTCCAACAACATTATGCAGAATGGTAACCGGACAGCCAAACATCTAGCTGAAATTGAGGCATTGCGGCATTCCCTTAGCTCTCCCACTCACCATCCCAACCGCCCCCCTATGCCAGCAGCAATGGGAAGATCGGCGGTGCAGATAGTAGCCAATCGCATCGCGAAACCGATTCAACCTGCGATCGCTGCGTCATCGCCATTTCCACAAGTCAAAAAGCCTAATATATTGGAAAATCTGGGCGGCGGCATAGTCCTGGAAATGATATATATCCCTGCGGGCACTTTCTTAATGGGAGCTTCACCGCAAGAGGGGCGACATTCTGGTTTTGAATCCATTCAGCATCCTGTTTCCATTTTACCTTTCTATATGGGCAAATATCCGATTACGCAAGCACAATGGATGGCGGTGGCGATGCTTCCACCTGTAAATCGCACCCTCGATCTCGATCCATCCTACTTTAAAGGTAGCAATCGCCCGGTGGAATGCGTCTCTTGGTACGATGCGGTTGAATTTTGCGATCGCCTCTACTGCCAAACAGGACGCAACTATCAACTTCCCAGCGAAGCGCAGTGGGAATATGCCTGTCGAGCGGGAACAGATACGCCATTTTATTTTGGCAAACATCTCAGTTCTAATCTAGCCAATTATGATGATGTTTACTCCGATGGATATCGCAAGAACTACTATCGCCCTCAAACTTCGGAAGTAGGGATATTCCCTGCCAATGCATTTGGCCTGCACGACATGCACGGCAACGTGTGGGAGTGGTGTGCTGACAACTGGCACGAGAGCTATCAGGGCGCGCCGGATGATGGCAGCGCGTGGGAAGAGAGCGGTAACGATCGCTATCGACTATCGAGGGGCTGCTCCTGGCGCAACCATCAATATAACTGCCGTTCGTCGTTTCGCAATCGACTGCAACCCGATCGCAAAGATAATAATTACGGCTTCCGCGTTGCGATTTCTTAGGCATTTTTGTTTCGATTCGGACAAAGCCTTAATATTTGTAAATATTGTTAAGGTTTGAAGATATTTAAGCGCTCTTGTAGTTAGATAAGCAAGTGGGGGATCGTTGCCCCCTGCAAACGGCTGAACGTGGTGTGCGCTGCTATGCACTGAAATAAGCCTGCGATTGCAAAGCGACTTAAATTCTTTGTCTTGGATCTTTTTAGTGTCAATAGAGGCGCTAGAACCCACATTCGATTTATGGCTGGATAAAACAAATTTTTATAAAAATTGCTACTACAAAATTCATGAAAAATCGCGCAAAAACGCTAGATGATGTCGCCGCCGATCGCTGGCGCATCTCTATGTGGCTCACAGCCATCATGATGGTTATTTACTTCGGGGTTATCCTTCTGATTGCCTATGATAAGCCACTATTAGCCACGCCTATTACCCCCGGACTGTCTTTAGGGATTTTACTTGGTGCCTTAACGATTGCGGCAGTATGGTTGCTTACTTACGTTTATGTAAATTGGGCAAACAATGTCTACGATGTCCACGTTGCCAAACTACAGGAAGGGTTACGCAATATGGGTAATACCTCAAATCGGAGTGGAGGTACAGCCGGGCATCTCACAACCGATGCTCCAGAACTCACGCAAGACGAAGCAATTAATGAAACAGACCATGGAGGGGAAGGATGAATAGCTCAACAACAGTCGGTCAATTTAATCCACTCGCGATCGTGTTTTTTGTAATTTTTGTCCTCTCTTCCCTTGGCGTTACCTACTGGGCAGCGGGCAAAACGAAAAATACATCCCATTTTTATACCGCAGGGCAAAGTATCAGTGGCTTTCAAAACGGCTTGGCACTGGCAGGTGACTACATGAGCGCCGCCAGCTTTTTGGGGATTGCTGGACTGGTTGCGCTCAAGGGTTTTGATGGCTTGATTTACTCCATCGGGTTTCTTGTAGGTTGGCCCCTGGTTCTGTTTCTGATTGCCGAACCCCTGCGGAACCTTGGTAAATACACCTTTGTCGATGTGGTTGCCTTTCGTTTGCGTCAGACCCCTGTACGGATTGCCGCAGCGATCGGTACGCTAGCAGTGGTTAGCTTCTATCTAATCGCGCAAATGGTAGGCGCAGGCAACCTGATCAAACTGCTGTTTGGCTTGAACTACGAAATCGCCGTGTTGTTGGTTGGCGGTGTCATGCTTGCCTATGTAATTTTTGGTGGCATGATCGCCACCACATGGGTACAGATTATTAAAGCTGTGCTTTTGCTGGGCGGCACGATTTTGCTGTCCGTACTGGTGCTCTCCAAGTTTGGCTTTAATCCGCTCAATTTGTTTACTGCTGCTGCGGACAAATATGGTGCAGGGGTACTCGCACCGGGCAAACTGATTTCCGATCCTCTAGATGCCATCTCTCTAGGCATGGCACTGATGTTAGGAACCGCAGGTCTACCCCACATTCTCATGCGCTTTTACACCGTACCCGATGCCAAAGCTGCCCGCACTTCGGTGATGTATGCCACTGTGTTTATAGGATTTTTCTACCTGCTCACCTTCATTCTTGGTTTTGGTTCGATGGTCTTGGTGGGACAGGATTTGATTGCCAACATTGACAAAGGTGGAAACATGGCAGCTCCCTTATTGGCGGAAGCCCTTGGTGGCAATGCCTTTTTAGGGTTTATCGCTGCGGTTTCTTTTGCCACAATTTTAGCGGTAGTGGCAGGTCTGACGCTCTCAGGGGCAGCATCGCTTTCCCACGATCTCTGGGTGAATGTGGTGCGCCAGGGTAAGGCAAACGAAAACGAGCAATTCAGGGTAGCGAGAGCAGCAACGATGGCACTCGGTGTAGTCGCCATTATTTTGGGCATTGTGTTCAAAGGACAGAATGTTGCCTATATGGTGGGACTGGCGTTTGCGATTGCTGCGAGTGCTAACTTCCCATCGCTTTTTCTGTCGATGATTTGGCGTAGATTCACCACAAATGGTGCGGTGACAAGTATTGTGGTTGGCACGGTGTCATCCTTGGTGCTGATCTACCTATCCCCCACAATTCAGATCGATATTTTCAAGCAAACCACCGCTTTCTTCCCCTTGAAGAATCCTGGGTTAGTTTCAATTCCTCTCTCCTTTGCCGTAGGAATTATCGTTTCATTAATGGAAAACGATCCTGCATCAAGTGCTAAATTCGATGAAGTGGAACATCGCATTCACACAGGCATGAGCAGGCAAGAAGCCCCAGCTATCCCTGTCCTCGACTTAGAAGAAATCTAACGCTAGTGTTTGTCAAATTTATTTTGAGGAACTTATAGCCCTTCAAAATAAATTTGACTTAAAAGCACCTCTAAAAACTCAAGGCTATAGCGGTTTTCACTTGAGAACGGGTTTTATTGACGGGGTGAAGGGGGGCCACACGGCAGTGGCTCTAGTGTGGCCCCCCCAAGACTGCCCTGCCTCCCCCTCTTGGGGACAACACCCCCAAACCCCCTGCTCTTTCCGATCTGAAAACCGCTATGGTTTTCATCCTGGTTTCATCACCCGGAGCTATGCTGGATTTATAGCCGTAGACAGATCTGTTAGGACAGGGGGTGTGGGGGCTGCGCCCCCACGCAGGGGTTCCACCCCTGCACCCCGTCCTAAGCCTATTGGCTGTAGCTATATGGTGGAAATAAAGTTCAGGAGAAACCGTATGAGACCGACACAATCTAGAAACTCTAGGCATCCAGGGAAAATGCACAAGTCATTGCTATTGGTCGCAAGTCTGTTCGCAGGTAGTACGGTAACGGGCATACTCGTTTTGGGTATCTTGCAAGCAAAGCCACTTGTTCGAGGTTTGCCTGATTCTGTCAGTCAAGCTCTGCCCTATCGTCAAGGTATGATGATGGGACAACAAGCCGATCGCCATTTCATTGAAATGATGATTCCTCACCATGAAGGTGCAGTCAAGATGGCAGATTTAGCGCTCAAACTCTCCAAGCGATCGGAAATTAGGAAATTGGCAGAGTCCATCAAGCGCGATCAGACTCGGGAAATCGACCAAATGAGGTCTTGGTACAAACAGTGGTATGGCACCAACGTTCCACCTCTATCTGCAATCGAACGTACGGGAATGAGGGGAATGCACTCTCGCATGATGGCTATGGCGGACATGACGGATGCCGATCTCAAAGCCCTCGAAACCTCACCTGATTTCGATAAAGCCTTTATTGAGGAGATGGTTCCCCATCACCAGATGGCGTTAATGATGACTCATACGATCGCAGCTAGCGATCGCCCTGAAATGAGGAAACTTGCCAATGCGATTGTCCAATCTCAAAGTGCAGAAATCGAGCAAATGCGCCAGTGGTACAGCAGTTGGTATGCTAGCAAGTAAGCAGGGAAATAAATACAAGATTGAATGAAAATCCTATTAGTCGAAGACGAACTAGACCTGGGACAAGTAATTCAAAAAAGTTTAAACCAGGAGAAGTACATCGTTGACTGGTTCCAGGATGGCGATCGCGCTTGGCAATATCTGGAAAGTCAATCTACTCAGTATACGCTTGCCATCCTTGACTGGCTATTACCTGGTTTATCGGGCATCGAACTATGTCAACGCCTCCGCGCTCAGGGTAATCCCTTGCCCATCCTGATGCTGACTGCTAAAGACGGCATGGAAGATAAGGTCGCAGGACTCGATGCTGGAGCCGATGACTATTTGGTCAAACCATTTAAAATTGCGGAACTTCTGGCAAGGCTGAGAGCCTTACAGCGGCGATCGCCGCAGATGCAACCGCAGCAATTACAAGTGGGAAACCTGAAACTGGACTTCAGCACTTCAACCGTGACCGTACAAGACGATCGCGGTCACCCTCAGTCTTTATTCCTGACCAACAAAGAATTTCAGCTACTTGAATACTTCATGCGGCATCCAAATCAAATTCTCAGTCGCGATCGCCTCATGAATCAATTGTGGGAAATCGATGCCGAACCGATTAGTAACGTCGTTGCCGCCCAAGTGCGTTTATTGCGGCGTAAGCTAGGAGAATATGGTTATGACAAGCTAATTGAAACTATTCCAGGTATGGGCTACCGCCTCAACCCACCATCATGAATCAGAATCATCTATTCACCTCAACGCGCTGGAGGTTAGCAGGTTCTTACGTTGCGGTGATGGGCTTAATTCTTAGCGCGTGCAGCATAGCACTTTATCAAATGGTAAGACATGCTCACTTGCAGTCGCAGGATCGGGAGTTAGAAGTTTTTTCAGGCGTTTTGCACGATAGCCTCGAACCAATTCTCAAACAGCCAGGACAGCTAGAATCAAGCGTCCAGAGAGTGTTACCGAATCTCTGTGTATTAGATCCTAAAACCCAAGAAACCTGCGATCGCAAACCTGCGAGCAAACCGGAACGGCACGTTCTGGGTGTAATTCAGGAAGATCGCTACTACGCTCGCTTTTGGGATCGATCGGGTCGCGCTGTGGCTGTTGCCGGAAATCCACCGCAAGGAATCTCCAACACGCTAGACACGACTACATGGCAAACTCTCCAAGCTGATAATGGCGATCGCTACCACCAGATATCTATTCTCTTAAAGAACAATCGAGGGCAACCTTGGGGATACATGCAGATAGGGCACTCCCTCAGAGCTAGCGATCGCTATTTGGCTACACTCCAGTTGACTCTAGTATTGGGATTACCAATAGCAATGTTGTTAGTGGGTATTGCCAGTTGGTGGCTAGCTGGCGTAGCCATGCGCCCTGTTTACCATTCCTATCGACAAATTCAACAATTCACGGCTGATGCCGCTCACGAGCTACGCACTCCCATTGCTGTTATTATTGCGGCGGTTGAGTTAGCACTTTCCACATCTGCCTCTAATGAGACTGGATTGGATACTTTACGCACGGTCGAGCGTCAGAGTATGCGCTTATCCCAATTAGTCCAGGATCTATTGCTGCTATCGCGCCTGGATCGGCAAGATCGACAATCTCTAGCGATTAAATTCCAACCTTGCTGTCTCAACGATTTAATCGGGGATCTGGTGGAAGAACTGATGGATATCGCGATCGCAGCGAAAATTAGTCTTGAGCAAGATATTCAGGTAGATTATCCTTTATCGGTCTTAGGTAATGAGGAGCGGCTCTATCGACTTGTCGCAAATCTGATTACTAACGCCATTCAGTACACCCCCCCAGAGGAAAAAGTGACAGTGATTCTAAAACATGACGATTGCTACGCAGTTATCCAAGTACAGGATACGGGTATTGGTATTGCACCTCAAGACCAATCACATATCTTCGATCGCTTTTATCGCGTTTCTAGCGATCGCTCTAGAACGACAGGAGGAGCGGGATTGGGTTTAGCAATTGCCAAAGCAATCGCCCAGGCACATCAAGGCAGCATCCAGATACAGAGCGAACTCGGCAAAGGCAGCATTTTCACCGTTAAGTTACCGAGAGCGAGCGATCGTTTCTCCCCCAAGTCTGCTACAAGTTTGTATAGCCGTAGACAGATCTGTTAGGACAGGCGGTGTGGGGGCTGCGCCCCCACGCAGGGGTGGAACCCCTTCACCCCGTCAATAAAACCTGTTCTCAATTGAAAAACGCTATATCTGTACGTTTTTAATGCCGAGGCAATTAGGGATTACGAGATCGCAGATAAAACAGCGCGAGCTGCTTCCAAAGTGGCGTTAATCTCGGTATCGTCGTGGGCGAGCGAAGTGAAGCCAGCTTCAAACTGCGATGGAGCGAGATAAATGCCGCGCTCCAACATGCCGCGATGGAATCGACTGAATTTTTGCAGATCGCTAGTCTTCGCATCGGCATAGTTATAGACCTGCACGTTCGTGAAAAAGAGACCGAACATGGCACCGAGTTGATTCCCTGTTGCTTCGTGTCCGGTTTCGCGAGCGATCGCCAGCATCCCATCTGCCAGTTGCTTGGTAACTTTTTCGAGATATTCGTAGGACCCAGGACGCTTCAAAATTTCCAGAGTTTTGATGCCTGCGGTCATGGCGAGGGGATTGCCAGACAGCGTTCCAGCCTGATACATGGGGCCAGCCGGAGCCACCATCTCCATAATTTCGCGCCTGCCACCATAGGCACCAACAGGTAAGCCGCCACCAATTACCTTGCCTAGCGTCGTCAGGTCGGGAGTGATGCCAAATCTGGCTTGCGCGCCGCCATAGGCCAGGCGGAATCCGGTCATTACTTCGTCGAAGACCAACAAGGCTCCATCAGCATGGGCGACTTCTTTCAGTCCTTCTAAAAATCCGGGTTTGGGGAGAATGCAACCCGCATTGCCCACCACAGGTTCCAGAATAATACCAGCAATTTGACCGGGATTTGCTGCGAATAAAGCTTTAACTGCCTCTAAATCGTTGTAGGGTGCGGTGAGTGTATTTGCCGTCGTAGATTTGGGTACGCCGGGAGAGTCGGGTAAGCCTAGAGTTGCCACGCCCGATCCCGCTTGCACGAGGAACATATCGGCATGGCCGTGATAGCAGCCCTCAAATTTGACGATTTTCTCGCGTCCCGTAAATGCTCGCATCAGACGCAGCACGGACATACAAGCTTCGGTGCCGGAGTTGACAAAGCGTACCATTTCTATGCTCGGCACGGCTTCGATCACCATTTCTGCCAAAACATTTTCTAATACGCAGGGAGCGCCAAAGCTGGTGCCTTTAGTCAGGGCTTGTTGCAGCGCTGCCAGGACTTCGGGGTGATTGTGCCCGACGATCGCAGGCCCCCAACTGCCAATGTAGTCAACGTACTTATTCCCATCGATATCCCAAGCATAGGCACCCTCAACGCGATCGAATACTATGGGTTCGCCACCGACAGATTTGAACGCTCGTACTGGCGAGCTGACACCACCGGGCATTAACTCTTTGGCCTGAGCAAATACTTGTTGTGACTTAGTTGTATTAAAAATTTGGGCAACCATATTGCTAACTTCAGTTTTCTTCTCTTGCCCAATGTAGCTTGATGTGTGGATCTGCTGTCATCAAAGTTCCGGTTTCTTAATTTTGATTTACAAAGTATTGGGATTGGCAATGTTTGTGGTGGGTGTGACAAAGATCGCACTTTTTATCACTTTTACTCACTGCCAGCCTGCATCAGTGTTTATAGAATTAAACCAGAACTTTGAGTTAGTAATCGCGATGGAAGGGAGAACCCCAAGCAAAAACCTTCTAAGTACTCGTACTCAAGTTGTTATTCCCCGATGGATCTTGATGATGAGAGGTACTTATGAGTTTGACTATCAGGGAGCTGAGGCTTTCCGGTATATTCGATCTACGCTGCAGCAGTCTTATCGATCGCGCAGCCGCAGAGGCTATTAAGGATGAAGTAGGCACTTTATTGCTCAATATGCACGATGTAGCGTTCATGGACAGCCAGGGTCTAAGAATTCTGGTTTGCCTGCTTAAAATGCTAAAACCCCACGGTATTAAAATCGCATTATGTTCGCTTAGCCCGCAAGTTAAAGTTTTATTTGAAATTACATCTATGCATCGACTGTTTGAAATTTACGACAGTCACGAAGGGTTGCTCGCAGCAAAAAAAAAGGACGTTAATGCCGTTCAGCTCAGTTTAGCTTGAGCTTGACGCAATTTTTAATCTGCAAATTTTTAACACGTCATTTCTAGCTTAATAGCTGCATCAACTCAATCGGTAAGCCATCGGGATCGCTAATGAATGCGACTTTGTAAGTTCGATCCCCGATCTCTTGCACTTGAGGTGGAAGAAGTAATTTTAGTTTGCCTAATTCCTTTACCAGGTTTGCCAGTGCCAGATCCAGATCCTCTACCTGAAAAGACAGATGATAATAGCCGACATAGTGTTCGTCTCCGAAGCAATCGGGTGCGGGGTTCGGTTCTGGAATTTGGATTAGTTCCAGGTGCGTACCAGCCCCAGCCATCCAGCAAGCCAGCGTGATCCCAGCCGTAAACCTTGTCTCGATCGCAAAGCCCAGCTCCTCGTAAAAGGCGATCGCTGCGAAAATGTCAGCCGTGCGAATTGAAATATGGTGATGCCGTAACATGAGGAGATAGCTTAGTTAAGGATAGGCTAAAAATACCTAGTAGAATAGCTACTAGTACACATTTAAATATTTACACCAGGTCTAGTTGCAATGAATCCTATTCTGCAAACCAAAATTGAAGGGCAAATCAAAAATAGCAAAATTCTGATCTACATGAAAGGAAATGCTGCCATGCCGCAGTGTGGGTTCTCCGCTGCTACCGTGCAGGTATTTTCCTCGCTCGGCTACCCCTTTGATACGGTAGATATTCTCGAAGATCCCGAGATCCGCCAGGGCATGAAAGAGTTTTCTAACTGGCCGACCTTCCCACAAGTCTACCTTGATGGCGAGTTTATCGGAGGCTGCGACATTGTCATGGAAATGCACCAGCGCGGCGAATTAGAGCCGATGGTCAGAGAAGTTATGGCAAAAGCTTCCGAGCCTGCTTAGAACCCAGGTTTATGTAAAGTAGGACTTATTCTAAATCCTGTTAGATTCCCCCCTTTACTTTTAGTCCGCGCAGGCGGACTTTGTTCGTGTAGCCGCGACTTCAGTCACCAGGCAATATAGGGGCAATAGATAACTGCACGATTAATCCCACCCGCTCCAGTGCCACCTTTAATGCTTGGTTAATCGGTAGACGCTCTTGCCCCAAATTAGGATCCAGGGTACGGAAGCGCATGGCAAAATCGGCAAATTGGGGTATGGGCAATCCACCGGCGATCGCTGCTTGGGATTTCGCCACGACTTCAGGCATTTCTTCTTTGTGTTTTTTACAGGCAGCTAGCTCGGGATTGCCCTGTTTGTTGACAACTGCGGCAAAACCAAACAAGCGACACAGAGATGGCCGCCAGGGATAGATGCTGCAGCGTCCGTTGCCGGGGATCGCAGGATCGCTGCGATAGAATATGCAAACTCCTATACCACTAATTGCTCTCATTTGTTGTATCCATTCACCTAATTCCCCGCGTTGATGGAGTTCCCATGCGATTGGTAACATCTCTAGTGGTGTTGTCTCAACTTCAGGATTTTGGCAACACGCACCGCAACCGGGAGGGCATTGCAGCCCCGTAGCAGTCTGAAATGTCGCAGTTGCGAGATCGATTTCCTCCAGGATTGCCATAGTTTGCAATGTCAAATTATTAGACATGAGATGATGCTTTATGTTGTTCTAGATTTAACAGTAAAAATCTCAGCGATCGTGTAATAATAACTTTGAGGATTCAGATAAAGTGGGGTGTCTGTCTCATAATTATTTCTAATACATGAAGAGTATCTATCCCCAGCATAGCTAAAGATAGCCTCTTTGTTGTAAGGGTAGAGAGTATGGATCGCAATTCTAAAACAGTTTGGCTGCAAAGAGATGTCGTTCAGCATAACTCCCACGACTATTTTGCAGTTCTGGGGTTACCAGTAACTGCGGATGCCTATCAAATCCGTCAGCGTTACTTGAGCCTGGCCAAAACTCTGCACCCAGATGTGCCAGTTGAAGTGCCCCGCAATAAAGACAAAGCCTGCGAGTATCTTGCTAAGCTTGTCAATCCTGCCTATGACAACTTGATGCAGGCGAGGGAGAGAGCAGAATATAATGCCCTGATCAAAATCATTGCCAGGCGCTTGTTAAAACGCCTGGTCGTACTCGTACCGAAATCAGAAGCTGCCAAAAGGTTATTTAGATCGCCCAGCGACGCGCACTACGTACAGGCTGTCGAAGCGATCGCCAGCTTGCAGTACAAGTCCTTAGATAAAGTTTCAGAATATACAGAGCAACTGAGCGAGCTGAATGTAGTTTACGCCTTATATCAAGAAGGTTTCCATCCTGCTCTATGCGATTCCTCTGAAGCTAGCTCCCAAGACAGTTCCAAACAGCAGGTTTGCTTATCGCTCGGTCATATTAATCAACTTGCTACGCACAGAGCTAAAGAATTTTCTAACCCACTCTTGCCTAGATCTCAAGCCTATATTCGCTCTGCTGAGGCCTACATCATAGCAAAACAGTGGACGATGGCGTTGGGCGACTTGCGTACTGCTCTACAAATCGATCGCACCAATAGCAAATGTCATGCCTTGCTAGGTGTAGTTTATCTCAATCAAAGGCTACTGGGCATGGCAAGGCTGAGCTTTCAACAAGCGCTCAAACTCAACCCCAGGGAGCCGCTAGTTCAGGAGCACATCTCGCAATACGCCAAAATGTTATCTCACGTACCGAATCGGTATCAAAAAGGTAGCGGCTTCTTCGGCTGGTTGGGCAGCTCGTGAACCGTTGACTACTGGAGTAGGTAAATTGCTTGACCCGCGATCGCTATGACAATCGCAGTTGCGATCGCCCAAGCGTCTTTTTTTTGCCATTTTGGCGGCTCTAAGATCGGTGGGTTGCCCTGATATCCCCGCGATAGCATGGCCTGGTGGATGCGTTCGCCCCGATCGAAGGTACGAATAAACATCGCTCCGATCATATTGCCAATCGCACGCCGCTGCCACGTACTACTTTGAGACTGTTGCCACCAGCGATCGCCTCTAAAGTTACGCGCCGCCGCTGCCCGCCGCATGGACTGAAACTCATCCACCAGGACACCAAGATAGCGACACGTAGAAGCTAAAATTGCTACCAGTAGAGGGGGAGTTCTCAAACTAGAGAGGGCATATAACAGTAGAGGCAATGAGGTACTGAGGGTGAGAACGTTCAAAATTAAGAGTGACAGCAGAGCCTTAAGTGCCACGCTGCCCAGAATTGTCAAACCGTTAGTGGTAATTTGCAACCAGCCCCACGACCACAACACATGGCCGCCGCCACGAAAGAGCGTTCCCAGCAAAATGACACTGATGAAGGCTGACTCTACGGCCATGCGCTTAGCCAGCATCCCCAAGCTCACTTGACTGAGATATAAAACCACAAGTAACACAGCGCCATAAAACATCCAGGTCAACCATTGACCATTAGGGACGATCGCGATCGCAAATACAGATAGGAATACACAAAGAAGGCGCGTTTGTGGAGCCAGGCTATGCCAAATTGTATGGGGCTGGCGATCGCTCTCCCACATAAGGTCGAGCGCTCCAATATGTAGCACAACGTGCAGCAGCATAAATCCTTCTTTTCTTAGCTACAAGCTGGGGAGCCTTGTTTACCCATTGCGATCGCGATCTGAGGATGCGTCGCGATCGTGACTTTGCCGCACGGTGAGTTTACCAACGCCCCAAGCCAAACTAAAAGTTACCAACGTACCAACCAGCCCTGCCAGTGCTGTTGCCACTTTTTCATCTTGAATACCTTTGAGCGCATACTCGTCAAATATTTTGGCAAAAGGCAACTGCTTTGCGGGCAGCTCTTCTAATGCTTTTTCTTCAAATTTTAGATCCTGCGCGACGCGATCTAGACCATCGGGATTTTTACTAGCAAAAGGTGAGAGAAAGATAGCAATTACTAGTGCCGTACCCAAACCTACTAATACAACAACACGATTCTTGGCTGAGGAACTTTTTTGACTCATAACTTTGTGCGAATTTGCAATATCTATGGCAGCCTGAGACGGACATGAGGGCAGGCATGGGGGGCAGGCACGGGGGGCAGGCACGGGGGCACTGCCCCTACGACTATACAATTGTTGAGATATTTTGGAGAATCACCTGGATGTAGTTGAGGATGTTGCCGACAAAGGCGGATCGAATAATAAGTCAGGACGGTTACGCCACACGAAGCTGAGAGATATCGAGGTAATAAGAGCTTCACCAATGCCAATAAATATATGCCACGACAACATTGCTGCTAGAGCAATATTTAGAGGCACTGTGTCTGATAAAGCTAACTGAATAGCTGCTAAAGCAGACCCTGCTACTACGCTAGTCCAGGCAGCCACCATTACTGCAATATTCATGCTGCGCCAGGAGTTATTTCCAAGTAGCGATCGCACCGCTCGATAGAGCCAGTAGCCACCCAACGTACCAATCAAACCCATATTAACTACATTCGCACCGAGCGCTACTAATCCACCATCTTGAAACATGACCGCCTGCACGATAAATACTACCGTCATGACCAGCGAACCAGCCCAAGGCCCCAGTAGAGCACCTGCCAGCGTACCGCCGAGCAGGTGGCCGGAAGTACCATTGGGAATGGGAAAGTTAACCATCTGGGCGGCAAAAATAAAAGCCGCACAAACTCCCATCAGGGGTACGGCTCGATCTTTGTATGCAGATTGCACTTTTGTAAGAGATAGGGCAATTAAGCCAATAGCCAGAGCCCAAGTAAAAATACTTATAGAGGGACTCAAAAAGCCGTCTGGGATGTGCATTGCTAAATGCACGTATGGATGCTGAAACATCTGTACCTCGCAGAGCTGCATGGTTATAGAGCGAAAACGGCGGGCATTCTGGCTTTTTCAGTTAAGCTGAAATTACAGTTGCGGGACAGCGTTGGATTTGCACCACCCTTTCCCCTTTACTCTAACGACCTTTGGTCGCTAGAAGCGTTTTCGGTTTGCTAGACATAATTATGGATTATGGCACACAGCCATCCCGTCCGGACTAGTTGCGCCCTGGAATTGGGCCGCGCCTGCCCTCAGATAGCGACGCTTTTAAAAACTTCTGCAAGTGCATGACATGGGAATTCTCGGGCAAAGATGCCAGCTTTTCCAATGCTTCCGGCAATGTAAAATCCTGTCGATAGAGAATGCGATATGCTTGCTTGATTAGCTGCAGGTCTTCTGGCTCCAGCCCTGCTCTTTCCAAACCAATACGATTAATTGCCCGCACTCTCGACGGGTTGCCCTCTACAACCATAAAAGGAGGAACGTCCCGTTCAATGCGACTCATCCCGCCGATCATAGCCATTTGACCTACGTGGACGAATTGGTGGATGCCGACTATACCCCCAATCCGCGCGCCAGATTCAATGACTATATGCCCTGCTAAAGCAACTGAATTAGTTATAATCACGTTGTCAGCGATCGCGCAGTTATGAGCTACATGCACGTATGCCATTAATAAATTGGAGCTGCCAATACTAGTAACTTCGCCATCGCCAGTAGCACGGTTAATCGTGACGTATTCGCGAATTCGATTATTATTACCAATTTTGACCAGACTGGCAGCACCGTTGTACTTCAAATCCTGTGGCTCTAGTCCGATCGCTGCACCAGGGAAAATATGATTGCGATCGCCAATTTCAGTCCAGCCATCAATAACGACGTGAGCACCAACTACCGTGTGAGCACCAATTTTAACCTTCTCTCCAATTACGGAGTACGCTCCAATTTGAACGGTCGGATGCACCTCAGCACCAGGGTGAACGATGGCGGTAGGATGAATCAATTGAGGTAGAGGCACATGAGATACAGGCATGATTAGTTGTTAGTTGCTAGTTGCTAGTTGCTAGTTGCTGGTTGCTAATTGTCAATTGCTGCTACCACTTAAATTAATGACGAATTCGATCGCAAATTCGACGGGCGATCGCTAAATAACTAAAGATCGACCAGAGAAAACATTAGTTCGCCCTCACAGGCTAGTTGTCCATCTACTTCGGCGCGTGCTTGCATTTTGCCAAAGCGTTTGCGGGCTGCCAGTAACTCTGTAGTTATGACCAATCGATCGCCTGGGACAACGGGACGGCGGAACCGTACTTTATCAATCCCTGCAAACAGGAATAGCTGACCTTCAGAGCCGGGCATCTGTTTCAAAACCACGCCACCTACCTGTGCCATTGCCTCTACAATTAACACGCCTGGCATAATTGGGTGCCCTGGGAAATGCCCTTGGAAAAACTGCTCGTTTATGGTGACATTTTTAATGCCTGTAGCGGAATGCCCAGGCACGTAATCAATTATGCGATCGACAAGTAGAAATGGATAGCGATGCGGCAGGAGTTTTTGAATCTCCTCAATCGTCATTTTGGTAGCAACGGGAACGGGTGGAGTTTCAGTCAAGGTAGGCATTTTTTTGCTGTTTTAGTTACGAGTCTAATCGCACCTATTTTTAATAAATGAACTATTTAAATCTTATAGTTAGGCGTTAATTTTTTGCTATCAACCATTTAAACTTACCAACGGTCAATTTGCGCGTCCTAATTATCAGAAACTGCTAAAAGTGCCTGGGCGAGCTGTGCGTGTAGGGCATGGCTGGCCTTAAATGCTACGATATGCGCTTGCAGCGATCGCCCCAATAAGCTCAGATCGCCGATTAAGTCTAAAAGTTTATGGCGACATGGTTCGTTGTCAAACCGCAGGGGTGGATTTAACCAGCCCTGCTCGTCGCAAACGATCGCATTATCTAAACTACCCCCTTTAATCAACCCCATTGCTTGTAGCTGTTCCACCTGACTTGCCATTGTAAAAGTACGCGCGGGCGCAATCTCGCTGGCAAAATTACCCATACTTGGCATCCAGCTAAACCACTGTGTCCCAATCGCTTTGGTAGGAAACTCAATCCCGTAGGTAAATCGCAATGCATCCGAAGGAACGGCGATCGCAAAAGCGTCGCCTTGCTGCACGGAAATTACCTCGCGGATTGCCAGTACCTGGCGCGGCTCCGACTGGCTAGCAATCCCAGCATCAGCGATCGCTTCAGCCCAAGGACGTGCCGATCCATCTAAAATCGGGATCTCAGCATTATTAATCGCAATCTCAGCATTATCAATGCCCATCCCCCACAGGGCGGCGAGTAAATGCTCCACCGTACGCACTGAGGCCATCTCGGTTTGCAATTGGGTCGAAAGCATCGTTTCGCCCACGGTCGATAGTCGAGCGGGAATCACGTTATCCCCGTACACAAAGTAGCGTCCGGAATCAGGTGCGGCAGGCGCAACTCTCACGGTGATGGGGTTGCCGCTGTGCAGCCCCACTCCACTGAGGGCAAAGGGCGAAGCGATCGTCTGTTGGCTGATCATTTGTAAGGAGATTTTGCGTAAATAAAAGACCTGTAGGGATAATTCCCTCGCGATCGCCCCGATGATTTGGGGCAGGCACAGAGGCGCTGCCCCTACAATTATCGGTATATTTTTACGTGGGAATCACCTGAACGATATGTTGGGATCCTAGCTAAAATTTCTCGCCGAGTCCAAAGCTGAACTGCGTGCCACCGTTAGTAGCAAACCCATAGTCAATCCGAATTGCACCCAAGGGCGATTGAATCCGCACGCCCACACCGTAGCCGCCACCGCTACCGGGCTTGCCGCGCACGCCAGCCGGATTACCTGGTACAGACGAGCCAGTGCCTAGATCTGTACCGTAGTCGGCAAACAAGACCCCGTTGACGATTGAAAATACGGGGAAGCGATATTCCGCCGATACGAGGGCATAGCTGCGACCGCTACCGATTCTACCTTCATCCCAACCGCGAACGGAGTTGCTGCCACCTATGCGGAATGCTTCATAGGGGGGAAGAGTGCCGATAATAGTACCAGCCTGGATGTTGAAAGCTAGAGTTTGAGGACCTTCCGTGAAGTTTGTAAACTTGACTGGGATATAGAAGCTGTAGCTAGCACGCAAGCGATTGAAGAAAATAGAACCGCTACCAAATGGTAAGGACTGCTCGGTCACAAAGCGCAACACCGATCCTTTAGTAGTTTTGAGAGGGTCGTCGCGCAGGTCTTGGGCAGCCGCAAACTGCAATAGGAATAAGTCATCTCGACCATCGGGATTAATCGCAAGCTGGTTACCACGTCCATCAAAGGGGGTCACAGTACCATTGGAGTCAGTGATTGTAACCCGCTCGTAGCGGAAGCCCAGGGAAGCAGTGATGCCGTTACCAAGGGGGCGCGAGAAACTAAATCCAAACCCGAGACGATTTTCGCGTGGAGTATCGTTTTTGTCGGGACCAACACCAATGTCAGCTGGAGCACCGGGAGGATTATCAAAGATATAGCTAAACAGACGGCGGCTGAATATATTCGCTGTAAAAGAGGTACGGTAAGGATCGCCCGCTAACCAAGGATCGGTAAAGTTGAGATCGAAGAGTAAATCTCGCTCGCCCACCTGGATATCTAAGCCCAGCTTTTGGTTATTCCCACCCAGGTTTGCTTGCTGGAAGCTAACCGTACCAAATAACCCAGTAGCGGAACTGATCCCAGCCCCTACGGCGATCGAACCAGTACTGCGTTCTTTGACGTTAACCGTGACCACTACTTTCTTAGGATCTGTGCCAGGGTTTAGCGCCACGTTAACGTCATCGAAAATGCCCAAACCAAATACTCGCTGGAGGTCTGACTGTACCGTATTGCGGTTAAACACCTGGCCGGGCTTGAGATTTAGTTCGCGCGTAATGATAAAGTCTCGCGTGTTACCAGTAATGGGCTTACCATCCTTATCTTGTGTCTTACCTTCTTCATTTAAGAAGCCTACTTTGACATCTTCCACTACACCTTCAGCAACGACAATGGTAACGGTACCGTCTGGCTGGGATTTAACATCAGCTACCTGAGCCAGGACATAGCCCTTATCCTGATAATACTTTTCTAATGCCTTAACCCCGGTTTGCAGGTCGCGCAGGTTAATAACTTTGCCGTACTGCGAGCTGAAGATTTTATCAATCGTACCTTCTTCCAGTACGCTCGCCCCTTCAGTCTGAACCACCTTAAGAACGGGGTTAACTTCTACCACAAACGTCACTCTGACACCAATATCTGTGTCTTCGAGATCGCCTTTGACATCGGCAAAGTAGCCAGTTGAGAAAATAGCGTTGATATCGGATTGCAGTTGGGTACGGCTAGTAGTACGCCCTGGTTTAGTGGCGATCGCGTCGTATGCCTGCCTTTCAATATCAGGCGGTACGGGCTGGCCGCTTGGTGTTTTGAGCAATACCTCACCCACAAGCACCTGTGGTTCGGGTGTTGTGGTAGCAGGCGTATCTGGAGGAGAGGGGATATCCGGCGTGGTGGGCGTGGTGGGCGTATCCAGGGGCGAACTGGGTGTAGGCGTGGCAGGGGTAGTAGTGTCAGCCGGAGTAGTGGCAGGCTTGGGCTGCTCTGTGGAGCTGGGCTTAGCCGGAGTTTCTGTAGTTGCGGGAGTCTGTGCTGTTTTTAGCAGGCTTGGCCGCTTTTTAGCAGCGGGTTTGACAGCAGGTTTAGTACTGATTAGTACTTCTTTGCCTGCTAATTTTCGACCCGATTTCTTAGCTAGATTTGGCTTTGTAATTCTTGGCTTTACGCTTTTAGGCTGATTGAGAGGCGGGATTACATATTTAACCCGATCTTGTTTAACTGGATCTTCAGGTTGACCTGAAATTGGTTTGAGATTCTGGGTAGTATCGTTACTAGTCGTCTGAGCTTCAGCTACGGTTGGAGTCGCCTGAGGCGATCGCTTGCTAGCTGAAGCAACTGATTTCTTAGGATTAAGCGCCGCTCTATCTGCTTTGGTTGCAGTCGGCCTAGACTGGGGTTGGTCTAAAGTTTCGACTGGGGCTGTTTCGACGGGAATCACTCCGGCATCAACACCCTGGTTTGCTGTCTTCACAGTAACTGGTGTAGGGGTAATTGATTGGGTTACTTCTGGCGTTGGGTTTGTTTGAGGAGCGGCGCTCTCTGACCATGCAGGCTTTGCCAACAGAGAGCTGGAGGAGACCAAGGCAATCAAAGCAAACTTTGTTAAACGCATATTAATTACACCACACACCCAAATGCTAAGAGACCAGATTTTGCAGAAAAGTCAAGCAGAGTTTATATTAACTTAACTTTTAGTTTTCAATTCTACCAGTATCACCGATCGCGGGAATTTTGAGAAACCACGGTCTGAATGCGCGCCATGACTTCGTGGTAAGCAGCGGAGACATTACCAAGATCTTGACGGAATCGATCTTTGTCCAGAATGCGAGCCTTGGGGTCGGCAACATCGCGATCCCATAAACGGCAGGTATCAGGACTAATTTCGTCGCTCAGAAGTAGTTGCCCGCTTGCATCCAGCCCAAATTCCAACTTGAAATCAACCAAAATGAGGCGGCACTGCTCGAAAAAGCTGCGTAGATGCCGATCGATCAGGAGCGCCATTTGCTTGAGTTGTTGCACTTGTTCTGGCGTGGCAAGCTCTAACAATTCAATATGATCCTCAGTGAAGAGCGGATCGCCCAATCGGTCATTTTTGTAATAGAACTCCACCAAAGGCGATCGCAACTCCGTGCCCAAGTCTAAACCCGTACGCTGACATAGACTGCCAGCCGCAATATTTCGCACGACTACCTCTAAAGGCAGAATTTTCACTGCTACCACTTGCATCCAATCCGGCGCGGTTTGAGCGATAAAGTGGGTGGGCATGCCTTGGGAGGCGAGGTACTGAAACAGGTAGGTTGCGATCGCGCAGTTCATTTCCCCTTTATGCTCGATTTGTCCTTTTTTCTGAGCATTGAAGGCAGTAGCATCGTCTTTAAAGTAGGCGAGCAAAACGTTGGGGTCGTCGGTGCGATACAGAATTTTTGCCTTACCTTCGTAGATCTTTTCACCTAGGTTGTTATCCGTCATGCTGATGCTCATAGAGGAAATTTGCAATTGAGTATAGTTGGCGAAACTACGAACATCATAACTTTACAGACTGACATTGCTCGGGATTTAAATGTTCCGTCAGGAAATCTAGCAAACGATGTGCTAACTCCAACTTGGAACATAGTGGTGTGGTCGTCTGCTTGCCATTGGTTGCTAAGAAAGTTGCTTGATTTGTATCCGAGGCAAATCCTGTCTGGGGGCGATCCACCTGGTTGACCGCGATCGCATCTATACCTTTCGCCTCTAGCTTTTGCTGGGCGATCGCCACCACTTCTGCTTCAGTACCAGTCTGAGCCGCAAACCCAACCAGGATCTGCTCGGAGCGCTTGCGCGCGCTCAAATCCGCCAGAATATCAGCGATCGGATCGAGCGGTAATGAGGTCGGTAGTTGAGATTTTGGGGTTTTGCGATCGTTGTAATGAGCGGGGCGCACGTCGCCCACCGCTGCGGACATAATCGTAAGATCGGCGTTGCCAAATTCCTGTCGCATTGTCTGGTGCATTTGTGCGGATGACACCACGCCAACAACTCGACAATTGGCACTAGTAGGCAGTACCTGTTTATTTGCCTCGGCATTTCCCAACACGAGCGTGACATCGGCACCGCGATGTAGGGCAGCATGGGCGATCGCAATGCCCTGTTTGCCCGTAGCGGGGTTGCCAATAAACCGCACCGGATCGAGAAATTCCCGCGTGCCACCCGCACTTACCAGGACGCGCTTTCCGACTAAATCGCGCTTGCCCCGCGTCCATAACAGCGACTCGATATAAGTTAAAATCTCGGCTGGCTCTGCCATCCGCCCTGCTCCCACGGCATCGCAGGCGAGGATACCGCTACCTGGGGCGATCGCAAAATATCTCTCGTTAGCCAATAGATGGCACCAATTTTGCTGCACGGTTGACTGTTCCCACATAGTCGCGTTCATGGCTGGAGCCATTAACACCGGACACCTGGATGCCAAAACCGTATTCGTCAGCAGATTATCCGCCATGCCATAGGCAAGTTTGGCCAAAGTATTGGCAGTTACGGGTGCCAGGAGTAATAAATCTGCCCATTCTCCTAACTCAATGTGTAGCGGTCTGCCATGACCTGGATGCCAAAAATCGGAGTCGGTATAGGCGGCGTGACGAGATAGGGTAGCAAAAGTTAGAGGCGTGACGAATTCAGTCGCTGCCTGAGTCAAAATTACTCTGACTTCTGAAGAGCTTTGGTTATTTCGATCGCCCTGTTTAGCCAGTGTCGATACGACTTCGCAAACCTTGTAAGAGGCAATGCCACCGCTAACACCGATTAAAATTCGATTCGCCATTAGGTTATTAATTCAGCAACGCTGGATCGACTATATCGCCGTGCTTTGCCATTCTGACAGATTCGGTGTTTTTGACAAATTTCTCGATCTCCCGTAAATACGAGTTTGCCCCTGGCTGATAAATGCGGTAATGTCCTGCTCCTGGTACGAGCAGCAGTTGCTTGGGTTCCGGCGCGGCATCATAGAGCCGCTGGCTCATAGTCATCGGCACCACATCATCCTTGGTGCCGTGAATAAATAGGACGGGAATTTGTAGCGATCGCACTGGTGGCGATCGCTGCCCATAATAATTTCTTGAGTGAGAAATACCGCACTTAGCTACACCCTATGGCGAAATTCAGGGAAATTGACGCGGTGTGAGTTTGAAAGTGCCGTCTTCTTTAAATTCGACATCAACATCTAATTTGCTCAGCTCAATTGCAGCGATCTCCCGCGTTCTTTTGTCAACGCCATACTGTAAAACATCGCTCCAGGAAGCAATTCTGGCTCTTTTAATATTTTCTGCAACTTTCTTGGCATCGTTGCTGTTAAGGCTGTCGCGCAAAAACTCTGCTGTCTCGCGGAATTGTCGAGCAAGGTCGCCCTTAGCTTCTGACAGACCTTGAGACCCAAAGTTTAGATCGGGACCGAATTTGCCGCGCTTTGCCCAGTCTGCCGCCTTAAAGTTAGACTCCATTGCCCCTTTCACATCGCCTAGAAATAGCAACTGATCTACCCCTTTGCGCCGCCAGACAGTATAGGCATAGGCCATTTGCTCTGGGGACAGCGACTTTAATCCCTTACTGTACATTTCAATGGCTCGTTGAGCCTGACCGGCATAGATCGAAACACTGGTAGAGAGAAACAGATAGCTGTAAAGAAAACGCGGATCGCGATCTACGATAATCTCAAAGTAATAGGGACTTAGAGTGTAACCAGTCTTACTTTCTACCCTGGCTTTTTCATCGCCAAAGTATTGCAAAAAATTTAAAAACGTCAAATTTGAAATTACGTTATTTAAGCCCAGTCCGCTAGCTGGCAAATTTTTGAACAGTTGCAGCCGCGCCCTCTCCTGCTCTACAAGCTGACGATCTGCTTCAGGCGTTTGCCCCGCTAGCTTTTGGTTGAGTCGGGGCAACTGAAGTGCTAAAGCAATACCTATGAACCCTGCGATCGCACCGAGATTAACAGCCAGCTTCAATAGTTTCATACCTAAATCATACCGCACGTCCAGTAAGGTCATTGCCCACCCTACCACTGAGATCTCGATCTCCATGAATCCTAATTATATCAGCCAAAAGCTGACTGCTGGCTGCTGACCGCCGATCGCTAATTAATTATCTTTAGCTACAAAAGGATCGCGATTTAGACTCTCGACTAATGCCGAGGATGGATCGCCATCCGCAGGAGTCAGACCATAGAAACTTTGAGCTCTCATAATCGCATTCTTGGTTTCATTATCCATTACTCCCGTGGTGGAACCAGTGAAAAAACCACGCGTAGCGAGCAGTTTCTGCAAATCCGATACCTGCACGTTTTTATTGTTTGTTCCAGGCTTAGTGCTGGTAGGATTGGATGGCTCAATCGATGCAGTTGTTTCTGGGGTTGGCTGTGGTGGGGCAGTAAGAGGGTTCGCCACTTCAGGACTAGCAGCAGGTGTTGGTTTGACGGCTGTTGGCTGTGCGGGCGCAGGATCCTCAACCTTAGGCATATCTGCGGGAGTGGGCTTGGTGGCTAGATCGGGTTTGGCTGCTTCCTTACTAGGAGCCGATTTGGTAACTGCGGGCTTAGAAGCCACTGGTTTCTCTGCTGTGGGTGCGGGTTTAGTTGCTGTGACTTTGGTCGTCTCTTGCGCAGGTGTAGTTTTAGTAGCAACTGGTTTAGTAGGATTGGGCTTCACTGTCACCTGGCTTGCGGCTGGCTTCTCTACTTTAGAGGGAGTCGGTGCAGGCTTAGTAGCAGCTTTTGGAACCTCTGGCTTTGCAGGGGCTGGTTTAGCTGCGATTTTAGCGGGAGAGTTGGGCTTTGACGCAGTTTTGGCAGGAGGTTGCTTGCTAGCGATCTTTTCTGGCGCAGATGGAGTCCGCGTTGCAGTAGTCGTCCTGGTTGCGGTGCGATCGCTCGATGCTGTAACCGATTTAGCAGGCGGTGTGGAGTGGGTTGATACTCGTCTGGCCTTGTTCCCACTCAAAGCGGAAATAGTCCCAGCTCCTGCTACACCATCAACTGTTAAACCATAGAACCTTTGAGCCGTACGGATGGCTTCTTTGGTGCCTTCACCCAGGACACCATCGATCTCTCCTTTGTAAAATCCCCGCTCTGCTAGCAAACTCTGTACGTGCTTGATATCTTCTGTCTTCGCTGATTTGTTGTACTCGCTATCGGCTTCTAGAGCTGCAAATGTTGCTTTACCAGGTACGCCATCCTCAGTCAACCCATAAAACTTTTGTGCCTTGAGAATTGCTTCTTTAGTCAGGTTGCCGATAAAGCCACTAATTGGCCCACTGTAAAATCCTCTTGAGGTCAAAAGTTTTTGCAGCCTGACAACATCATCGCCCGTTAGGCTGGAGGCAGTTTGAGCCGCATCCGTATCTGCCTCTAAGGCTGCAACAGTCTTGCTACCCACAATCCCATCGGGAGTCAGGCCATAAAATTTTTGAGCTTGAATCACTGCGTCTTTGGTACTGGTGCCAAAGACGCCATCAATATCACCTTTATAAAAACCACGCTTGGCCAATAAATTCTGCAAATCGGATACCGAGATATTTGTGGCGATCGCTGCATCCGTTGATGATTCCGCTTTATCTTCTTGCAAAGCGACTAAAGTTACTTCACCCACAATACCATCAGTATTTAAACCGTAGAATTGCTGAGCCTTGATAATAGCTTGTTTGGTCTTTTCTCCTGCAATGCCGTCAACTTCGCCACCATAGAAGCCCCTACTCGCCAGTAAGCTCTGTAGATCGGACGTACTGGCACTGTACTCAGCCGCAAATATGGGTAAACTTGTGAGGGAACTACCGATCGAGGCAGCTACCGCGATCGCGGTGTAAAAGGCCACCTTTGCAGTCAGGGCTGACTTGAATGCTGCGTTGACAAAGTTTAGATCTTGCGTACGGCTAGCATCATCACTGGCGGCAGATTGCGTGCTAGCAAAAACACCGTGAACAAAGGCTTGAAATTCCATATTTTTAAGTCCGTCTAAACCACTAAGTCAATGAAGTATATTACTCGATCCCGCAAGAAATGAATCAGTTATAAAGTCACAAAATGCTATAATTTGTTCCACAATTTGTGAATTTATACAAATTTACAAATTAATATACAAATTATGTGTATGTGCCGATGTAGCACAGCGGTAGTGCAGCTGATTCGTAATCAGCAGGTCGTGAGTTCAAATCTCATCATCGGCTTATCCTTATAGTCAAACAAAATAGCCTGAAAGTCTTACCAACCCAATACCTCAGCTACCTGCTTAGCTAAGGTTAACGGATCGAAAGGTTTAGCAATAACTGCCGTAACTCCCAAATTAGTAAAGCGGGCGCGATCGACTGGCTGGATTTTGGCTGTCAGGAAAATTACAGGAATATGAGCAGTCAACGGATCGGCTTGCAAATTTTGAAATGTTGTCGGCCCATCCATATCTGGTAGCATCACATCTAACAAGATAGCATTGGGTTGTGCGGATTTAGCCTTGGCAAGACCATCTCGACCAGAATCGGAGGTCAACACTTGCCATCCTCCCATCATCTCCAGGCTGACCTGCGCGACTTCGCGGATGTCAGGTTCATCATCAACAATTAGCACGCACTTCGTATCCATCGCTATCGTTCCTACAGAATTACACGCATATCTCGGCTGGGGAGCGATCGCCCCCGCATCGCTCGTGGCACTGAGATTGGCAGACTGATGAAAAAAGTGCTGCCTCGATCGACAATGCTTTCTACCCAGATCCGACCGCCGTGCTGTTGGACGATACTGCGACAAATCGCTAAACCCAGTCCCGTTCCTCCTTTTTGCCGACTGTCGGAGGCATCAACCTGTTGAAATCGCTCAAAAATGACATTTAACTTATCAGATGGAATTCCTCTGCCATAATCCCGTACGGTAATTAGTAGAACTTGTTGCCGCGAGTCATCCGATTGAAACTCCCACCCACTGGGCTGGAGGAGGTGGCGATCGCTCTCTATAGTAGCCTTCAATTCAACCGACTCATTGGGGGGAGAGAACTTGATGGCATTACTGAGTAAATTAGTGAGAACCTGAATGATGCGATCTCCATCCACAACTATCTTGGCTGATAAAGGAGATATAGACAGCGTAACTCCTGCTTTATCAGCAATTGGCTGCATACTACGTACCGCTTGTTCGAGTAGATCGGTAATATTACAAATTTTCTGAGATAGCTGCACTCTGCCTGACTCCAGGCTTTCCAGTGTGAGAATGTCGTTGGTGAGTCGCACCAGACGGCTGGTATTATCAACAGCAATTTCTAACATGCGCTGCCCCTTTGGTTCTAACTTGCCAAGATTGCCCGTAAGCAAAAGCCCTAACGCTCCATGCATAGCAGTTAATGGAGTTCTGAGTTCGTGGCTGACAATCGAGATAAATTCATCTTTCAGCCTTTCTACAGCTCGGCGATCGCTGATATCTCTAGAGATCACGGAACTACCAGTAATATTGCCAAATGCATCTTTGACTGGTGATATCGTCATCAGTACCTCAATAATCTTGCCATCTTTGCGCATGTGTGGCGTGGTGTAGTAGCTAATGATATCTTGAGCAGCTCTAGAATCTGGTCCTGAGATACCGATTATCTCACCGCGAGGCACCAGTAAGTTGATGATGTTTTGACCAACAGCTTCTTCCTCAGTATAACCGTAGATCAGATGAGCGCCCAAATTCCAGCTCGTGATCGTGCCGCTGAGTGTCATGCCAATAATGGCTTCATCCGAGAATTTCACGATCGCTGCGAGGTCGGCCATTGCCACTTCTGCCTGCTTGCGCTCGGTAATATCCAGCATCATTCCAAATAGCTGCGAAACTTCTCCCTGAGCGTTAAATAGAGGATTGCCCCTCACTAATAGATAGCGCAAGCTCCCATCCAATCTGGTGATTTCAGCTTCGATCTCGAATGGCTTATTATGGGCGATCGCCTGCCTCAGGGATGCGGCGATCTTCTTCGCATCTCGCAAGCCGTAATTCTTCAGCAATTCTCGATAGGTTGGAATTGGTTGCCCCACTTCTAAGCCAAAGATGCGAAATGCTTCATCAGACCACACTAGAGTCTGCGTAGCTAAATCGAACTGCCAACTGCCCAGGTGAGCTAGCCTTTGCGCCTCAGCTAAGTTATTTTCACTTTGGCGTAAAGCTTCTTCTGCTTGCTTGCGATCGCTAATGTCTATAAGCACGCCATCAATCGCAATATCTACATCCAGCGATGATAGGTGAGCGCTATTACGCACCCATTTCACCTTGCCCGTAGTGGAGATCAAGCGAAACTCCTGGGTAAACGGTTGTAAAGAGTTTACTGCATCCTGGAGTACGCACTTGCATCGATCGCGATCTTCAGGGTGAATTAGATCGAAGAATTTCTGCGGCTCGGCCATTACCGTCTCTGGTAATATACCGGTAATCTCATACAAACCCGTACTGATAAATACCATCTCCATTGTTTTATCTGCGCGCACGACCAGACGGTAGATCGAACAGGAGATATTATTGGCGATCGCGGCAATTTGCAGTTCTCTTTCTCGGAGGGATTTCTCGACACGCTTGCGATCGGTGATATCCCGGCTGATGCCACGATAGCCTCGAAATTCTCCATCTAGATCGAAAATGGGAGCAGCATTAGTCTCTACAACAATGAGATGACCGTTCTTATGAACGTGCAAACTTTCCAGATTATAGAAAGGCTCGCGCCGACTGGTAATAACATCGAATGCTCTAGCCATACGTTGCGCCTGGCGCTCTGGTAACAACTCAAAAGGAGTTTTACCAATAATCTCGCTTGGTTTGTAGCCCGCGATATCCGTTACCTTAGGACTTGAGTAAGTATAAGTCATGTTCTCATTAATTTCCCACACCCAATCGCTTGAGGTCTCAACCAGGGTGAGGAAACGTTCTTCACTCTGATGGAGCAGTTCAGCCCCCATAGTTTGGGTATAACTGCTATCTCTTAGCGTAATCAGGTGGAGACCGGGCAAACAGTTTATGGCTACTGCATACTCTACCTCTCGCAGGCTCCCATCCGTGCGATGCAGGCGACATCCCGCTCTGGAAATTTCAGTTGACACTAAATTGCAGCCACTTTGGGCTAAAATGCACCGCAATTCCAGAAAATACGTCACGCTACGACCAATTAATTCGGCTCTAGATATGCCTAGTAAATTGCATGCAGCCGCATTTGCCTCTACACAAGTACAATTATCGTCGGTAACGATGATGCCATCTGGGTTACGCTCGAAAATGGCTTGCAGCAGAGAAGGGCTGGTTTGGGTTTGTGGCTGGTTGTCGATCATAGCTATGCTGTATTTAGATAAGCCGCTCAAGGTTTTAAAGCACGACGTAGCCTTTGCAATAAAACAGAGACTGTCCAGGGTCGAACTACGTAGTCAAAAGCTCCCAAGCCCATTGCTTGTTGAGCTTCGCTAGAATCATCGCTCAGTAAGATGACACGAATGGGTTGCAGTACCTTCTTACGCTTGAGGCGCTTGAGCAACTCCAGATGACTTAGATCCGGTGGAGCTGCTCCTAAAATAATTACCCTGGGTCTGAGACTAGCGTCGCAAAGGTTATCGACTGCTCCATGATAGTCCGATCGCCAGTGGGCGTGAAATCCCCTTCTCCCTAGATCGCGGATGAGTTGATAGGGAATTATTGTTTCATCTGAAACTAATACGACATCAGTAGTAAACTGATGTTCTGGATGGGGTGGTTGCCAACCAACAGGGAGAACGCGATCGCGTCCGGTAGATTTTGCTTGGTATAAGGCTCCACTGGCAGATTTATATAACATATCGAGATCTGCCCCATCGACTAGATACTGGGCTACACCAGCACTGAGCGTGACATTAAACCTATGACCTTTAGGATCGCAGAATTCAATTTGGCGGATGTTCTCCAGGGTTTCTGCTAAACGCTCTACGCTATCGGCTTTGGTGATGCCGTACATGCCAACGATAAATTCGCCGCCGCCCCAACAGGCGACCACATCTTCATTGCGAAACTGGCGGGGTAACAGGTTGCCTATGGTATGCAGTACGCGATCGCCGCAGTTCTTACCATATCGCTCGTTCATCAACTTCAACTTATCCAAGTCCAGAACGCCCAGACAGAATGGCTGTTCGTAGCGCTTTGCCAGACCGATCAAGCGTTTGACTTCCTCTCCAGACTTGCGGCGATTCGATACACCTGTAAGGGGATCGACTTCTGCTTGCAAGCGCAATCTATGGATGCGTTCTAGACGATTGAAAATCCGAGTCACCAGCATCGAAGTGGTGGCGGGCTTAGCGATCCAGTCATCGGCACCAGCGGCAAACAGACTTTGGATGGTCGGTTCGTCGGTATGGGCAGTGAGAAAAATTATCGGCATCAGATGCCAGGTGGGGTCGCTGCGGATGATTTGACAGAGTTCGATTCCATTGATGTCTGACATTTTGATATCGAGAATTATCATATCTGGCACTGTTTCTTCAAAAACAGGCCAAAATCGCGATGGATCGTTGAGGGAGATTACCTGAATGCCGTGCGGCTCCAGCAGGCTGTGTAATAGCTCCAATATTTGCGGATCGTCATCTACCGCTAAAACCCTAACCGTGCTACTGGAGTCGCGATTGAGTAACTGAGTTACCGACTCTACGATCGCAGATAGAGCAGAAGTTTTTTGTAAGAAAATTCGGCTGCCACACCTAGCTGCTTCTAAGCGATCGGAAAAACTATCGTTAGCAGTCAGCGTGACTGTTGGAATGTCAAAGGGAGCAGACTGTAACTCCCTCAAAAATTGCCAGACCTGCCCGGGCTGTTCTGACTCGCCAGGAAAGCATAGCTCCGTAATTACACAAACCGGGGGTTCGCGGGCAATCCACTCCCTCCCTGCATTGGGAGTAGATACGATTTCACTTCTATAGCCGCGCGCCACCGCCTCTGCTGCCAGTCGTTGGGCAAATTCGCGATCGCTATCTACAACCAATAATAAAGGTCTTTGCTCTTCCTCTAAAGGTTGAGCCTGGGGAGGAGGAGAAGGTGCATTTGGGACGGCAGCCGTTTCAATTACATGTCGTATTTCGGACACAAAATTGCTAATTTGCTCGATTTGCTGGCGATCTAGCGAGTCAGGCGTTTGTAATAGTTGCTCTATCTGCTTGGCTAACCCAGAGCCGTCTTGAAACCCAAACATGCCTAGGGAACCAGCTAATTTATGTGCCACCTGGGCTGCTTCCTGCACCTGTTCGTTGGCAAAGTTGCCTAAAGCTAGTGAATTTGCGGACTGCTCTAGCAGCGTGACATAGGCAACGCTATTGAGCCTATTAGCTTGCCAGATCTGAGCCACCTTGGCCATCATCCGCTGTTCGGCTGACTCCGGCAGGTCGACATCGGTTTTTCTCTCCCCTTTCGGCTTAGCGTAGGATGACTGAGTTGTAGTTGTCTCGGCCAACAAAGCTGGGTTGAGGCGATAGCCCTGAGCGTAAACAGTTTCAATTGCATCGGGAGGCGCTCCTAATTTTTTTAATTTTCTACGCAGCCCCTTAATATGTGCCTTGACTGTCTCGTCGCCAGGGGTACTATCAAGAGACCAGAGCAAGTCGATAATTTTAGGTGGGGCAAATATTTGTTTGGGGTGCCGCAGGAATAGTTCTAAAATGGCATACTCTTTGCGAGATAGTTGAAGGGGGCTGTCGCGGTAATATGCTTCTCCGCGCACCGTATCGATATGAATATCGCCCCATGTCAATTTGGATACGGCTGTATCCTTGCCCCGCCTGAGCAGCGATCGCACTCTAGCAGCTAATTCGCTCAACTCAAAGGGCTTGACCAGGTAATCGTCAGCCCCAGCATCCAAACCCAGCACCCGATCGCTGACAGCATCTCTGGCTGTCATCATCAACACTGGCACGTATTTTTGCTGCGATCGCAGACGACGACAAAAACTAATTCCATCTAGCTTGGGCAGCATTACATCTAGCAGGATCAGATCGTAGTCCTTACTTTCGGCAAACTGCCAACCCGTGTTCCCATCTAGGGCAACATCAATCGTGTATTGTTGCCGGGAAAAGGCTAGTTGCAATAAATTGACTGTAGCTTCATCATCTTCTACCAATAGAATTTTCATGATACGAGCTAGCGCGATTATAGCGAAATATGCTTGGGGCTAAGGAGGAAACTGTATTGAGAGTACCCCAAATCCGATCCATCCTGCACCGAGTTAAGACAAAAGCTGTTAAACTATCATCTGGTTAAAATCTTAGCAATATCGCAAAATCCGTCATTACCATTCCTAAGTCAAAACAAATATTTGGCCGGGGGTTCACCCCCTACTCCCCATGTTGTAAAGTTTATGATTTGCAACGCTAGTAGCAATTACCTAACTCGCCATACATAAGACTAAATGCATAAGTCTTTGTAGCGATTAATACCTTCATTTAGACATCACTTCAGCTAGATTCTCCTCTGGGAATTAATCTTGTATATTTCCGTATCAGATTCCAGTAAATCCTTGACTAAGGTCAAATAATTATTAGACGGTACTCCCATGTCACCTCAAAAAGTTGAAAAGAATTACTTACCAAACGCTCACTTTGGTCGTTCCTTCGCGTTGAGTTTAGCGGCGATCGCTATATTAACGCTGGCTTTACCACTACTTACGCCAACCAGCAAAGTTGTGCCAGGTAACGAGAGCGCGCCTATTCCCGCAAGGCCAATTACAAAGTAGGGGCAGTGCCTCTGCGCCTGCCCCTCTGTGCCTGTCCTAAAAATCATCCCAGGGCAACACAAGGGATTGCCCCTACGGCACTTACAAATTCACAACATAAGCATCTTTTACGCCCTGAATTCGCATAATCTCTTCCAAAAGACCAGGAGGCAGAGGATCGTCGATATTTAGTACCATTACAGCTTCACCGCGTACAATGCGACGACCAACCTGCATGCTGGCAATATTGACATTGAAATTACCTAACAAAGAGCCAATACCACCAATGATCCCCGGCATATCCCGATGCAAGGTCAGTAGCATGTAGTTGGTTGGTGCCACATTAATGGGAAAGCCATTGATGTTGGTAATGCGTAACTCCGATTTACCCAGCAAAGCTCCGGTGACCGATTGCTGCCCTTGCAGACCATTGGCAGTCAGGTGCAGCGAACCAGTGTAGTCTTCGACCGTAGCATCGCGGGTTTCAGTGACTCGGATACCGCGCTCTTTAGCTTCCAGACTCGCATTGACAAAATTGACCCGTTCGCGCAGAGCAGGGGAGAGCAATCCCTTCAGGGCTGCTACCACAATTGGTTGACTTTCGCTGCTGGCAATTTCACCTTGCAAGCGCACGTCAAGCGTATCGACGCGCCCGCCAGCCAACTGCCCCACCAGGTTACCCAACATTTCTGCTAGCTGTAGGTATGGCTTCAGTTTTTGCCACACATCGGGGCCCAAGCCAGGGATATTTACAGCGGCGCGAGCAGGCAGACCGAGTAGGACATCCCGGATTTGTTCGGCTACGTCGATCGCGACATTTGCCTGTGCTTCTTCTGTCGAGGCTCCCAAATGAGGGGTTAAAATCAACTGCGAGCCAATCTGCCGCAGAGGAGAATCTGGCTCTAAAGGTTCGTTTTCAAATACATCCAGGGCTGCACCTGCGATCTGGCCGTTCTGGAGCGCTGCTGCGAGCGCGGCTTCGTCGATAATGCCTCCACGGGCACAGTTAACAATCCGCACGCCTGGCTTCATAATCGCAATTTTTTCAGCATCGATCAGGTGATAGGTTTCCTTGGTTTTCGGTAGATGCAATGTAATGTAGTCGGATTCACGCAGTAATATTTCCAAATCTACTAAGTTAACTCCCAACTTTTCAGCCCGTTCAGCCGTTAAAAACGGGTCGTATGCCAGGAGTTTCATATCCATAGCCCGCGCTACGGTAGCAACATGGGAGCCGATTTTACCCAGGCCAATTACTCCCAAAGTTTTCTTGTATACCTCAACCCCGGTAAAGCTCTTGCGATCCCACTTGCCAGACTTGAGCGAGGTATTTGCTTCGGGAATAAACCGAGACAGAGAAAGCATCATTGCCAGGGTGTGCTCGGCGGCAGCGATCGTATTTCCTTCCGGTGAATTAACTACAACGATCCCTTGGCGCGTGGCGGTTGGAACATCAACGTTATCTACCCCAACGCCAGCACGACCGATGATTTTGAGGTTTTTGCCAGCTTCAACGATCTCTTTGGTTAACTTAGTCCCCGAGCGAATCATGATCGCATCGTATTCCGGAATAACCTGGATAATTTCTGCGGGACTAAGCGTTGTTTTAACATCGACAGTAGCGACTTGAGACAGGATATCAATCCCTACTTGGTCAATTGGGTCAGAAACAAGAATTTTGGGCATAATTTACTGAGATATGGGCAAACTACACGAGCATTTGATTTCAGAACTTTGGTTCAGAACCCTTATGGGTAAAGCCAGACTAAACGTTACGCACAACCATCATTCCTTATGAGGCATTGATGCTGTGTAGATTCTAGTGAATGCTAACAAAGCATTCAGTATTTTAATGCTTTATTTTACGCAATCGCTAAAACTTCAGATCCCCTGCATACTTTTATAGCCGTAGACAGATCTGTTAGGACAGGGGGTGTGGGGGCTGCGCCCCCACGCAGGGGTGGAACCCCTGCACCCCGTCCTAAGCCTATTGGCTATAGCTATAACAAGCTATTTAGTAGCTGCCAAAATGCCAAACCTAATTAAACCCCGTGCATAGCCCTTTGCCATTTGGCGCAGAGATAATGCTGCTATCAATGTATTGAGTCCCGATCGCCAGACACCCCAAATAGCTGCGGGCGAGATCGCCGATTCGATTACCTCATCCCAAAATGGAGACACTGCCTCCGACCAATCTGCGGTTTTAATCTGTCGAAAATTCATGCGGCGGGCGATCGCTTCATACTCGGACAGCGAAATTACATAGGGCAAGCAGTAGACATTATATATACGCTGTAAATGTTGAAGTTCGTCATTACTAAGCGCGCGTTTAGAGGTATCTCGATGACACCAGGTGGCCAAAATGAGCCTGCCACCCGGTTTCAAAACGCGATCGCATTCCTGTAAAAATTTTGCCTTATCTGGCATGTGCTCGCCACTTTCCAAGGACCACACCAGATCGAAGCTGCGATCGGGAAAAGGCATTGCCATCGCGTCGGCTACTAAAAATTGCGATCGCGATTGCAGTCCCAGTTCTATAGCTCTAGCTGAGGCTCGCTCTGCCTGTACGGGGCTGAGCGTAATCCCGGTAACCTGCCGATCTTCGTAGGTTCTGAAGTCGTAGCGATCGGCTAAATACAAAGCGCTGCCACCAATACCGCAGCCCACATCCAGAATAGATGTGGGCGTATAGTCTGATGGTAATGCCCATGCTAAAAGGCGATCGATCAGGTCGATTTGAGCCAGCCTGCGATCCTTCTGGCTGGTTTCGCCGGGGGCATAATAACCGTGGTGCATGTGCTCTCCCCAGATCTGCTCCCACAAACCTGAAGAGGCATCATAAAAGTCTCGGATGCGCGAATTTAGCTCTGGCATACATAAATAATGTAAGTTGATGCGTTAAGGCGATCGCGATCGCACATCCTCCCAGCTACTTAAGTATGGGCTATTTCTGGGGAGTAGCAGGAGCAGGACTGTTGGGATAAGCCATGTCCACAAAGCCAAGTTCGTAAAGTTGCTGATAGGCTTGCTGGCCAAGCTCGCGGGTCGGGGCTTGACTGCGAATTAGCTGCACTAAAAGCGGTACGGCTAGCTCGGGTTGATTCTTGGCACGATAGACAACTGCAAGCTGATAGGTGGACTTATCTCGTAATTGCGCTGCTTGCAAAGCTTTCTGGCGATGACTTTCAGAAATCCGATTATCGATGCCAGCAAAGCTAGTGGTTAGCTCTTGATAGAAATTAGATAACTGATTGTAGACTTGGCGAGCATCCTGCAATTTGGTCACGGCTAAGTCATAGTTTTGCTTATCCACAGCCGACATCGCCTCCGCCATTAAGCGCTCGCCGCCTTGCAGGCTAAAAACGCTGCTGTTGAGGGAGTTGGGTCTGGGTGATGTATCGAGTGCCTGTGGGTTCTGAGCTACTGAAACACCAGGGAATAAAGCGCCAACTACGATCGCAGAGGCGAGCAGTGACTTAACATTGCGGGGATTTACAGCCGAAGTGAGCATATTGGGTCGAGCGCAAAAAATTTAGTGACAGTATATTACTTTTCGGATTAAACCTAACACAATCTTTAGATCTAGCTTTAATCGCGAACGTGCAGACGTACGAGCGCGCCACTAAAGTTCCCCATCAGAGAATTTTAAGATTGACACAATTTTGGCCTGCCACAAAGTTCCCAATATGAAAAGAAGTGTGACACTCATCGTGTTATGCTTATCAACGGTTTGCTTAACAATTATTTTTGTTTTAACAATTATTTTTGTTGTGTAAACAACAGCGAGTTAGTTTAGCCTGCAAGTGAAAGTTATCCCCGCGAAGAAAAGCATCGAACGCTCAGAGGCAGACCTAAATAACTCAGGCGATCGCGTCGATGAGTACGGTGACCTTAAGTTCAAGCTATACGCAATTACGCTATTGCTGACTGGGGTAATTGGCCTGGCAGTATGGGGTATTTGCGGATCGAATCTAGCCTTGAATTATTTGTTGGGTGCGATCGTTGGTGTGGTGTACTTAAGAATGCTGGCGAAGGATATTGATCGAGTAGGGAAAGAACGGAAACAGCTTATTTACTCTAAGTTTTCCCGGTTTGTCCTGGTCTCTGTCGCGATCGTTGCAGCAGCTCGTGCACAGCAGCTACATATTCTGCCTGTGTTCCTAGGATTTATGACCTACAAAGTCGCAATCTTGGTATATACGTTCCAGGATCTAATGCGTACTCGTTCTACCTAGAATTTGGCCTGTCAAAAGGTTTCAACTGAATAAATCATGATCGAACGATTGTTTTCTTACGCTCAAATAACAGACTTTGCCACTTTAGAAGTGGGCCAACACTTCTATTGGCAAATTGGCAACCTGTCAATCCACGGTCAAGTTATGATTATGACCTGGATTGTAATTGCCGTGCTGGTTATAGCGTCTGCTATAGCTACTCGGAATATCCAACGCGTTCCAGCCAAATTGCAGAACTTTATGGAATATGTGCTGGAATTCGTGCAGGGCATTGCCAAAGATCAGATGGGTGAGAAGGAATATCGCAATTGGGTTCCTTTCATCGGTACTTTCTTTCTATTTATATTCGTTTCCAATTGGCTGGGAGCGCTCGTTCCTTGGAAGCTAATTAAATTACCAGAAGGGGAGTTGGCGGCACCTACTGCTGACCTGAATACTACAGTGGGGTTGGCTCTTTTGGTATCCGTGCTGTACTTTTACGCAGGATTAAGCAGGAGAGGCTTGGGCTACTTTAGTAGGTACATTGAAGGTTCGCCATTCCTTTTGCCAATCTGGGTTCTAGAAGATTTCACTCGCCCCCTCTCACTCAGCTTCCGTCTGTTTGGCAATATTTTGGCAGATGAGTTGGTGGTTGCGGTATTCGTTCTATTGATTCCCTTGTTTGTACCGCTACCTGTAATGGCTCTGGGACTATTTACTAGTGCCATCCAGGCTTTGATTTTTTCGACATTAGCGGCGGCATACATTGGTGAAGCAATGGAAGGTCACGGTGGAGAAGAGCATGAGCACTGACATTAATTAAGGGCTCAGTTGATTCAGGCAGTGCCTGAATGCATGAAACATACGATAGATGTCAAAGTAAACTTACCTCAAGGAAATAAGGAAAATCATTATGAATCCAATCATCGCTGCTGCTTCAGTTTTGGGCGCTGGTCTCGCAATTGGTTTGGGGGCTATCGGTTCTGGTATCGGTCAAGGAACTGCGGCAGGTCAAGCTGTATCAGGTATTGCGCGTCAGCCAGAAGCTGAAGGCAAAATTCGCGGCGCATTACTGTTAAGCTTTGCGTTCATGGAATCTCTGACCATTTACGGCCTGGTTGTAGCTCTAGTGCTTCTATTTGCCAATCCTTTTGCAGGTTAAGGCTCTTACTTAAGCTATTGGCTATTAGCCTTACTGGCTAACAGCTAATAGCACAATTGGATTGTTAAATAGCAGTTGGGCTAACTTTTCGCTACCTAGGCTTAGATTCTCATGACATTCTGGACATTGCATTGGACGTTGCCGATCGCGACCGAAGCTGTAGAAGCTGCGGAAAAGAGCGGTGGGCTGTTTGATATCGGCGCAACTTTGCCGCTAATGGTTGTGCAATTTTTAATTCTGGTTGCCGTTCTCAATGTGTTTTTCTTTAAGCCTTTAACTAAGGCTATTGACGATCGCAACGATTACGTACGCAACAATATCTCTGATGCCAAAGAGCGCTTGGAGAAAGCAACCGCACTGGCACAGCAATACGAGCAAGAGCTAGCTACAGCTCGTAAATCTGCTCAAGCGATGGTGTTAGCAGCGACAGATGAGGCAGCTAAGAATCGCGCTGCGCAAATCGCCAGAGCTATGGAGGAAGGTCAGGCGCAATTAGCAAGTGCCAAAGCGGAAGTGGAAGCGCAAAAGCAAGCCGCTGAAGCCTCCTTGAACGCTCAAGTTGAAGCACTCAGCAGACAAATTTTGGAGAAGATTCTGGGCGATCTAGTGCATAGCTAGGTGCCAGCGATCGGACGAAGACAAAAGATAAACGACAAATGACTGACTTATGAGTATTGGTTTATTCCTACTTGCAAGTGAAGCAGGTGAGGCATCTGGATTTGGTATCAATTTTGATATCTTTGGGACTAACCTGATCAACATTTTGATTCTTTTAGGCGGGGTAGTCTACGCAGGTCGCGGTTTTGTGGGTAAGATTTTATCCCAGCGTCTTGAGGTAATCGAAACGGCGATCGCTGACGCTGAAAAACGCAAGCGCGAGGCGGTCGAGCAATTGGCAGACCAGCAGGAGAAGCTGGCACAGGCTCGGTCGGAATGCGATCGCATTAAAGCCGCCGCGCAGGCAGATGCCAAAGTAGCTAGCGATGCGATTCTTGCCACTGTTGCCGCCGACATCGAGCGCTTGAGAGAAGCCTCCGCACGCGAGATTGCGACGGAACAAGAAAGAGCGATCGTTCAACTCAGACAGCAAGTTGCCGAGAAAGCATTGGCTGGAGTCAGAGCTCATTTCGATCGCGGTCTCAGCGATTCCGTGCAGCAGCAGTTGGTAAATCGCAGTATTGAATTGCTAGGAGCAAAATAGTGAAATCAAGTTCTCTTAGTCAAACAATAGTAGAACCTTATGCCGAAGCGCTGATGTCTTTAGCAAAGGAACAGGGCTTAGTTGGAGATATCGGCAATGATGTGGAGTTGATTTTAGCTGCACTTTCAAGCTCGGACGATCTCAAGCGCTTTTTGTCAGTGCCTTTGATTAAAGATGAAGCAAAGAAAGCAACGATTAACAGTGTATTTGGTTCGCAAGTTAATCCCTTGACTTTAAATTTTCTACTGTTATTAGTAGATCGCAGTCGCATTCTTTTCTTAGAACCAGTATGTTTGAAGTTTCAGGCATTACTGCGCCAGATGAACCAGATTGCCTTTGCAGAAGTGACATCAGCTGTTCCATTGAGCGACGATCAGCAAAATACTTTGCGTCATAGAGTCAGAGAGATGACCAATGCCCAGGGCGTAGAATTGCAAATCAAAGTCGATCCCGAATTAATCGGCGGTTTGATCGTTAAGGTTGGCTCTCAAATTGTTGATGCCAGTATTCGCGGACAACTGCGACGCTTCACCAGCAACCTTGTTGTTAGTAGCTATTAATAATTTAGTAATTATTAATCGTTAATTATCCAGGTTTTTCATCTACCCAAACTATCCCAAACTATCAATTAGAGAAATAACAATATGGTTAGTATCAGACCAGACGAAATAAGTAACATTATCAAGCAGCAGATCGAGCAATACAACCAGGAGCTACAGGTCTCTAACGTTGGTACGGTATTGCAGGTGGGTGATGGTATTGCCCGCGTTTTTGGCCTAGAAAAAGCCATGTCTGGCGAGCTGCTAGAGTTTGAAGATGGCACAGTTGGTATCGCACTAAACCTGGAAGAAGACAACGTGGGTGTGGTGCTGATGGGTTCAGGGCGCGAGATCGCCGAAGGTAGCTCTGTAAAGTCCACGGGTAAGATCGCTCAAATCCCAGTGGGTGAAGCATTCATTGGTCGTGTAGTTGACGCATTGGCAAGACCAATTGATGGTAAAGGTGAGATCAAAACCAACGATTCTCGCTTGATCGAATCGCCAGCCCCCGGCATTATCGCTCGTAAGTCAGTATTTGAACCGCTGCAAACTGGGATCACTTCCATCGACGCTATGGTGCCGATCGGACGCGGTCAACGCGAACTGATTATCGGCGACCGTCAAACTGGTAAGACCGCTGTGGCAGTAGATACTATCCTCAACCAAAAGGAAGAGGATGTCATCTGCGTTTACGTGGCGATCGGGCAAAAAGCTTCTACGGTGGCTCAAGTTGTGGGCGTACTGCAAGAAAGAGGCGCAATGGACTACACGATCGTAGTTACCGCCAACGCCAACGATCCTGCCACCTTGCAATATCTCGCTCCCTACACCGGTGCGGCGCTGGCTGAGTACTTCATGTACAACGGCAAGCACACGCTGATTATTTACGACGACCTGTCCAAGCAAGCACAGGCATATCGCCAAATGTCCTTGTTACTCCGTCGCCCGCCCGGACGCGAAGCCTATCCTGGCGATGTATTCTACCTCCACTCTCGTCTCCTGGAGCGCGCCGCTAAGTTAAGCGACAAGCTCGGTGGTGGCTCTATGACCGCTCTGCCAATTATCGAAACCCAGGCTGGTGACGTTTCGGCATACATTCCCACCAACGTAATTTCGATTACTGACGGTCAAATCTTCCTCACGGCTGACCTGTTTAACTCCGGCGTACGTCCTGCAATCAACCCCGGTATTTCCGTATCCCGCGTAGGTTCCGCCGCTCAGGTTAAGGCAATGAAACAGGTAGCTGGTAAGATCAAGCTAGAACTGGCTCAGTTCGACGATCTGGCCGCATTTGCCCAATTCGCCTCCGATCTCGACAAAGCTACGCAAGCACAGCTACAGCGCGGTCAGCGCCTGCGCGAAATTCTCAAACAACCGCAGTATTCGCCTCTACCCGTAAGCGATCAAGTCGCAATTATCTATACAGCGATCAACGGCCACCTTGATGATGTCCCTGCGGATAAGGTAACTAAGTTTACCAAAGAGTTCCGTTCCTACCTGTCAACCAGCAAACCCAAGTATGGCGAGTTGATCAAAGCAGAGAAGAAACTGGGCGATGAAGCTGAAGCACTCCTGAAAGAAGCGATCGCTGATTTTAAGAAAACTTTCGTAGCTACAGCCTAATTCCACAATTTATCTAATTTTTGGCTCCTCTCCAATAAAGCTATGCTTTATTAGAGGGGAGTATTTTTCTCGCTTAAATTTTCTAGCTCAGTCCTATGCAACTCAACCGGATTATCGCTTTAGTACTCGTAGCCGTTTGCTTTGTGGCAACAGCTTTTGGCATTCAACGCCGTCAGGCAGACGAGGCATTTAGTCTCAAAAGTATAGAGAAAGGTCGCGATCGCTTGGAATTAATTAGTATCGACGGTGCAATTACAGGCGCGCGTACTGGGTTGAATAGCGCGATCGCCGTGCGCAACCGCCTCATGGAGATTGAGGATGTAAGCGGTATCAAAGGCGTTTTACTGACGATTAACAGTCCTGGCGGTACGGTGGGCGCTAGTAAGGAAGTGTATGAAGCGGTTAAGAAATTAACAGAAAAGAAGCCAGTAGTGGTAAGTATGCTGGATCAAGCTACCAGCGGCGGTTATTACATTGCTAGTGCGGCTAATAAGATCTACGCCAATGCGGGTACGCTCACTGGCAGTATTGGCGTAATTCTAAGCGGGTTGAATGTCAAGGAATTATTCACCCGGATTGGTGTAGAGCCACAAACTATTAAAACTGGACCATATAAAGATATTTTTTCGCCTTTTCGACCAATTTCCGACCCAGAAAAGGAATTATTACAAGGACTGTTAACAAGTACCTATGAAGAATTTGTGGCTGATGTGGCCAAAGGTCGCAAAATGGATGTGGCAGCGGTACGCAAGCTGGCAGATGGGCGCATCTATACGGGGACTCAAGCTAAGGAGAACGGTCTGGTAGATGCGATCGGTACCTACGATGATGCAGTTGCGGATCTGCGCAAACAAGTTAGAGCGAAATTTAATCTTCCTGAAAGTACCGATTTGCCAATCGAGCGCGGCTCCAGCTCGTTCGAGCGGTTTCTGGATCAGCTTTTCTCTGGGGCTTCTACTAATCTACAACTAGCTTCACCTTTAAATTCGCTTATAGATGCAGTGGCACCGAGGTTGCTCAAAAATTCTAGCACTGGTCTATCTAGCGACGACCCACCAATTTTGCTTCTACCTAGTTGGTATACCAGCTAGCCTTTAACTTATAAGAAAGGGGGACATCCCCTTGCTTTAGTCCAAGGCTTTAATTGTAACAATGTCACCCTCAATTGTTTGAATCCGCAAATCGTAGCCCCGCAATAGTCGCATCCCAATCAGAGGAATTGTCTCCGCCTCATTGATGTAAATCTCGCGATATTGCCCATCCCAAATTACAAGCCCAATATAGATCTCAAATTCTGCATCAACAAGTGTTCCAAATATATTTATGAGTTCACAGTCGATTTCAATTCCAGCGGGGAATATACCAAGCTCAAATCTAGGCCCGATCAAGCGGGTACGGGTTAGAGAGCATGTCAATCCGCTGGGACAAAGGTATCAATCTGCCACACAGCCGCCGGATTGGGAAGCGGTCTATGCTGATTGGTCAAAACCCCTCAGTCTGGATATCGGTTGTGGCAGGGGTGAGTATATTTTGCAGATGGCGCAACTCAAGCCAGATTGGAATTGGTTGGGATTGGAGATTCGCGAACCATTAGTGCATAGCGCGATCGCCGCACAGCGATCGCTAAATCTGCACAACCTGCATTACATATTTTGCAATGCCAACACTTCGCTGGCAGGTCTATTACCGCGCCATAAAATCCAACAGTTAACGATTCAGTTTCCCGATCCCTGGTTTAAGCGCCGCCAGCATAAACGGCGCGTAGTACAGCCGCAGTTAGTCCAGGATTTGAGCGCGTTGCTCGTGCCTGGGGCACAAGTCCTACTGCAATCAGATATCCTGATGGTGGCACAGGAGATGCTAAAGCATTTTGAAGCAGATCCGCGATTTGTCAACCTTGCGGGTAGGGGGCAGTTTGCCGATCGCGACATCTATCCCGAACATATCCCTACCGATCGCGAAGCATGGACTCTGCAGCAGGGCGGAAATATTTACAGAGTGCTTCTAAAATTTGCCGCCTTCAGCAATCAATAGTTGGTAGTCATAAATATGTAAGGATAGGAAGACAAAGAAAGCCTAATTGATAGATCTATGTCCAGTTTTCCGCCTGCCTGGCCTGAGTGTATGGCGGTTTTCAGATGAAAACTGCTATAGCAACACGCCGATGTTTTGAATCGATTAACCAGCCCAGCCGACAACCATTCTCCATATATTTCTCCATTTTTTGTTGTCCCAGTTTCCACGAATCTGAAGGAGAGAGTAGTTCGATCGCGAAATCAGGACTGAAGGGTAAAAAGCCTTGCCGCTCTTTGGATGTGAGTGCCTGCCATTTCTCAATGGGAATCCATGCCGCATCAAGAGAGCGATCGCCCCCGTTCGGCAAGCTAAAGCCCGTTGATGAATCGAAGCATTTACCTATCTTAGCCTGACGGTTCCAAAGATTTAAATCGGTTGTAATATCTGAGTTCTGACTACCTGTTTCACCGCCAGCGGGTGGCACAACTATTGCTTCGGCAATGAAAAAGAAAGCATAGGATAATAGAAGTAAAGGCACAAGGAGGTTTGACATGAATAAACCCGATGGCCGACACCTATCGATAGAGACGCAAAATTACCTTCGTCAGCAAGCGATCCGACTGCGAGAGCAAGGGAAACGAGTATGTGATATCAGTGAGTACCTGGGGATTCATCGTAACACGATTAGCGAGTGGTGGTGGGCGTATCAAGATTATGGAGAAGCAGCCCTGTTTCAGCAGAGACGAGGACGAGAGGTGGGGGAAGGGCGAACTTTAAGTGCGGCAGAGGAAGCAACCATTGCGGCGATGCTGCAGGGGCATAGTCCAGAGGATTACCAGATCGAGAGCGCCTTGTGGACTAGACGAGCCGTGCAAACACTAATCGAGCAAGAATTAGGAGTGGAGATGCCGATACGCACAGTGGGGGAATATCTCCAACGATGGGGCTACAGCCCTCAGAAGCCCATCGAACGTGCTTACGAGCAAGACCCCGCCGCCGTGAAACGCTGGTTACAGGAAGAATATCCCGCGATTGAGCGCCAAGCGCAAGCAGAAGGTGCCGACATCGAGTGGGGAGATGAATCGGGACTCAGTTCTGATGAGTATGGGGGGCGAGGCTACGCCCCCAAGGGACATCCGCCTGAAATTCGTCCCGAGAGTGCTCAGATTTTTGTGTAAGCGAGAAATAAGGTCAGTAATTTAAACGTCCTGGGAATAGGATAGCAAAATATGACAACGCTGCCTTCCAATCTTTAAGGGGGCGAGTCCAACGCTTGGCAATGTTATGCATGGCCAAGAACATGAGCTTGAAGACAGATTCCTCATCGGGGAAGACAGCCTTGGTTTTAATCACCTTGCGCAGGGAGCGATTGAGGGATTCAATGGCATTGGTAGTGTAGATGACTTTGCGGATGTCCATGGGATAGTCAAAGATGGGGATAATGTTCTGCCAATGGCGCAGCCAGATTTGGCTAATCGCGGGGTATAGGCGATCCCACTTGGCGGCAAAAGCCTCAAGCGCAGCTTCGGCTTCTGCCAAAGTGGCAGCATGATAAATGGGCTTGAGGTCAGCCACAACAGCTTTAGCGTCTTTCCAGGGCACATGACGCAAACAGTTGCGGATCAGATGCACAATACATAGTTGCACCTGGGTTTGCGGGAAAACAGCCTCAATCGCCTGGGGGAATCCCACTAAGCCATCGCAACAGGCAATCAGAATGTCCTTGACCCCACGGTTTTTGAGGTCAGTCAGCACCTTGAGCCAGAACTTAGCGCCTTCGGATTCCACCTCCCCAATCCACAGCCCAAGCAATTCTTTGTTGCCCTCAACCGTAATACCCAAGACGACATAGACCGCTCGCTTGCTCACCCGACCCGACACCTTGATATTCACGTAGAGGGCATCGAGGTAAATGATGGGATATACAGGTTCCAGGGGACGGCACTGCCAAGCCTTGACCTCGTCGCTAACTGCATCAGTGACCTCACTGATGAGTGCGGCGGAGATCTTGGCACCATAGAGTTCTTCGAGTTGAGCACTAATGTCTCGGGTGCTTAATCCCCGTGCATACATAGCCAGGATTTTCTCATCGAGTCCTGCTATTCGCCTTTGGTGTTTCGGTACCAGCACGGGGTCAAACTCGCCGTTACGGTCTCGCGGTATCGACAACTCCATTTCGCCCTGTTGCGACTGCACCGTCTTCTGCGAGTAGCCATTGCGGCTGTTGCGTCGCACAACTTCGTCTTCTACCGCTTCCTCTCCCTTAGGCGTGCTTGATTTGAGGTGATGGCTCAGCTCTCCCGTGAGCGCTCGCTCGATTAGTCGTTGACTCAGTTGCTTCAGTAAGCCCGATTCTCCTAGAATGTCCTCGGGGCTATGGCACTCTGACACCAACTCGTCTAGTAGTTCATCTGTACGATTAGTTGCTTGTTTGCCTCTTAACATGTTGCGGTCTCCTTGGTTTTTGTGATTCTAGACCGCTTACACAAAATTCTGATCAGTCTCTTCGTCCCAGTAAACGCGAACGGACAAGGTTGAATTTCATTGCTAGCATCAGCCATCAAGGTACGATTCAATTTATGCTTTACACCTGTACCTTGACGGCTCCAGTATTTATTGAATTTCTGCAACGGTTGATTGACAAGCGCTCAGCCAAACTGTTTTGGATCGTGGATCGTCATCCCGTCCACCGAGAGCGCCCCGTCCAGCAATGGTTAGAGCAGCACTCCCAGGAGATCGAGTTATTTTATTTACCTTCCTATTCACCGCAGTTGAATCCAGTAGAGTACCTCAATGGTGATGTTAAACAGCGAGTTCATGCCAAACCTTTGACGCGAAACCTGAGTCAATTAAAACATAGAGTGCTATCTCAACTGCAGAAATTGCAGAGATTGCCTGCCCACATTAGGAGTTACTTTAAGCATCCATCTATTATTTATGCTGCGCTATAGATTGCATTCTATTTTATTGCCAAGGCAATATTAATTCTCCTTGGACTGAACGCTCTAGATTCAGATCGGGGTTGGCCGCACAGAGTTTATAAAACTCAGTGCGGGTAAGTTGCACAATAGGACTAAGATCTATGGTTAGAGCAGTCATCGCTATTTCCTTAGATGGCTATAGACAAATTGTAGCAGGTAGAGATGGAAGAGGTAAATTGGGAGGCGATCCAGGATGCATTCCAGCGAATTTGGGGATACGATGATTTTCGCTATCCGCAAAGAGAAGTAATTGAGGCTTTGATGCAACGTCGAGATAGCCTGGTTATCCTCGCCACAGGTAGCGGTAAGTCGATTTGCTTCCAGTTGCCAGCGCTGCTCCAGGAAGGGTTGACCGTTGCGATTTCCCCTCTGCTATCGCTAATGGCGGATCAAGTCCAGGATTTACAGGCGCGTGGACTTCCAGTTGCCATGCTCAATAGCACTCTCAGTACTCCAGAGCGCCGACAGGTTTTACAAAACTTGAGCAAATTGCGCTTGCTGTACGTTTCGCCAGAAACTCTACTGAGCCAGCCCGTATGGAAGCGTTTGTGCGAGCCAGAGATCGAAATCGCTGGATTGATGTTGGATGAAGCTCATTGTTTGGTGCAGTGGGGAGACTCGTTTCGCCCTGCCTATCGACGTTTGGGCGCAGTTCGCGCCGCGCTACTCCGGCAGAAATCCCCCGATCGCAGCAATATCGCAGTCGCCGCATTTACCGCCACTGCCGATCCGCATACCCAACAGGAACTGCAAGCCTGCCTGCAACTGCAAAACCCCCAGATTATTCGTACCAGTCCCTATCGTCCCAATCTGAGCTTAAACGTGGCGATCGCCTGGACGGTCGCCGGACGCAAACGCCAGTGCCTCAAGTTTATCGAAGCTCATCGCGATGAACCAGGGATTATCTATATGCGCAGTCGCCGCGAAACCGAGGCTCTTGCCACCTGGCTGCAAAGCCAGTCGCTTCACGGTCAATCTTTGTATACCACCGCCTACCATGCTGGGCTGCCTACAGAAGAACGCCGCCGCATCGAGCAGGAATGGCTCGTAGGCAAATATCAATTTATCGTTTGCACCTCCGCCTTTGGGCTAGGGATTAACAACCCCAAAACGCGCTGGGTGCTGCACTATCAAGCGCCACTGACTTTGGCAGAATACATTCAGGAGGTGGGACGGGCAGGACGGGACGGCAAACCAGCGCAGGCATTAATGCTGGTGAGCGAGCCGACGGGCTGGCTGGATGCCAGCGATCGCGATCGCCAATCCTTCTTCGTCCAACAGCAGCAAAACCTGCAACGTCGCGCCCAATCACTCATCTCAAAACTACCAAATCGCGGCAATTATGAGACCGTGACGCATACCCATACCGATGCCGCGATCGCTTTGGGCTTATTGCACAGTGCGGGAAAGCTGACCTGGCACAGCCCGTTTGACTACGAACTGCATGGCGACAAGCAAATCCAGATTGAATTTGATGAAGCGCCCCTAGAAGAAATGCAAGCATACATCCGCACCCGTACTTGTCGCTGGGCTTTTTTAATGCAGGCTTTTGGCTTCGATCGCGAAGCCAGGAATTTGCGATGCGGTGCTTGCGATCGCTGCTGTGCCCGCAAATGAAAGAACGATTCAGGCAAACCTCGCAAGACGGTAAACCAACGATGTAGGGGCAGTGCCTCTGTGCCTGCCCTAAGCCGCAGCCGATTGCAGGGAATTGCCTCCATAGACAACTATTCACGAAAAAACGATAGATAACAACGCCATAAGAATTTCAGTTACGCTATGATCTAGCATCTGAATCGCCGAAATATTTATGAGTCAATTACAGCAAGAGTTAGAAAAAGAAGTAGATCGCCGCCGCACGTTTGCGATTATCTCTCACCCGGATGCGGGTAAAACTACCCTGACTGAGAAACTATTGCTGTATGGAGGCGCAATTCACCTGGCCGGCGCGGTGAAGGCGCGGGCATCGCAGCGCCACGTTACATCTGACTGGATGGAGTTAGAACAACAAAGGGGGATTTCGATTACCTCCACGGTTTTGCAATTTAACTATAACGATTGCTGCGTCAATCTACTGGATACACCTGGCCACAAAGACTTTAGCGAAGATACCTACCGCACCCTGGCAGCGGCGGATAATGCTGTGATGCTGATCGATGCCGCGAAGGGCTTGGAAACTCAGACGCGCAAGCTGTTTGAGGTGTGCAAAATGCGATCGCTACCCATCTTTACCTTCATTAATAAGCTGGATCGCCCTACCCGCGAGCCATTAGAACTACTCGACGAAATTGAGAAAGAATTAGGCTTAGCCCCCTATGCCATGAATTGGCCGATCGGGACGGGCGATCGCTTTAAAGGCGTGTACGATCGCAGCAGCCATACCGTGCATCTCTTCCGTCGCAGCGGGCACGGACAAAGGGAAGCGGACGTGCAGATTTTACCCTTCGACGATCCCAGTTGGGAGGTATCAATTGACAGCGATTTGCTGGCGCAATTTAAGGAAGAATTGGAAGTTCTGGAGAGTTTGGGTGCCGAGTGGGATGAGAAGGCTCTACATCGCGGTGCCATGACTCCCATCTTTTTTGGGAGCGCCATGACCAACTTCGGCGTGGAGCTTTTTCTCAAAGCCTTTTTGGAACACGCGCTTAAACCCGGCGTACATGACAGCAGTATTGGTGAAGTTTCCCCTATCGATGAGGAATTTTCCGCGTTTGTGTTTAAGTTGCAGGCCAATATGGATCCTAAGCATCGCGATCGCATTGCCTTCGTGCGGGTGTGCTCCGGCAAGTTTGAGAAGGACATGACTGTAACGCACGTGCGCACTGGGAAAACAATACGGCTATCCCACGCCCAGAAACTATTCGGGCAGGATCGCGAGATCTTGGCTGAGGCATATGCGGGGGATGTAATTGGCTTAAATAATCCGGGCGCGTTTGCGATCGGCGATACGATTTGCGCGGGCAGGAAACTCCAGTATGAAGGCATTCCCTGTTTCTCGCCAGAGCTATTTGCTTACCTGCGCAATCCCAACCCCTCTAAGTTCAAGCAATTTCGCAAGGGCGTGATGGAACTCCAGGAAGAGGGAGCAATTCAGATTATGTATTCCGTCGATGAAGCCAAACGCGACCCCATCCTGGGCGCAGTGGGGCAGCTTCAATTTGAGGTAGTGCAGTTCCGCCTCCAAAATGAATATGGCGTAGAATCCATGCTGGAACTCCTACCCTATTCCGTTGCCCGTTGGGTAGAAGACGGCTGGGAAGCTCTCGATGCCGCTGGCAGGCTATTTAACACGTTTGTCGTCAAAGATAGCTGGGATAGACCAGTCTTACTATTTAAGAATCAATGGAATCTCAATCAAGTGGAGTCAGACCATCCCAAACTGAGACTCAAAGCGATCGCGCCCGTTTACGAACTGAGTCAACAAAGCGTTTAGCGATTTTAGATGGTGCCCGCGAGAGAATATGTCAATAATTACAGGAGCAGTGGATGGCAAATATCTCAATCCCATTCAGGTATATTTAAATCCAGGAGGTATATGTAAATGGTGCAGACAATTCCAGCAACGGATATCGATCTAGCTCAACTAAGCAACTTATTTGGGTTGGAGCGCAGTGACGATCCGCAGTTCTTTAGAGAATGGCAAGAGAGCGTGCCTGAACTTAATAATGCCGAAAAGCAAGCCCTGGATGATGTCAAAGCTGACTATTGGCATTTGTCTCGTTACACTATGCTGGAGCCTATTGTCAAACTTGTCATCTTAGGTCCATTACTGCGGCTAGCAGGTTTTTATCGATCGCCTTTTTATCTAAAAGCTGAGGAGGTTGTAGAAATTGTCTCGGAGGATAGTGGTACTGTAATTCGCGGGCGAATTGATATTTTAGTATTCAAGCCGCAATTTTGGATTGTGGCAATTGAAGCCAAAAAAGCTGCCTATTCCTTAGAGGTTGGCATACCGCAGGCATTGACTTACATGATGGCTAATCCAGAAGCAACTAAACCAGCATTTGGCTTTGTCACGAATGGGAGTGAGTTTATTTTCCTGAAACTAAACAAACAAGAACAACCAAGATATGCGGAATCGGATTTGTTCTCAATTAAACGGGGCAACGATCTGTACGCCGTTGTGAGTATCTTAAAGCATCTCGGTAGACTAGCTGGAGAATCGAGCATTTAGTTTGACTGTTTTGGCTTCTAAAGCATAGGGTGGATATGGCAAATTCGCTCATCTAGGTAAATAGGTGGAAGGAGGCATGAGAAGACGACGGAGGAAGTCAGAATCAATCCAACGTAGATTGTATGACCACTCGAATATGCCTACATAACGGACGCAGGAAATTGCGCAACCCAACCCAAATTCCCTCCATAGTATTGCAATGCACTTCGCAAAAGCCATCCCCATCCGCATCTCGGGCATATTCCCCTAGCGAGTGACATACAGTTTGATGCCCACGACCTGAAGCAGGTACGCGGTTATAGGCATCGGATTCATCGGTATAGACAGTCGCGGTAGGTAAAGTGGTTGCCTCCACCTGCGGTTGGATGGTTACTTGTTGGGTATTGTCACAAACCTTCAGACGGATCTGACCACTGCTGCGTCCAACGGTGCCGACAACGGGTGGACGGTCATTTGCCATCGTGCCCTTGCCTTTGCGTTGATTGCCTCGTCGTCGCGGTGGGTCGGTAATCGGGTCGTGTTTGGCTCCTTTTCCCCCGCATTCTGAAACATCTCGTCCATCTCTGACTCTTGATCGGGAATGGCTGTGTTAATCAAATGTGCAAATCCTCGGCCTTGGATGCGATGCCGCCAGGCCAATACCGTCCTATAGTCAAGTCCTAACTCCTCTGCTATGTGTTGTGTTGTTTGCCCTTGTAAGAATCCCCGCAACAGCAGCACAATCGTGCCACAGTTGTAATGGCTACCGCACAGGTCTGTGCCTGTAAATATATGGAACACTTTGCCGCATTCCCGACACTTGTATTTCACAATGGGGGTGCGTTTGCGGTCGTGTGGTGCTTGTCTGTCCGGTAGAGCGTGCCCGTTTGGACAATGCAAACCCCCAGGATGTAGGATCTTTAGTAACCAGTCGTAGCAGGCTTGCTCGTCTAACAACTCTGTCAGGGGAAACTTTATCATGGCTAGTTTGACAATTCATGCAATCGGCCCACTCTTATTTTGCCATTTCACCTGCTTCCCCAGATGAGCGAACATTTTCTGCGGCAGATAACCTCGGACTCCTGCTGATAACCTCTGCACCATCCACACCAACGCAGTTATGTTTGTGCCGATCGCGGTTGTGTCACATTAACCCGTCCGCATAGCTTTCCTCAGTGCCATACTCTCGATCGGGAGATTTTAGAGATGTATAGCCGCAGACAGATCTGTTAGGACAGGGGGTTTGGGGGCTGCGCCCCCACGCAGGGGAGGCAGGGCAGTCTTGGGGGTTCCCCGCTAGAGCCACTGCCGTGTGGAACCCCTGCACCCCGTCCTAAGCCTATTGGCTATAGCTATAATAATGAGGATATATTGTGAAATTAGAAGAGTTTCGCCGCCAGCTTCGCCAGGAAGCCGATCGCTGGCTTTCAGAATCGCTAATCGATCGCAGTCAGTACGAGCAACTGGCGGCGCGATACAGTTTCAATACTCTGGATGTCAATGCTCGTAGTAACTTTGCCATTATTCTAATTGGCCTGGGTGGCATACTTGTCGGGCTAGGTACCATCACCTTCGTGGCAGCAAACTGGCAAGGTATGTCCCGCGAACTGAGAGCAGGGTTGCTTTTCACCGTCTTGCTTGCTGCTAATTGGTTGGGATTCAGACTCTGGCAGCACGCCCAACGCTGGCAGCGCCTGGGGCAGGCACTTTTGCTGCTGGGTGCTTTTGTTATGGGTGCCAATATTGCCCTGATGGGACAGATTTTCCACGTCACTGGCTCGCTTTATGCCCTGCTGTTTATGTGGGGATTTGCCGTGCTGGCAATGGCGTATAGCTTGCGCTACATACCTCTCGGCGTTATGGCGCTGATCTTAATCGGTTTGGGCTACTGGTATCACTTTACTGAGTCCTGGCTCGCCACTGCAGCCGATACGCTGGCGTTGGCAATCGCTGAGAATATGCTGGCGATCGCTGCACTACTCTTTGTCCCTTTAGCCTACTGGTGTCGATCTCGCAGTATTAGCATTCTGGCGCTCGCAATCGTGGCTCTGGCGTACAGCAATCACATTATCTATCCCACCTTAAGCGAGAGAAATTTTGTGGCGTGGTTCCTAGTGCAATACTTACCAATGGTTGCGGCATTGCTATTTCTGCCGCTCGCTTATTACTTGAGATCGCGAGCAGTCTTCATCCTGTCAGGATTGCTGATTTTGGCAGGCTTAGTACCTAGTATTGCGTATCTTAGAGAATTCAACTTGCCATCATATTTTTTAGGAGCGATCGCGATCTTTCTCATCCCATTGTTACCTTGGGCCTACGATAATGCTTTATTTGGTCGCTTATTCAGTCGTTTATTCGGGCACGAACGGGCAGGTAGTGGAATCGATCTGCCCAACTTTACACCTTTAGCACGGGGACTGGGTCTGGTAATTTTGAGTATCGCATGTTATGCGTTCTCATTTTATGGAGCCTGGAACTGGCGCGGTGATGCATCACCTCTGGGAAATATTCCAACCTTCGATCGATGGCCGAGTTTGGTTAATATCGTTCTGTTTACTGGCTGCGCAATCGTTAGTTATCTGCGGCTATTCCGATTGCCAAGGAATTCGGGCGAAGGTGATGCGAAGAAGGGACAGATTGCGATTGGCGTACTCTGCGCGATCGCGGCTTTACCGATCCTGTGGCATGGAGGATTGGGGCAAATTCCTGAAGTTGCCACTTTTATCTATAACGTACTGCTTTTTCTCATTGCTGTTGGACTTATTCGCGAATCTCTTGAAAAATCGCAACGAATACCTTTTTGGGCTGGCGTTATCCTTTTAATAATGCAAATTCTCTCTCGCTTGTTTGAATACGATACCGCTCTACTATTGAAAGCATTTGTTTTTGTGCTTTGCGGCATTGGTGTAAGCGTCGCCGGAATTTGGTTCGAGCGCCATATGCGACTATCCAGCCCTCACACATCTAATATCGATCTACCCAGCACTACGGAAGACTAACCATGACTGCAACTATAACTGCAAATAAACCATTGCGACTCTGGCGACTATTACTGCCCCTGGGCTTTCAAGCTCTACTATTGTTATCGATCGCCATTCCGCCTTTATATACCGAGATATCAGGGCGGACAGTAGTGCTTAAAACTATTCCCATAGATCCTTACGATCTCCTACGCGGGTATTCGCAAACTTTGACTTATGAGATTTCTCTTGTTGAGAATATCAAAAAATTACCAGGTTGGGAAACTCTACCCAGGCGACTAGATTACAACCACAGCTCACTTTCTATCCCTAATCAAACCGGGTTTTACTTGATTCTAGAAGCCCCACAAGGGAGTAGCAAGATCCCACAACCCTGGAAACCAGTGCAAATTCAAACATCTCTTCCTATGAATTTACCTGCCAATCGAGTAGCACTCAAAGGTACTGTCAATTACGGACGCATTGAATACGGTTTAGAAACCTATTACATGCCAGAGGAGTTGCGAAAGGAGGTAAACAATGCTGTAACTGAATCCAATCGCAAGCAATCTGGTGCTGTGGAGATTAAAGTCGATGCGAACGGTCGTGCTGTTGCTACTCAGCTATGGGCAGGCGATCGTAACTATCGCTTTTAGCTCATCAGCAAAAAGGTAGTCCTAAAGAAGCTAATGGCTGGCGAATAAATTCGCGCCTACACAAACAAAGTCTGCCTACGCAGACTATATCTACCGAGGGTTCTGACAATCCGCGCAAGCGGATTTCGTCCTTGTAGCTGCAGCTATGCTGCGAGAAGCCACTTCGCGTCTACAAGAGAGTGTTCAGATTTTTGTGTAAATTAGACCTCTTGCAGATTAGGTTGAGGTTGAGTTGCCAAAGAACCCCAAGATAGGAAAATATCAGGACATAGCAATAACGAAAAAGCGTCCTGATGATGAACTATATAATAGCGCAAACCCTACCTGCTGCACACTTTAAGCGTCGATTTGGTATCGAGACTAATACGTTCAAAGCAATTGTGAAAGTGCTTAAACCAGAGTGGCGAGCAACGCCAACACCTGGAGCCAAGCCTAAACTCGGACTAGAAGACCGCATATTGGTTGCCTTCGAGTATTGGCGGGAATATCGCACCTACTTTCACATCGCCACTAGTTGGGGCATCAGCGAGTCTACAGTTTGTCGAATAGTGCATTGGGTAGAGGAGACTTTAATCCGCTCACGTCGCTTTCGACTACCTGGGAAGCGCCAGTTGGTGCGGGGCTTTGGGATACCTACAGTCGCGACGTTGATGTGACTGAAACTCGCATTGAGCGTCCTAAGCGGCACCAACGTGCCTTTTATAGCGGCAAACAGAAAGGGCACACGCTCAAATGTCAACTCATAATTGACGCTCTTACTGGGCAGATTATCTGTACGTTTTTCGGCAAGGGGCGACGGCATGATTTCAAGCTGTTCAAAGCTTCTGGCATCCATTTCCATCCTCAAACCGAGAGTTTGCAGGACAAGGGTTATCAAGGCATCCAGAAACTGCATCTCTACTGCCGCTTACCCCACAAGAAACCGAAAGGTGGTCAGCTTACGCCTGAGCAGAAAGCGTTCAACCGCCAACTTGCGCGCCAACGGGTTGGCATTGAGCATGTTAATCGCCGCTTGAAGATCTTCCGCATCTTATCTGGACGCTATCGCAATCGTCGTCACCGCTTTGGTTTGCGTTGCAATCTAATTGCTGGTCTCTACAATTTTGAACGCTCTCAAGGCTCCTCAGTTGGCTAATTTGCAAGAGGTCTATTGAGTCCTGAAGTACGTATTTACGCTGTTTCAGAGGCTCGATACACAAAATTCCGATCGCACCCGTTTTGTCAGTCAACCAGCCGCGAAGGCTGACTTCAAGCAAAAGGGGGTAACTAAACAGGACTTGGCATCATGTCAAGGTTTGCAAACCGTTGTAAATTTACACAACAAATACTTGTATTTATAGTTAGGAGTTTGGTAGTTTTTGTTACAGAAACTTTTAAGATTTTCTTGCCGAGAGCTTAATATTTTAATTTGTTCACATAATTGTTTTAGGTAGTTGCATATGAAAAACGGTACTTTGCCACCAGTTTCAACGCTAGATCGCCCAGAGTGTAAGTTTTTGCTCTCACCTAAGCAACCGCAACAGCAATACGAGCCTTCGACATGGGTAAAACTGCTAGAGTTGCCCAACCCTTATAGCTTTGATGAAGCTTTACTGATGTGCGAATATGACGATGGTAACTGGAGCGTCTGGATTCCAAATCATGGTGAGGCAGTACTCAGTCCCTATCAGTTCTGTCATCTAGATTCATGGAACTACTTTTAGAACCCATTTAGGAAGTCGCAGTTGCCAGATTTCTTAGCATTTTGCGGATTAAAGCCAAGTAAATAAACGATTCAGACATTTGCTCATAAAATTCATAATCCTTGCTTAGTCTACGACAATTACCTAACCAAGCAAAGGTTCGCTCTACCACCCAACGCTTTGACTCCACTACAAAACCTTTCTGATTGTCTGCCCGTTTGCTAACTTCCCAAAGCCATCCGAAGTTGTCGTTGACCCATTGTGTGATTTCATCACCAGAGAATCCAGCATCAACCAGAATTTTCTCTAATCGTGGTAATGGAGATGTGAGATTCTGTAACAACTGCTTAGCTCCTGCTCTTTCACCGATGTTAGCTGCACACACCAACACCTTTACAACTAAGCCCAAGGTGTCAACCATAGCGAAGCGTTTTCTGCCCTTGATTTGCTTACCGCCATCAAAACCTCGACTGCCCGCACTTTCTGTTGTCTTCACACTCTGGCTATCGATACTCACCAAGCTTGGGGTCGCCTCTTTACTAACCTTTTCCCTAAATTGTTGGCTCAATTTGCGATTAATCTCCTCCAGTAGCCCAGTTCTTTCCCACCTTTGCCAGTAGAAATAGACCGTTGAGTAAGGCGGAAAGTCATGGGGTAGATTCTGCCATGTACAACCATTTTTGAGTATATAGAAAATGGCATTCAGTAACTCTCGCATATTTGTTTTGGGTGGCCTACCCCATTTTGATGGTTTGGGTAGCATGGGTGCGATAATTTCCCATTCTTGGTTGGATAAATCGGTATTATAGGATCGGCGCATCTCTTCAGGTTTATACTAGACTTCATCAGTATTTATACCTGCTTTTGGTGCGCCTTTTACTTCCTAAATGGCTTCTTAGACGCAAGTTATCTTTAAGGCATAGCGATCGCGATTGCCTTTTGAGGAAGCTTGAGGTGCGATCGCTATGCATTTTGTACTGATTGCAGTTTAAACTTTCTGAACCGGAAACATTATTTCCGTAACGTAGGATTCATTGTCAGGATCGGGGCCGGATTCTAGGTAGATCTCTCGGTTCGCACCAATAATTTGATAGCCGTTATTTTCAATCCAACTAATCAAATTCTGATAAGCCTCGCGGAAACCCTTATAGCTACCGTGGTGGACGAGACTTGCCGCGAGATCGCAGCCTGGTAGTTCGTATACTTTAATGCGATCGCTTCCCGCTATTGGTGCATCGATCGCGATCGCGGCTTCACTGTCAACCTCGCTCTCTTTATACCCAGGGTCGTGCCAGATCCCTAGAGAATAACCCCACTTCTTTACACCAGCAGATCGAAGAAATTGTTCTAGTTCGTCATATAAGGAACCAATCGCATAGTAGCTCGGCAGCATCTCTCTGATTGAGACAACCCAAATTGGCTCGACTTTCTTGATAATGACATCGTAGTTTGGCATAATTCCTTCCTTTTCAATTTGATTGAGGCGCATGGAAACGCGCATTAGTTTTTGCTGCTGCTCCTGGATGTTCTGCTGCAACTCAGCTTGCTTGAGGCGCAGCATTCCCTGCATCTGCTCAAAAGAGACATTTTCATTGAGTAGAATGCGAATTTGCTCTAGCGAAAGCCCCAAATCTTTAAGCGCGAGGATGCGATTTAGCCGAGGCAACTGCTTGACAGAATAATAGCGATAGCCCGAATCTGGATCGATCGCGATCGGTGTCAACAGACCCATTTGGTCGTAGTGATGTAGAGTTTTAATTGATATCTCTCCTAATTTGGAGAAATCTCCAATTTTGAGCATTCTCTCAACCTCTTAAGTAACGGTATTCAGCACGAGTCAGGGTGTTCTGTTGGCGGCCAATTTGGTGTATGGACAAATTCTAGCTTAATGCCATCTGGATCCAGCCAGTAAACGGCATAGTAGCCTGGCAAGTAGTCGTACTCCGCTGGTGTATCTAGAATTTCAACTCCTCTATCTACAAGCTTTTGATACAGTTCGTCTACCTGCTCGCGGCTGTCAGCACTGAATGCTAAATGATGCAACCCTGGCGAGTAGCGATCGTGATTTTGGTTTGGAGAGGATGGATTAGCAGGAGAAATTGTCACAACGCCATTGTGACTAAACCAAAGAATTAGATGCTCTGTTTTCTCTCCTTGCTCGTAGCCCATAAAGCCTAGAAAGAAGTTATAGAAATCTTCAGAATACTGGAGATTAGATACTGTCAAAGCAAGGTGGTTGATGCTACCAAGTTCCATAATTTATTGTCCTGATTTATTGTTCTATAGCGGTTTTCAGATGAAAACCGCTATAGAACTAACTGTTAATCTCGTGCTTGCAATAAGTAAACACCCTCCTCTAACCGGAGAGTCAAGCAATTAAAAATGATAATAATAATCATTATTTAATTCATCATTACTGCAAATTAAAATCGCATATTGATTTCACAGTAATCTTGGGTTAAATGTAGTAAACAATACAGTTTGTTGGCAGTTTAAAATTCTAGGATGACTTTTGAAAGTACCAACTATCGATTGAATATACACAACTAAAAATCTCAATCCTATCGTTCGTAAGTGCCTGTATCTGACAAAAACTGCCCCTACATGCAGACATCAACGAAAATTTACAGGTGGGATCTTCTTGTAGTAAAGAGAAAGGGATCTAGTTTGCTTTTTATTCCTATCTTGTGACTGAAAAAATATCCATGTAGGAGAAAAATAATTATGCCTGAGACTTTATTTAAGGTTGACTTGAATAAACCACTTACGGAGCAGGAGCTAGTCGGACACAATCGCTGGCATCCCGATATTCCAGCAATTGTTTCTGTGAATCCTGGAGCTGTATTTCGGATTGAATGTAAGGATTGGACAGATGGACAAATTAGTAATAATGATAGTGCGGATGACGTACGAGATGTCGATCTGAGCGTCGTGCACGTTTTGAGCGGCCCAATTTATGTCAACGGGGCTGAACCAGGTGATATATTGGTTGTCGATCTTCTTGATGTTGGTACTCTCTCTGACTATGAATGGGGCTTTACAGGTTTGTTCGCAAGAGAGAATGGTGGGGGATTTCTCACCGACCACTTCCCCATTGCCCAAAAAGCGATTTGGGACATTCAAGGTATTTATGCGTCATCGCGCCACATCCCGGATGTTAAATTTGCGGGGATTCCACACCCAGGCTTAATTGGCTGCGCGCCTTCACACGAGTTACTGGCAACGTGGAATAAACGAGAAGCAGAACTATTTGCCACTAATCCAGAGCGAGTTCCACCCTTGGCCGCTTTGCCAAATCCTAAAAACGCGATTTTAGGTTCCCTCACGGGTGCGGAGTATGAGAGAGTTGCTCGGGAAGCTGCTCGTACAGTACCACCACGCGAGCATGGCGGCAATTGCGACATCAAGAATCTGTCCAAGGGTTCGCGCATCTACTTCCCCGTCTACGTGGAAGGAGCCAAGCTGTCAATGGGAGATATTCACTTTTCTCAGGGCGATGGAGAGATCTCCTTCTGCGGCGCGATCGAGATGGCTGGGTATATAGATCTGCATGTAGATTTAATCAAGGGTGGCGTAGAAAAATATGGATTGACAAATCCAATTTTTAAACCAGGTCCGGTCGAACCGCGTTATTCCGAATACCTTGTCTTTGAAGGTATCTCTGTCGATGAGTTTACAGGCAAGCAATATTATCTGGACGCGCATGTGGCTTACCGCCGTGCCTGTCTAAATGCTATTGAGTATTTCAAGAAATTTGGCTATACGGGCGAGCAGATTTATCTGCTGCTGGGTGCAGCCCCCTGTGAAGGTCGCATTAGCGGCATTGTCGATATTCCCAATGCTTGCTGCACGATCGCAGTTCCTACTGCCATCTTCGAACGTAATATCCTGCCAACCTGATTGAATCTCAACCTGTTATGCCACTTTACGAATTTAAGTGCGATACCTGCGGCGTATTCGACTGCTTTCGTCCGATTAGCGAAGCTAGCAACCCTCTAGCCTGTCCGACTTGCGAGGTGCCAGCGCGTAGAATTTATTCAACCGCTGGACTAGTTTCGCTTTCCCCTTCCCTCCGCAGTCAAATTGGCGTGAATTCCGAACCGCGCGTCGTGAATACTAGCGATCGCGAGAGGAACAACAGCCCTCGCAGCGCCAAAGGCCGCCCCTGGATGCTCAGTCATTAGGAATGACGTTAAAAGAGATGCAGATGCGATCGCGGCGGAGCGCATCCTGAAGGGAATCGCCGCTAAATGGAATCGTAGAATGCCAGAAATAGGAAGGGAATAGAACTAATAGCCCTTCCTGCGGTGCGATTGTATATTTTTGCAATCTCTGATTTTCAGGTTCATTTGGGAAAAGGTTGCTAAAGCTGAGATATCCCTCATGAGTATCGCTGTGAGAGATGCTGTCTGGGACTTGGATGTAATAAACGCCGCTACAAAAACTTTCAGGATGGATATGTGCGGTTTGGAAGCCTTGGGGGGAAAGTACTACTGCCCAACCACTCAAATTCCATTTCGTTGGGATCGCTTGAAAAAAAGGATGGTTAGTGGCAGCACATTGAGAGAAATAATCCTGCAAGCAGACGTTGATGCTTTGACTGAGAGCCTGCATAACCGCCGTGCTATCGGTAAATATCTCGTAGGTCTGTTTCCCTTTATTAATCGGCTTGCCAGCGCGATCGGCTAATAATGTTGGATGTTGATAGATGTAGTCTCGCAATTGAGCGTTAAACTCCTGCAAATCCTTAAATCCCTGAGGTATTTCGAGTTGATATCGTTTGACTGACTGCTCGTAGTTAAAAATTGTCTGTGGGGAGAATTGGGTAGTGCAATTCTCCTGCAATTGTAGGGTTAAACCTAGATGGGCATTAGCTTTAATGTGTTGGGGATTTGTGTGCAGTACTTGCTCGAACTGAGCGATCGCTCCCGTCAGATCCCCCATCGCCCGCAAAGCAATCCCAAACTGCGCTCGTGCCTCCAATTGCAGATCGCTACGATCTTCGTCATCTGCGACAATCTGTTCGTATAAGGGAATAGCCGATCTCCACTGCTCTTGCGAGCCGAGCAATTCAGCTAAGCCCATAATTGCTTTGGGGGCATTTGGTGCTAACTCAATGGCTTTGCGATAATACGCCTCGGCCTCGGTGTAGTTACCCTGCTGCCCCATAAGAAATCCCAGATTGATCCGAGCGTCGGCATTTTGCGGCTCGATATTGATCGCTTCGCGGTAGCAGGCAACAGCCATATCCATTCTGCCCTGCTCGTAGAAAGTAGCGGCAATATTGGCGAGCGCTGATGTGGAGAAAGGCTCGATCGCTAGCGCGTGTTCGTAGGTGCGCTGAGATTCCTGGAGATAGCCCTTACGATAGAAAGCCATGCCCAGGGATGTTAAAGCGTCAAAATTGTTGGGTTGCAGCGCGATCGCTTTTTGGTAAGAGGCGATCGCCCGATCCAACTCGCCTTGAGACTGTAATAGATCGCCCAGGGTAATGTGGGCGCGAGGATGGTAGGGATTGGCAGCGAGTGCGGTTTCAAAGGCTTGAATGGCGGCGGCTACCTCTCCTCGTTCGGTTAAGGCAATGCCTAAATTCAAATGGGAGTCTGACGATTGGGGATTTATTAGCAGTGCTTTTTGGTAGCAGTCAATCGCATCCGTAAGGCGATCTGCCGCACGATAGACATTACCTAAATTATTCAGGTAGCCAAAATTCTGAGGCTCTAGACTAACGGCTTTTTCCAATAAATCTATTGCCCCAGCGCGATCGCCAATTTGGGTTTTGAGCACGCCCAAATAATTTAATAATTTGGAATTACGGGGTTGAGATTTCAAAATTTTCTCGTAGAGTACCTGAGCCTGCTGGAGTTGACCGCTTTTGTGCAGAGACAGGGCAGCCTCCAGGGGATCGCCGCGATCTGTGGCTGGATCTGTAGCCGGATCGGGTACTAAATTACCGAGAGGTGACACCGATTGTTTTTTCATAGCTTTGCGCCGCTGCTCTCGATTCATTGTTTTTTTCCTTTAACTCTAGCTTCAACAATGTTACAGTGGGTCAGGTGAGAACGCTATTTATAGCAAGATTCAGTTAGCTGGGCACTTGGGCTTTATGTCTTACAGTACATCGATACAGCAGAGCCAATAGTTTTAATTTGGCACCGAATCCGATCGAAATAGCAATCTATGTGGGAGTTGCAGGAGAAAAGTTGTGGGACAAGCACCAATGCTGCCGCCATCAACGCCATCAAGTACGCGCACTAAAACTCTTGGTCGCGTTGGAGTGGGTGTAACCCTTGGTCTGACTGCTGCAAGCCTGGGTACATTTTGGTACGGGAGGCATTTCCTCAACGAGCGCCTGTCGCCCCTGGTCGAAGCGGAATTACAAAAGACGCTAAAACGCCCCGTTAAGTTAGGTAAGGTGGAACGGGTTAGTCTGAGTGGCGTGCAGTTCGGTCGTTCTGAAATCCCCGCTACAGATAAATTTCAGAATTTCCTGACCGTTGATGCCATAGACGTTCAAATTGACGCGCTGCGGTATATCCAGACATCAAAGCTCGGTGTTGATGTCACGGTAAAAAAGCCACAGGTATTTCTAAAACAGGATATAGCGACGGGTCTATATTTTTCTCCGCCAGAAACCGATGGAAAACCCGCAGAGTCGCCGATCGACCTCAAAACGGTCAAGATCGAAGACGGCAGAATTACGCTCCAGCCTAGCCATGCCGATCGCCTGGTGACGCTAGATCGGTTGCAGATCCAGAGTAACTGGCAAATTACCAATCCTAATAATCAAACCGTGCGGGCTAATGGTGGCGGCAGGGTAGTACTACCACAACTTACCGTTGGCAATGCCACGCCCGATCCCGCCCAGCTAGCCAGAGCGATTGAGTCGCAGCGCGAAAATGGCGGCGATATTAACGTATCCACCGATTGGAACCTTTCCAATAGTGAGGGGAACGTGCAACTGCGATCGCAAGATTTGATCGCCACATCCCTGAAAGGAATATTACCTAATATCCCGGTTAAGCCCGTACAGGGCAGGATCGATAGCAATCTCAACGCGATCGTTCGTCCTGGAGGCAAGCCAGAGGATGCGATCGCCTTGCAGGGCACGGTAAAGCTCAAAGATCTCAGCCTGAAAATCGCCAACTTGCCGCAGTTAGTAACTAAATTGTCTGGTACCGTTCAGTTTGATGGCGGTACCACAACTTTACAAGCCATATCAGCTCACTATGGAGCCTTAGAGGCACGCGCCAATGGCACGATCGGCAAGAAGGGCTTTAACCTGGATGCGGATCTGATGCCAACTGACATTGCTAAAGCGATCCAGTCTTTTGGAGTCAAAACTCCTGTTGCGATCGCGGGTGAAATGAAAGCCAATATCAAGGTTACGGGCAAGCAGCCCGTGATGAATGCCACATTTGCCTCGACTAAGCCCGTTACGGTCGATCGCCTCACTTTGAACCAGGTAAAAGGCAGGATCGGCACCAAAGACTTCACTACCATAGAGTTTAGTCGCATTGAGGCAACATCGGCGGTCGATGCCAAGATTCAGGGCGAAGGGCAACTCAAATTACCCACAGGTAAACAGCCTACCTCCACCTTGTTTGCCTTTAACGTAACTGGGATAAATGCCGAAAAGGTAGCGCAACTCTACGAGGCGAAATTACCCGCCGCGATCGGGATCGTGAATGCCGCCGTGCAGGTTTACGGTTCAACGGACAACCTTCAGGTGTTGACGCAGTTTGACGCGCCCAATGCCGCCTATCCCGCCACGGGTGAATTGCTGCTTGCCAACAATGTCTTGACGGTGCGCAATACCACCGTTCAATTCCCCGCAGGTCTGGTGGCAGCATCTGGTAGTCTTAACCTTACGGGGAATCGGGCATGGCAAGCACGATTAGCTGGCGATAACATCCCGCTCGCCGCCCTCGCCCCCGACCAAAGAGGGCGGGTTTCTGGCATAGTGCTCCTCGATAGTGCTTCCGGCAGCTTCGATCTAGATCGGATTGTGGCTGAGGCGGATCTGAATTTTGACAATGCCATTGCTGCCGTCCCCGATGCCATTACAACGCGCTTGCGGTGGGACGGCAAAAGCTTATTCGTGCCTAGCGTGCAGGTGGGTGACTACCTCTCGGCTAAGGGTAGGGTGGATCTGGCTTTTAACGAGCAAAAGCTGCCCACTGGGGTCAGTAACATCGATCTCGATCTGACTTCCCGCGATCTGCGCCTCAGTCAGTTGCGAGCTTTTGTGCCAGCACTTTCAGCCAGTACGGCAGGCATTCTCAATTTCGATGGCAACCTGTCTGGAGCACCCGAACAGCTTAATGTTTCAGGCAAACTTGGTGTTCGCGATGTCCAGATTGCCCAGTTAGCGGCTGGTCTTGCCCCAGGTAACGCGAAATTACCGACTGGCGTGGCGAATTTTAACGGTAGCGTGCGCGGTGCCGTAACATCGCCGCGTCTCGAAGGCAATTTGCAATTAGACGATCTCAAGCTCGATCGCGTGGCATTTGAATCCCGTTTGGCGGGGCCGTTAACTTTCGATCTCAAGCAAGGTCTAAAAATGGACTTGCAGGGTAATAGCGATCGCATTGCGGCCAGACTGGACAGCCGCTTTCAACCGATTGACTTCGACGTGAAACTGGCGGAGGCAACGGCGACGGGCAAGCGCTCCGGCGGACGCAGCGATTTACTGGATGTGGCGATCGCGAACTTCCCACTGGCGGTGCTGGGCAGTTTTACAGGCCAGTCCAATTTGGATGGCAAATTATCTAGCCGACTAGCTGTGAGTCTGGGTAAGAATCCTAGTGCGGTGGGCGACGTAGCGATCGATCGCCCCCGCTTCGGTCGCGCCCAGGCCGATCGCCTCGTAGCGAAAGTGTCCTATGCCAATGGTAATGCCAATATTACGAATGGTAGGGTGCTGCTTACCAACGACGAACTTAGCAGCCAGGGGGAATATACGTTTAGACTTGCCTATACCCCAAGCGCGGAAACTCAGATCCAGGGTCAGGTCAAAGCTACGAATGGCAAAATTCAGGATATCTTTACGGCACTACAGTGGTTCGATTTCAATAGCCTGGCACAGGGCTTAGAGGCACCCAAGCTGGGTAAAGCGGCTTCTCTGCAACCACTAAAAACAATTGGACTGAGCGATTCGCCACTGTACAGGCAACTGGAGTATTTCTCGCAGATCGACGCTCGCATCGCACAGCAGGAAGAGATCGCTGCCGCCAATAATCCCATGCCGCCATTATCCGAAATTAAGGGCTCGCTCGATGGCACGATTAACTTCACCAGCACGAAAAGCAGTGGTTTTGGACTCAGTTTTGACATCAGCGGAAAACAATGGGAGTATGGCAAACTGGCAGTGGATGATGTCAGCGGTAAGGGGCAATTCCGCAATAACACGCTCAAGCTAGATCGGTTGCGCCTCCAGTCCGGTGACAGTTTTGGTCAAATTGTTGACGCAAGGCTAGGTCTGTTAGAGCAAACTGGTAAGATCGAACTGTCGAATTTCCCAATTGAATCGCTGCGATCGCTGCCCATCTTTACGAACATTCCCGTAGACGTAACTGGTAATGCCAACGGGACGGCTACAATCGGCGGCAGTCTCTTCAATCCGAAAGCTGAAGGCAAGATCGCTCTGAGCGATCCGACGATCAATCGTCAGGCGCTCAAATCCGTGAGCAGCACCTTTGACTATAGCAACGGTCGGTTTAAGTTTAAGAGTTTGATGCAGGTTGACGGTACCGAACCTTTAAATATCTCCGGTGATATTCCCTATCGACTCCCATTCGCCCTGGTCAGTGGTGGAAATTCTCTCAAGTTAGATATTGATGTCAAAAATGAAGGTTTAGCATTTATCAACATCCTCAACCAACCCGTGCGCTGGTTAGATGGGAAAGGGAAGGCGATGCTAGCGATTAGCGGCACCACCCGCCGACCGCAGGTAACGGGACAGATCGTCCTGGAGGGAGCTTCTGTGCAGGTAGCCGGTCTGCCAGGTAACGTCACGGACTTAAAAGGAACTATTGATTTTGGGTTGGATCGACTGGAATCTAACATCACTGGTAACTTTAGCGATGGTAAATTAACCGCTAAGGGCATTTTAGCGATTTCCAATCCCGATCTCTTTACCGAGGATAAGCCGGAGTTTAATAATCCCCTCACTCTCTATGCGGAGCGCTTAAATCTGGAACTTAAAGATCTGTATGCTGGAGCTACCAATGGATTTGTAGTGGTACGAGGTGCAGCCCTTGCGCCAGTGCTGAGCGGTGAAATCGCGCTCTCGAACGGACGCATTACGATTGGAGGAGGCGATAACTTAGCTGGTACTAGCCCCACAGATGAAGCACCAAAAACTAATGGCGATAGCAACTTTGATGTTGGCTTCAACCAATTAATTGTCAAACTAAGGGATAACGTCCAGATTACCCGCGCCCCACTCATGAACTTTTTGGTGGAAGGCGATGTCCGCGTGAATGGTACTCTGGCGAATATTCAACCGTCGGGCAAAATCAACATTCTGCGCGGTCAACTGAACGCGATCGCCGCTCGCTTTCGCTTAGATCGCGCCTTTGACAACTACGCTGAGTTCATTCCCGATCAAGGACTCAACCCCAAACTCAACGTCCGCATGCTCGGTTCTATTTCTGAGATTACCCGCGCCCCCATTTCCGCCGCTAATACACCCCTCGATGCCTTTGCCAATCCCGCCAGCACGCCAGTTAGTATTTTTGGATCGCAGCGCACTTTACAGGTGCAGGCAACCTTGACTGGCTTTGCGCTCAATATCAGACCAGAAGATCTCGACCTGCGCAGCAGCCCGCCTCGTACCCGAGCCGAGTTGCTGGCTTTAATTGGCGGCGGCTTGCTCCAGCAGGTAGGTGGCGATCCGGCAGCAGCCTTAGCCAATCTAGCAGGTGGCACGGTAATTACCTTCCTCCAGGATGCGATCGGGGATGCCCTCAACCTCTCTGAATTCAACCTCAGCCCTACCACCACAACCCCAGTGGGCAATCGGGGTAGTACCCTGGGCTTAGCGGCGGAGGCAGCCATAGATATCAGCCGCAGTTTTTCTGTATCCGTGCGGGGCGTGCTCAACGATCCCAGCCAGCCCACGAGCTATACCCTGCGCTACCGCATCAACCCCAATACTCTAGTGCGCACCAACAGCGACTTCAAGGGTAACAACGGTGCTTCAATCGAATTTGAGACAAGATTTTAGTGCGCGGTGGCTAAAATAAGCCTGGTGTTTGCAAAATTGCTTCTACCTTGATTACAGCCAACTCGCGGTTGGCCTGTAGGGCGCGACCTTGCAGGTATGGTTGCAGATGTGCGGGGAAATGACTGACAGTAGATTCCAGGCGATCGGCAGTAACCATCCCGATTACTTTATGCACGACGATCGCGATCGGCATACCTCCTGCGATCGCGATGACCACATTGAAATTATGAGTAACCATATCCACAGACTGACATGCCAGTAGTGTTGCCAGATCGATCGCCCAATAAACTCGGCTATGGCGGTTCAATATCCCTAAAATACATGCGGGCATATTAGGGATTGGGACGATGTTGGTTGCCTCAATAGTCAGTACCTCCTGCACGCTTGCCATTGGGAGAGCAAGCGTGGTATCAGAGTTGGCTTGAATCTCTAGGTAGCGATCGGTGGGAGGATCGGCTACTTTGGTAGATTTAGCAGCAGAGAGAGAGCTGCTTCGATCGCGGGTTCCCATTGTGCTTGATGACCAAAATTCAAAGATAAAGTACGCCTACCATAAGGCTGAGGAGGGGGCGGAGGGATAAAACTTCTGCGTGGGATGCAGTCCTCACACCCCCTGCATTAACCGAGCCTTCTACTGCTATCTTTAGGAAAGATAGCGGAAGATCATTTTTAACAATCCATCTTGGGTAAACGGCTTGGTCAGATAGTCAGTAGAACCTGAGAGTTTGGCTTTGGCGCGATCGATTAAGCCCGTATTACCAGTGACCATAATGATAGGAGTTTGTTTAAAAGCAGCGCTGTTGCGTAACAGTTTACAAAGATCGTATCCACTCACTTTCGGCATGGTGACATCTAGCAAAATCAGATCGGGTTTGATCTTGAGCATTTGAACTAACGCCTTTAAGGGATCGTTAATGGCAAACACCTCAAAACTGCCATCATCCAAGAATCTACCAATCTCGCTCAAAACTGTGGGGCTATCATCGACGCAGGCAATTTTATATACCGTTTGATTGATAGGAGCTTCCAGCGCTCCACTCATACCCGCCGTATCGTCAGTAGTTGACTCGACTGCGGCAGGGCTATTTTGCGGGGCTAGGCGCTGAAAAGCCGTTGGTATGGTTGTCGGTATCTTGGGCAGGAGATCGAAGGGTGGTTGTGGATCTCTAAGCATCACAACCTCTTCGCATACGTATGGCATTAAACTACCAACGACTTTTAGTTCGTCTTTGTTTAATAAAACGGCTAGATGCCTGAAGCTAAACCCCTTAAGGATAGTGGCAAATTTCTGATGTAGTTGTAACTCGGGCAAAAGCTTTTTTTGCTGATCGGTTTGACCAAAAAAGTAGGGGCGCTGATATGGCGACCAGGTTTGCGGTGCAAACAATTGCCAAAGCCTGAGCCTTTGCAAGCAGTGGTTGGCAACATTTTCAAACTCCAGCCTGCACAGTGTCACTGGATTGCCAATACTCTTAGTAAACGTGTAATCCACCTCATCTAACCAGAACAGAGGTTCGATCGCCTCTTTGGTCATATCTTCTACCATCTTGGCAGCTTGCTCGTAGTTAAGGTGTTGCTGATTTACTAGCCAGCACAGAGCTGCATATTCATTTGCTCTAAAGGGGTCATCTTCGGCAAACCCACCAGTGTCGCTATCAGCAGGATCTTTGGCATCCTCAAACATAACGCAGACCTGAGACCGAAACTCTTTGGTCAAAGCTGGTACATTTTGACTCATGTAACGCATATGACAAACCAATCGATCGAATGGCTCTACTGAGTGGCTGGCATAGGTCACCTTCCCTGACTCAAGTCGCACGATCCAGCTAATTCGATCGGTTTTAAAAAACAGACGACCGGTGACTTGACGACCGCAAAACTGTTCTAAGACTTCGATGGGCGAACCCATTGCCAAACTCTGGCTAGCAAAGGCTTTACTAGTATCAGTTGTGTTTGTGTTCATCAATTAAATTCAAAGTACGAGTAATCTTGGTAAAAAATCAAGCTGCGATCGCTACTACATTGGAGCTTTGACTCAGAAATCCTTACTGCGCGCTCACCTAGCTATTGATTAAGATTATGGCGCATTCGTAGATATCTCAAGCATTAAAACTTACAGATTAGGGGGTAGTTTGATATTGTAGTATGCTTCAATTATTAAAATTCAAAGGCTACATTACTTCTAGTTTAGTCAAGAGTATACCCAAAAACCTTTAAAATCTATCAACTGGATTTTGAATAACTCAACTGAGTTTTGACCCACTCGGGTGCTTGGCTCTTATAGCACTAAAAAACAATAACTATGGCATCTAGTTTTTCCTTTGACATCGTAAGTGAATTTGACCGTCAGGAATTGGTCAATGCCTTAGACCAAACAAGGCGTGAAGTTGCCAGCAGATACGATCTAAAAAGTACTGACACCGAAATTTCACTTGAAGCAGACGCGATCTCTATTAACACCGACAGCGAATTTACGCTGACATCTGTAGTTGATGTCATGCAAACGAAAGCGCTCAAGCGCAACCTGTCGCTCAAAATTTTCGACTACGGTGAGGTAAATTCTGTCAGCGGTAACCGCGTAACGCAATCAATTAAACTCAGGAAAGGTATCGAGCAGGATCTCGCCAAAAAAATATCAAAATTAGTGCGCGATCGCTTTAGTAAGGTACAGGTATCGATCCAGGGCGACGCTCTGCGGGTTTCAGCTAAATCCAAAGACGACTTGCAAGCCGTAATTCAAGCCCTAAAATCCGAGGATTTCCCAGTCGCCTTGCAATTTACCAACTATCGCTAGCAGTTATAGTAGGGTGGGCATTGCCCACCCTTGAGTCTGTATCTTGGTATTTCCTAACTGGTTAAGGCTTTTTTTAGTTGTTCGAGCGCGACTTTTAAAGCCTCTGGCAGTTTATCAGGCTCTTTGCCACCTGCTTGTGCCAGGTTGGGACGACCGCCGCCGCCACCACCGCAGATTTTGGCGATCGCGCCGATAAACTTTCCGGCCTGCAAGCCCTGCTTGTTTAACTCGCCACTGAATGCCGCGACTAAACTAACTTTGCCCGATTCGGGAACGGAGCCGAGTACTACACCGCCACTGCCGATCTTAGCCAGGAGATTTTCAGCAGCGGTTTTGAGGGATTCGGCATCGACATTATCTAGCTGAGCCACGAGGATTTTATGCTTGCCAATCGGTTCTGCCTGGGCTAGTAGGCTTTCAGCTTTAGTTAAAGCGAGTTCCTGCTGCAAGCTCTCGATTTGTTTTTGGGCAGTTTTTAGATCGTTCTGTAAGTTGGTAATGCGATCCGAGATTTCTTCTGGCTTGACCTTGAAGCGATCGCTTAGATCCCGCGTGACGCTATCGCGCACTGCCAGGTAATCGAGTACGGCCTGTCCTGCCACCGCCTCAATGCGCCTGATACCAGAAGCAACTCCAGCTTCAGACATTATTTTAAACAAACCGATTTCCGCCGTATTTGTAACGTGCGTGCCGCCGCATAGTTCCATCGACACATCTGGGATGTCGATTACGCGCACCTCTGCGCCGTATTTTTCGCCGAACATGGCGATCGCACCCTTGGCTTTGGCTTCGGCGATCGGCATCACGGCAATGTGGGAAGTATGGGCTTCGGCAATCCAATTGTTGATTTGAGCCTCGATCTGTTGCAGTTCGTCGGCGGTGACGGGACGCGGTAGATTGAAGTCAAAGCGCAGCCGATCTGCCGCCACTAACGAACCTGCTTGCGAGACGTTAGGATCGACAATTTTTTTGAGTGCCGCTTGCAGCAAATGTGTTGCTGTGTGATGAGACTGGATGCGGCGGCGCTGGGAAACTCCCACCTGGGCGTTTATCTGCTCGCCAACACAAACCGTACCGCGTTCGACATGCCCGACGTGCAAGAATAAATCCGACTCTTTTTGCACGTCGTCAACGCGAATAATGGCGTTCTCGCTGGAAATAAACCCGCGATCGCCTACTTGTCCGCCTGATTCGGCATAGAAAGGCGTGCGATCCAGAATCAGGCGAACGCGATCGCCAGGATGGGCAGACTCAGCCCTGATGCCATTCACTAGCATCAGTTTAATCTGGGCATCGCTGCTGAGGTGGGTATAGCCCAGAAATTCTGTCTTACCTACTTCCTTAACCAGATCTGACCAATTTACCTGCGTCATCAGATCGATATCGACGTGAGCTTCTTTAGAACGCTCTTGCTGCTCTAGCATTGCCGCATCAAAGCCCTCGGTATCCACAGTTAAACCTTGCTCTTCGGCTATCTCTTGGGTCAGCTCTAATGGAAATCCATAGGTGTCGTAGAGCGTAAATGCATCTTGACCGCCGATCGTCTTGCTGCTCTGGGTGTCAGGGCGCTCCAGGATTTCTGCCAATAACTTCTCACCGCGTTCCAGGGTTTGGAGGAAGCGGTTTTCTTCTCGCTGCAACTCTGCTTTAATCGCAGTTTCGCGATCGCGGACGTTAGGATAGATTGCCTCGGATAGAGCGATCGCGGTTTCGGCTACCTCGGTGGTAAATTCCCGTTCGATGCCGATTAGACGACCGTGCCGCACGACCCGCCGCAGGAGGCGACGCAGTACGTAACCTCTGCCAACATTCGAGGCAGTAATACCATCGGCAACCATGTGCACGACAGCGCGAACGTGATCGCCAATCACCTTCAGCGAAGTTTTAACTTTCTCATTACTCTTGTGATAGTCGATGCCAGCAATATCAGCAGCGGTTTTGATGATGGGGAAAATCAGATCGGTTTCGTAGTTATTGGGAACGCGCTGCAATACTTGCGCCATGCGCTCTAAGCCCATACCCGTATCGATATTCTGCTTTTTGAGCGGTGTGAGATGACCGTTAGCATCTCGATTTAATTCCATAAATACGAGATTGTAGATTTCCAGAAAGCGCGAATCGTCTTCTAGATCGATCTTGTCATCGCCTTCCTCGGGCTTGAAATCAAAGAAGATTTCAGAACACGGCCCGCAGGGGCCAGTTGGGCCTGATGCCCAGAAGTTATCCTCGCCCATGCGCTGAATGCGGTGGGCGGGAATGCCAATAACATCGCGCCAAATGGCAAAGGCATCGTCGTCTTCGTAAAAGACGCTCACCACCAGGCGATCGCTAGGCAACTTGTAAACCTTAGTAACTAACTCCCAGCCCCAGGCGATCGCTTCTTTTTTGAAATAATCGCCAAAGCTAAAGTTACCGAGCATTTCAAAAAAGGTATGGTGCCGCGCCGTGCGCCCGACATTCTCGATGTCATTGGTACGCACGCATTTCTGTGAAGTGGTAGCGCGCGGAACCTCTGCCTCCTTTTGTCCTAGAAATATGGGCTTGAATGGTAGCATCCCCGCGATCGTCAGCAGCACCGTCGGATCTTCGGGTACTAGAGATGCACTAGGCAAAACTTTGTGGTCGCGCTTGGCAAAGAACTTGAGGAAGCGATCGCGAATTTCAGCACCAGTGAGAGCAGGAAAGCTAGACATGGCAAAGGGTTACAGAAGTTAAAATTACTTAATTATTATGTTAACGCCTACGGTCTATGGTTTGCCTATTTTTTGACGTACTCTCACGGCTCCGTTGCGCTATTGCGTTTTTCACTTAAAAGAGGACACTTTGCATCAACGGCACCCTCCTTGTGCATAGGCGGCGATAGTTCCTGTTTGCCGAAATCTCCTCACCACATTAATAAAAAAAGGACATCCCCCACTGAGAATGCCCTCATGATTTAGGGTTATTTTGCGAGCAACGCTAGACTTTAGCTTCCTCGCGCACGAGTTTATCCCAGCCCAGGTTTTTGAGATTGTCGTTGCGGCGCAGCGGACGAGTAACCAATTCCAAAATGTCGCGAGCGTTGGAGAACCCATGCATTTGAGCGAAGGTGAATTCCACCGACCACTTGGTATTGATGCCACGCGCTTCTAAGGGATTGGCATGAGCCATACCCGTAATCACTAGATCGGGATTTAGCTCGTAAATGCGTTCCACCTGATTGTAGTTGTCGGGCTTCTCGATAATCTTGGGCAGTGGCACTCCCATGTCGATGCAGGTTTGCTTTAGTAACTCTAACTCAGCCGCTTGATAGCGCTGATCCATATAGGGAATCCCAATTTCCTGCACGGTCATGCCGCAGCGTACCAGGAAGCGAGCGAGCGAAACTTCCAACAGGTTATCGCCCATGAAGAACACTGATTTGCCCCGAATCAGTTTCAGATAGTCTTCCATGCTTTCCCAGATTTGTTGTTCCCTTTCTGCCAAACCTTTAGGCGTGACTCCCATCACCGAACAGATCTTCTCAATCCAGGCGCGAGTTCCATCGGGGCCGATCGGAAAGGGAGCGCCAATTAGCTTGCACTTGCGGCGGCGCATCAGTGTGGTCGCCGTCCGACTGAGGAAAGGGTTCACGCCGCAAACGTAGTAGCCCTCGGCAATTACAGGCAATTCCGTAAAACGCTTGGCTGGCAACCAGCCAGACACCTTAATTCCCTGTTTCTTTAGCTCCATCGTGAGATTTGTCACGACTGGATCTGGGAGCGAACCAAACATTACGAGTGGTGGATGATTGGCATAGCCTTCCTCTTCTGCTTCTACTTCTTCTTTTTTCTTACCGAAGTTAAGCAACGAAGTGATGGCATTGCGCTCTTTCTTTTCTTCTTCGGGGGCTTTATCTGGGCAACGCGCTGCCATTGCGGCCAACACGGTGTCTTCACCTTGCGTAAAGGCATAGTCCAATCCGTTGGCGCGAGCAACCACGATGGGAATGCCAATTTCAGCTTCCAGCTTGGGAGCCAGACCTTCTAGATCCATCTTGATAATTTCAGTAGTGCAGGTGCCGATCCAGACAATTACGCTGGGGTTGCGATCGCGCTTAATCTGCAAGCACAGACGCTTCAGCTCTTCGTAATCGTTCAATTGGGCAGAGATATCGCCCTCTTCGAGTTCTGCCATAGCATAGCGTGGTTCGGCAAAAATCATCACGCCCATAGCGTTTTGGAGGAAGTAACCGCAGGTCTTAGTGCCGATCACTAAGAAGAAGCTATCTTCAATCTTCTGATACAGCCAGGCCACGCAGCTAATCGGACAAAAGGTGTGATAGTTACCAGTTTCGCACTCAAAGCTCAAAGCTTGAGGTTCAGCAGTCATTGTCATAGTCTTTATCTATTTTTTAAGTTAATTGTTGCTGAAATTGTTTCTGAGAATAATCCATTGATGTAGGGGTAGATTTAATGTAGGGGGCAGGTTTTGCGCGAGATTTATTGATGAAAATCAAAGAACTCTAGCCAAACCTGCCCCTACCGAATCGCCCATCAAAAATCCATCAACCGATCGCCAATCAAATGCTCTCGACCTAAACCATCATTAGATCTAATTCTTCTACCTTGGGAGTGGTGGGATTGAGGTAGAAGTCAGAGAGTAGGGTAAATAGATCGCGATCGGCAGCATCCTTGGGAATTACGCCTTCAGGTAGCGATAATAGCTGATCGGCAATATTGAGATAGTAATCGCAAACGTAGTTGAGATCCGGATCGGTCTCTGCCATTTCAAACAAAGTCTTGCCTTTAACCCGCGATACGCGGATATCTTCAATCAGGGGCAAAATTTCCAGAACTGGCATGGGTACGTGGTTGATGTACTTATCAATTAGATCGCGTTTGCTGGTGCGATTGCCAATTAAGCCAGCCAGCCGCAAAGAGTGCGTGCGAGATTTTTCGCGGACAGAAGCAGCAATGCGATTGGCAGCGAATAGAGCATCAAAACCGTTGTCGGTTACGATCAAGCAGTAGTCAGCATAGTTGAGCGGTGCGGCAAATCCACCGCAAACTACGTCACCCAATACGTCAAACAAAATTACGTCATATTCATCGAAGGCATTTAATTCCTTTAAGAGCTTGACGGTTTCTCCAACAACATAGCCGCCGCAACCTGCCCCTGCTGGCGGCCCGCCTGCTTCGACGCAATCCACACCACCATATCCTTTGTAGATTACATCTTCCGGCCACACATCTTCGTAGTGATAGTCCTTTTCAGCCAGGGTGTCGATGATCGTTGGAATTAGGTAACCAGTGAGGGTAAAGGTACTGTCGTGTTTTGGATCGCAGCCAATTTGTAAAACCTTTTTGCCACGCTTGGCTAGAGCAACCGAGATATTGCAACTAGTGGTGGACTTACCAATGCCACCCTTTCCATATACTGCTAGTTTCACTTTATATTCTCCAATTAATCCAAAACAGTCAAAAAAATTTGATATGCACTTGTCAGCATTATTGACGATCGCAGACCCAATTAAAAGAGCATCGCAAAAGATATGTGGCTCTAAATCAGCTTAATTAGTCAATATATTTTTTTATTAAGTCCCCATAGGTTTCAAACCCCCTCTAGAAATCTTTAATATCACTTTAATTGGTTTTGTGTATTTAATTTTAATAAAATAAAAACAAAAGACAAATTAACCTTATCTCTTGTAATGTAAGGGTTTTAATAATATACAGGCGATTGTCTGGTGACGCTTTTTCGTTGATTGGTTAGCGATCCCAGCTTGCAAACTGCAACCGAAAAGCGACTTTGTTAATTGTTGTGAATTTTTGCCTGAGCAGGAGCTTGCAGCCATCCTCTTGAAACTTAAGTGGTTCTGGGTTATGCCAAATCCTGATTTATTCATTGCTTTTCTCGGAGTCCGCGCTGCTAGACTTTAGTTTGTGCAGCCCCGATGTCACCAGGTAAATATCTAATCGATCGCCGCAATAGTCATGTCAGTTTTAACCCTAAAGCTTCGAGTTGCCGATCTATCCAAGCAGTTGCCGTTGCTCGATCGGTTTCTATTGTCGTTACATATAGCGGTTTTCAGATCAGAAAAAGTAGGGGGTTTGGGGGCGTTGCCCCCAAGAAGGGGTGGAACCCCTTCACCCCAAAAATAAAACCCGTTCTCAAGTGAAAACCGCTATATCTGTTTTAGCAATTTTGTCAGGAGGCTAATAATGCAGTCACAGTTTCATTTGACATAAAGCGTCGAAAATCCAGGATTTCAACCAGAACTAGCTTGTCATCTTGAGAATAATGCAAAATCACTTGTCCTTCATCTTCAGCATAGGCAATTGGCTCGTTGGAAAGTTCAATTAAGAGAGCATCAACATCTTTGCTATAACTAATCTTTTTCATATCTAGACCTCCTGCCAGGATAAAGGGTGACGATTAAAATAAAAGCATTGAATTCTCGATAAATGACTCGAAGCACTAAATTTTCGTCTAAACGTTTTTGTGCGATTGTTTTATCCGCTTCCCCCTGTTTCCAGTTTGTCTGGCGATCGCACCGTTTCCATTACAAAGTTTGTATCGATGATTATTTCATGACTCGCTAAAACCTCCATTTTTAATTGAGCATGTTCGCTAAAGCGAATTTCTTTCATCTCTTATTTCAACGTTTGCATTTTTTTAGATTATAGTCATTCTGCTTGGGGTGAAGAGTTGCGATCGCTCTTTGGTAAATTTTTAAATTGCTGCAGCGATCGCAAAATATCGGCTCGCGGCTAAAAATTTCGATTGTTTCACCTTCGGCGCTCGCTCGTTCCATCGCCACGTCTTCGATAATTTCTGCCAGAAAATCGGAAACTTCTTCTCGGTTCTCGTGCAGCCGTTCCACGATCGCACTTTTTAAAATTTCCTTCAGTTGCTCTGGGTTGAGGGTAATTTCAGACATTGTGCCTCCATGAGATTAATTTACGCTCGATCGCTGCAAGTTGTTGGTTTATCTGGGCGATCGCACGTTCTACTCTGGCTTTTGGGAATTTCCAGCAAATGTTGGATTATTCTAGCAAATTTAGCAATTCATCTTTAGTTAAATCGCTGTCTCGAAGAATCTTCAAAAGTAGCCCCTTACCAATTGTCTTACCGACGTGAACGGGAATAGAGACAACTCTATTATCTTCGTGCTTCATCCGAACATGGCTACCCTTTTGCCTCACTATATAGAAACCAATCTTTTGAAGTGCAGCAATCAGTTCTTCTCCGGTTAGGTTTGGGAGTTTTGCCACTAGACCACCACCCTCTGAATGCCAATGAATTCAGTAGTCGATCGTTCTTCAAGTTCCTCAAGGCACATTTCAATGACTTCGCGGATATTTTGCATTAGCTCATCAATAGTTTCTCCCTGGCTATAGCAAGCTTTGAGTTGGGGGACTTCACCAACATATATTCCATCTTCATCTCTTTCAATCACAACATAAAACTCTCTGTTCGTCATTTTTCTGTTCTCCGTAGGTTTTGGTTGAAGGTTGGCGCAATTTCAAATTGCTGGCTTATCCAAGCGATCGCTCGTTCTCCACCGAATAGGGTAAATTTCACGACTTGGAAGGTTAGCACTCAGTTACAGGGCTGAAACCCAGTATCCTCGTTGAAAAGGCTAAAATGCTCATCCTCTAAGTCCCTTATTTGGCAAGGTTTTCAAAATAACCTTCCAAGTCGTGTAAATTTAACGATCTGCCCGCGATCGCTTGTCGATGAGGCTTGTCTAACTGGCATCTTCAAATCGACTTGATGCTAGTGCTTTCCCCATCGAGGACTTGCAGCATAAGATTACTCGTCAGCCCTTAACCGTCTTTGCCTCGATCGCTTCCAACCGACTCTTTAACTCCTGATTCTCTTTCTTTAACTTATCCATTTCCTCGCGCAATTGCTTGATACCTGCATCGGCTCCGATCGCTTTCTGTACTTTTGCGATCGCTTCATCCGCCATGCGGCGCACTCGACCGTCTGGCGTGCCATCGGCTAGAGCCTGCAATATCCCAATCGCCGCCGGACTGTCCACCTGTCCCAAAGCACTGACGACGGAAACTTGGGTGAGAAAGAAGGTTTCGCTCGCCAATACCTGCAAGCGGTTCAAGATTTTGTCGGTTTTGGGTTTCGTCTGAGACTTACCCATCGCTCCTAGGGCGCGAATCGATGCCAAACGCAGCGGTTGCGGTACGTCGGGTGCCGTATATTTCATGACGATATCCAGGGCTTCGTCGGATTCTTTTAACTTGGCTAAACCCGCGATCGCGCCGGAACGAACCACTTCGTTCCATCCTTCCTCCTCTTTGAGAACTTCGCGCAGCCATTTGATGACCTTATCCGGTTCGTAGTCAGGCAGCGCGGCAGCAATTTCGCCGATACTGGTAGCAGCGGCTGCCTCCACTAAATAGCTGGGATCGCCTTTGCGCACGAAGGGCTTAATCGCTTGCAAGCTGGATTCGGTTTTGAACTTGCTCAGGCCGCTAATTACCGCCTTGCGCACCCTGGCATCTTTATCTCCCAATCCCTTAACCAGAGCGGCACAGGCTTGATCTAAATTAATCGCAGCGAGAGCGTCAGCTACCTCCACGCGCACGCCCCAGAATGACTCCTCCAGCAGGGCTTTCTCCAGCGCTTTCACGGCTTCCAGGTTGCCTTTCTTTGCCAATGCCTGCGCGCACTGAATCTTTGCCAGCGGATCGGGATCGAACTGCAATCCTGCTTTCAACTCTGCAAGTCCATACTCCAAAGTCACTTGTTTGAGATAGTTGTTGCCGCGATCGAAGCTGATAAAGCTGGGCTTAGTCTCCAATGGGAAGTAGAAAGCCTGTTCTTTCTCAAATACTCTCACCGTAAATGTCTTTTGAGTCACTGCTTGCTGTCCGTTCTGTACTTCAAATCCGAAAGCGATCGGAATTTTGAGGTCGAATAGTTCCTCTTGGGTTTGCGCGACCGTGACTTTGGCTAGCTTGTTATCCTCATCCCAACTGTAGCCAACTTTATATTCGGGATGTCCGCCCCGGAAGACATATTGATCGAAAAGAAAGAGAACGTTTCTCCCAGTCGTTTGCTCGATCGCTCTGATCAAGTCAATCGTCTCCACGGTTTTGTGGGCGTTCTGCCGCACGAAAGTATGGATGGATTGCCAAAACAAGTCGTCGCCCAACTCGGTGCGCAGCATGTGATAGACGCAGCCGCCCTTTTCGTAAATGTGGCGATCGTATAGCTCGATCGCTTCGCGATAGACATGGGTAACCATCGGACGGCGATAGCGCTCGGCATCTTCGGTGAAGTAGCGACTCGCTTCGCCCAGGCGATAATAGGCGGCTTCTTCGGCACCATATTCGTGCTCCGTCCACAGCACCTCAGCGTAAGTAGCAGCACCTTCTTTTACCCAGGCATGGGACCAATGTTTGATTACAACCAGATCGCCAAACCACTGGTGCGCCAGTTCGTGCGCCACCAGACTTTCCGTACCGCGATTGTCCAGAGCGGCGCGTTCGTCTAAAACGCAGCGATCGGTTAGCAATGTGGTGGAGGTATTCTCCATGCCACCAAAGATAAAGTCGGCTACGCATACCTGCGCGTATTTGGGGAAAGCATAGTCGTAGCCGTATTTCTGGCTGAAAAACTCGATCATGCGCGGCGTTTTGCCCATGCTCAAGACGGCTTCGGCTGCCGTGCGCGAGCGATCGACATAGTAGGTAACAGGGATGCCGCGCCAATTATCTTTGACCTCGATAAAATCCCCGATCGCTAAGGTCACCAGATAGCTAGGATGTACTTCGCGCTGCACCCAATGGTAAATCTTGTCATTACCATCTTGAGAGGTACTGACTAGCTCGCCGTTGGAAATTGCCATGAGATGACCGGGCACGCGCACTTTAATTTCGGAGGTGGCAAGCTGGCCGGGATAGTCAAAGCAGGGGAACCAATAGCGGGAATCCTCATCTTCTCCCTGCGTCCATACTTGCGTGGGTTTCTTGGGGTAATGCTCCGTGGGCGTGACAAAATAGATCCCCCGTTGCGGTTGCACGGCAGCATAGTTAATTTCTAGCGCGACGCGATCGCCGATCGCCGTCGGCTTAGCCAGCTTTACTTTTAAGCATTCACCATCGTAGTCAAATTGCTGGGCGATATTACCAACCTGCACCGATGCAATTTCCAGATTGACCGCGTCGAGTTCGAGATCGGTAATGCCATTGCGCACGGGGTTCAGGCGAATTTGGCAAACTCCCCGCAATGTTTTATTCGGAATATCGACGCTGAGATCCAGACTGATATGTTCTACTTGCCCTGGGCGATCGGGATTGTAGTGGGGCTTGGCTCCGGGCATCTGAAAAGATTTGCGCTTGCCGTTACCGTTGTCTGTGTCCCAATTAGCCATAGATATTTCCTCTCAAAATAAATTAGCGATCGCATCACAATTTTAAGCAATCGCTCGGGGTTGCGATCTGTGCGAATTGGCAACTCGCATCAAAAAATGGGGGCTGCCATTTCAGCGACAGTCCCCATTTTATTTCTTGAAAAGTTGCTTGTGGGTATCAGCGGTTTTATTGGAACACGATCGGATCGTCTAGATTTTTACAAAAATCGATCCGACTTGGCTGACTTTCGCTGCCGTCGCTAAATACAGCTTTAATCAATTGGCTGCAACCTTGATTGTTTGTCGAGCTATCCCAAATCATTTTTGCTTGGGCACCGACTCCAACCCCCGAACCAATGTCAAAGTAGCCCCAGCTACTACCATTTTCAGAAACCAGAAGTTGTTTAATGGCAGCACTCGAATTATTACGGACGTAGAAATACCATTGTTCTGCTGAAGCAGCATTGGGCAGCGCTACGGTACTCAGCGCCAGCAGTGCAATAGACGCAAAGACATGATTTTTCTTGAACATTTTAATTCCCCTAATTTATTTTAATTCCCCTAATTTAAGTATGACTAGCATTGCTTTTGCCCAGACTTGCGTATCTAGACTTGTTTCATTAGCCTACCCAAATTAGCTGGAAAATAGCGCAATCTTGGATTTGATTTTTATCTGCAAGCTAATTCCTAGCTAATCTTCCAAATAGCTTTCCAAATCTTTGGTGCGTTGTATGGTCAGGCTGCGCAGGCAACCAGAGTAATGGAGAGGAGCGATCGAGCCGCCGCCAGACCTACCGTAAGCAAAGTCGCAGGCTTTATCTCTAAATTTAATCCAGGCTAGCTGTGCCTCTACGAGCTTTGCTTTTTGCGATCCGCTCTGCTTGGCAATTAACCTTTGATAGACTTGGTTGAGCTTGCGATCCGCAACTTTAGCGTCTCGTGCCGCGCATTCGTTCAAGTCTTGCTGAGTTATCGCCTTAGAGCAGTCAAGTTTTTGTGCTTTTTGCGCAATGCTTGAATCATCAGGCTTGCCCCAAGCTACATTAGTTACAGGCAGTGCGATCGCCACCAGGATAGCGATCGTAGAAACATAACCCCAGCGCATAAACATAAAAGTAGAGGTAATAATTCAGGAATTTGACAATCTGGATGATGCTTACAAATATTAACTGTTAAATCAACTATGCGCTATCGACGCTTTGGCAAAACTGAGATGCTCCTGTCGGTGTTTTCCTTTGGCACCATGCGTTACTTGCAATCGGAGTCAAATGCCGTCGCTACCACTTTCAAGGCTGTTGAACTGGGCATTAACCACATTGAAACCGCTAAGGGATATGGCAAAAGCGAGCAATTTATTGGTGCCGCATTTCGGACTGGATTGCACGAGCAGCGCGATCGCCTCTATGTCACCACTAAAATTCCACCCATGCCGGATGCCGATACGATGCGCCAGTATATCCAGCAGTCCCTGCAAAAAATGCATCTGGACTACATCGACAACTTCGATCTGCACGGCATCAATACCTGGGAGCACCTGGAGATGGTGCAGCGTCCCAACGGTTGCATGCAAGCTGTACGAGAAGCCTTAGATCGGAAAATTATTCGTCACGTCGGTTTTTCCACCCATGGACCCCTAGAAGTAATCCTGGCAGCGATCGATACCGATCTATTCGAGTCTGTTAACCTGCATTACTACTATTTCAACCAGCGCAATCAGCCCGCCGTGCAACTAGCGCACGCAAAAGATATGGGCGTATTTATCATCTCCCCCTCTGATAAAGGCGGTATGCTGTACAACCCCTCAAATAAACTGCGGCAACTGTGCCATCCCTACACGCCCGTGCAGCTAAACGATCGCTTTTTGCTTGCCGATCCGCGCGTGCACACGCTCAGTCTCGGTGCGGCCAATCCCCAAGAATTCGAGGCTCATCGAGTTGCTTGGGATTGCGACGAGCCGCTATCCGACTTGGAAGCATCCCTACTAGCGAAACTAGATCGTCAGTACGATCGATTGGGTAGCGATCGCTGCTCCCAGTGTTTCGAGTGCTTGCCCTGTCCTGAAAATATTAATATTCCAGAGGTGTTGCGACTGCGGAATATGGCGATCGCCTTCGATATGCAAGAATTTGGCAAATATCGCTATAAAATGTTTGAAAACGCTGGGCACTGGTTTCCAGGTAGCAAAGCTATTAAATGTACCGACTGCGGCGATTGTTTACCCCGCTGTCCGGAAAAGTTAGATATCCCCACACTATTGCGCGATACGCATCAACGTTTATATACCCAAGAGGGCAAGCGATTATGGGAATAGATCGAGGTTTAGAAACAACAAGCGATCGGCAATCGGGGCAGAAGCACAGATATCCTCTGGGGTTATTTGTATGCTTATTGCTATCGCCAATAATTGCCTTTGGCGCGCAGGCTCAAGTTAAGTCAGTTACAGTTCCCATAGAGCCAGTTCAACCCAGCCTGTGGTGGGCGAGCGAGCGAGTTGATGAAGGTTTAGTTGAGGGCCTCACCATCGATCCTAATCTGCGGGTAGTGAGGATCGTCGTCAATCTTAGTGTTTGGGATGCGGCTGATTACATAAAGCGCTACTCGTTCATGCAAAGGCTTGGTAATAGCGCAATAGATCGTAATTACGGTATTGTCCTGAAAGATCGCAGGCAAAGGACACTAGCTGAATTTTCCAACGAGTCTGGCACTTGGGCAATGGAGCCTGCTAACTTAGATGCAACCCCTTTTCGTGCTAATCTTAGCAATCCCTTTGCGCCACGCCCATAAGTGATATATTTGTTCCCCGCCTGGGTAAGATACAGACAAATTAAAGATGAGCTGTCATTAACTTTGCATATCTAGGTCATGGCTATAGCTGACAGGCTCAGAATGGGTGCAGGGGGGAAACCCCTGGGTGGGGGCACAGCCGTCACACCCTCCTGAACTATCAGAATCTGTATACAGCTATAAAACTACTTGCTTTTTCCGAGCTTTTCCATCTGCACAATGCTTATGCCCAGATTGTAGACTGTAATTACCTGATTAGACTGAGGTTGGTGGGTATATGTCAGGCTTTAAAAATGTCATAGAGGATATAGTTGTCAAAAATGCAACTGCGCAACTTGATAATTTGCGTGCAGACATCAAGCAGCAGATAAGCATTAGCGAAATAGCAGCATTTGCACTGAATCGCCTGCCACCCCTATATGTCACCACTGAAATTGGGTGGGCGCACCAGCACAATCGTGCCCTGAATGACTTAGAAGAGGAGATCTTTAATAATGTGCGTCGTGCGATCGCGGTCTTACAAATAGGAGATCCTTTACATGACCATACCCCACTGCCCGAAGACGAGTTGTTCTGTAAAGCTAGATCTCTAGTTAAATTGGGCAAAATTCTAGAGCGAGAGCAACTACGTTGGCGAGATGTTCCCAGTGCTTTGCTCGCAGTTATGCAGACAGAAAAGGAAGAACCTGTAATCGAGGACGAAACTACTCTGCAAGAAAGTATCAAACATCTTAGCAGGGGCAAGCGCAGCGCAGTAATCGATATTAAGGGCTACCTACAAAGATCCAAGCGTCGAATGGGACTGATCCAACTTCGCGATGCCAGTTGGACGGATGCCATCAAAGCAGTTGACAGTACTGCAATTGAATATGAAGAACTTGGGTCATACGTTTTGAAAGCGCAACTTGGCTTTAGTAACGTTTTAGAAAAGTTAGTTGTCCTGGTCGCTCAACACTTAATGCGTGATGTTCCACCAGAGGTAAGCAGCCAGATTGATATGACAGAAATTGCTGCCTATGCACTAAATCGACTACCACCCATGTACGCAACTAGCGCTCGCGGTTATCAATTACTGCGGCAACGCGCCCAGGTTGAACTTACTAAAGAAATTACAGCACAGGTACGCCAAGCAATTCTCAAGGTAGGGAGATCGCCTAAACATGCCAAACCTCCCCTGCCACTGGCAAAATTTGAGAAAGAGTACGATCTAGCCCTAGAAGAACTCAAACAAATTTTAAATCGTCCAGATCTGACCAGCCAAAATGTAGTGGAAATTGTAGAAGCTACCTTAGCGGCTAGAGCGAACGAACTAACAAACTCGCACTAAATTGAGTTGGCGATCGCTTATTAGGTTTAAATACTAAAAGGTAGCTAGTTAATAAAAATTTATGGTTCGCTCATCTAAAGCAATTGCACCACATGGTGGACATCTCGTTAACCGCTTGGTATCGGAGGCCCAGCGGCAAGAATTCCTCAGCAAAGCTGAATTCTTGCCCAGAGTCCAACTCACAGAGCGATCGCTATCCGACCTCGAACTCATTGCGATCGGCGGCTTTAGTCCCCTCACCGGATTTATGAATCAAGAGGACTACGAGTCAGTCGTAATGAATATGCGACTGGCTAACGGGCTACCCTGGGCAATTCCAATTACCTTGCCCGTGGATGAAGCGATCGCTGCCCCCCTGCAAATTGGTAGTTTAGTCAGGCTCGACGACCCCAACGGCCTCTTCATCGGCGTGCTGGAACTGAGCCAAAAATATACCTACGACAAACTCAAAGAAGCGCTGCACGTCTATCGCACTAACGAAGACCGCCACCCAGGTGTCAAAGTGGTCTATACCCAAGGCAATACCTACCTGGCCGGAGATATCTGGTTGCTGGAACGCCGCCCCCATCCCAATTTCCCCACTTACCAAATCGATCCCGCCGAGTCGCGCGAACTATTCGCCGAAAAAGGTTGGCGCACGATCGTGGGCTTCCAAACCCGCAACCCCATCCACCGCGCCCACGAGTACATCCAGAAATGCGCCCTAGAAATAGTCGATGGTCTATTTCTTCATCCCCTCGTCGGAGCCACTAAAAGCGACGATGTCCCCGCCGATGTCAGGATGCGCTGCTATGAAATCATGCTGGAGCATTACTATCCCCAGGATCGGGTGATCCTGGCAATTAACCCCGCTGCCATGCGTTATGCTGGCCCCCGCGAAGCCATATTCCACGCCATTCTCCGCAAAAACTACGGCTGCACCCACTTTATTGTAGGGCGCGATCATGCGGGGGTGGGCGACTACTACGGCACCTACGATGCCCAGTATATTTTCGACGAATTTGAACCTGGCGAACTAGGCATTACACCGCTCATGTTCGAGCACGCTTTTTACTGCACCCGTACCAAAGGCATGGCGACAACCAAAACCAGTCCTAGCCTTCCAGAAGAGCGGATTCACTTATCGGGGACAAAAGTTCGCGAAATGCTCCGCCGCGGCGAATGTCCGCCACCCGAGTTTTCTCGCCCCGAAGTAGCAGCCGAACTAGCTAAGGTCATGCATCAAATGGCAATGGCAGAAGTTCCTGCGGAATTTCAGATTTAATTGGGGCAACCAGGAATATGACACGATTGACTTATGTCTTTACCAAATTATTCAGTTCGCGTTAGCCATAGAGCCAAAAATGTCAGCCTGAATGTAAACACCTTGGGCGCGATCGAAGTCGTAGTACCAGTGGGTTACGATCTCGATCGAGTTCCAGATCTAATTCATCGCAAGCAGCGCTGGCTGAAATCAGCTGTCGAACAGGTTGCAAGTATCAGATCTCAGCCCG